>JANYIZ010000036.1 GCA_025408445.1 Frigoribacterium sp. | reverse complement strand
GGTGGGGTCGGCATCGGCCGCAGCATCCACGCTGGCCAGGTAGTGGTCGCCGACGGCACTGATCTCGCCCGACAAAAAATCGAGAGAGTACTGGTCAACGACCCGGGCACCGGAGTGATGCGACACGTCGATGCAGGCTATGAGCGGGCGGCCGAAGTCGCGCGCGAGCGCGGCCTGCGGGTGCCGCTCTGGGAATACTGAGTGGTCTTCCTCCACTGCGCCCAGCTCGTGCGACCGGGCTCGATCACCGGCAACGTCCGCATCGAGGTGGATGCCGCTGGCCGCATCGCGAGCCTTCGGCCCGATGTCGAGCCGAACACCGGGGATCTCCGGCTCGGCACGGTGTTTCCGGGCTTCGCCAACGCCCACTCGCATGCATTCCACCGTCTTTTGCGGGGCACCACCCATGCGGATGGCGGCGACTTCTGGCAGTGGCGCGATTCGATGTACCACCTCGCCGGGCTGCTTGATCCGACCCTCATGTTCCTGGTAGCCCGAGCGGTATTTGCCGAGATGCTGGTGAGCGGCTACACGGCAGTGGGCGAATTCCACTACCTGCACCATCGCGTGGATGGTTCGCCATATCTGCCCGCCCACGCCATGGAGCGCGCGATCGCGGATGCGGCCACGGAGGTGGGCATCCGTCTGGTGCTGCTCGATGCGTGCTACCTCGACGGAGCGATCGGACGGCCCCTTTCTCCCGAGCAGAAGCGCTTCGGTGACGCCACGGCCGCCCATTGGCACGACCGATGGCGTGCACTACGGCAGGTCATCGAAGGCGAAAGGGTGACTCTCGGCGCAGCCATCCACTCCGTGCGCGCGGTCTCACCGAGCGCCATGGCCGAGATACGTAACGCGCTCGGCCCCGATACACCGCTGCATATTCATGTCTCCGAACAGCCGAAGGAGAATTCCGATTGCCTGGCCGAATATGGCGAAACCCCGATCGGCGTGCTCGCAACACTCGGGATGCTGTCCTCGCGGCTGAGCATCATTCACGCCACCCACCTGACCGACGCCGACCGTGCTCACATCAGCGCTTCCGGTTGCACGGTCGTCATGTGTCCGACTACCGAGGCCGATCTCGGCGATGGGATCGGTCCGGCGTTCGATCTCTCTGCGAGAGGAACCCCGATCGCGATCGGCTCCGACCAGAACGCCGTGATCGATCCCCTCCTCGAGCTGCGCGGACTGGAAGCGGGAGAACGGCTCGCCTCCCGCCGCCGCGGTCGGTTCGCGCCCGCTGCTCTTCTCGCGGCCGGAACCGCCGCCGGCTACGCGAGCCTCGGTATCAGCCGGAGCATCCTCACCATTGGCGATCCCTGCGACCTCGTCGAGCTCAATCCGGCGTCACGGCGCACGGTCGGTTCGGCCCCCGCCCAGCTGCTGCTGAGCGCGTCAGCCTCCGATGTTCAGCGTGTGATCGTCGGTGGTACGGTCGTCGCCGAAAACGGATCCCTCACCGACGCCTCGATCGGTCGGCCCGAGGAACTCCTCGCCGAGGCGCTTGCGGCGGTGGACCGACCATGAGGTCTGAACTCGTCACCGATATCGGTGAACTCACCACCCAGGACGAGGATCGATCCCGACAACACGATGCCGCCATCGTGATCGCGGACGGACGAGTGGCCTGGATCGGTCGGTCCGCTGATGCCCCAGCCGCCGATATCCGCACATCGGTGGCGGGTCGAGCTGTACTGCCTGGCTGGGTCGACTCGCACAGCCATATCGTTTTTTCCGGTTCACGTGAGGCAGAATTCGAGGCACGGATGGCCGGTCGGCGCTACGAGGCCGGTGGAATCGCGGCGACCGTCGCGGCGACGCGCGCGGCATCCGAGGTCACTCTCCTGGCGAACGCGAGTGCCCTGCGGCGCGAGGCTGAACTCCAGGGCACGACCTTTCTCGAGACGAAAACCGGCTACGGCCTCGACCTCGAGAGCGAGGCGCGCTCGGCGCGGGTCGCGGCGGCAGTCGCCGACACCGTGAGCTTTCTCGGAGCACACGTCGTTCCTGTGGGCGTCGACCGCCGCGACTATATCGACCTCGTGACCGGTCCGATGCTCGGCGCGGTCACGCCGTACGTGCAGTGGATGGATGCATTCTGCGAGGTCGGCGCCTTTGATATCGAGGAGTCTCGGGAGATACTGCGTGCCGGACGAGCGGCAGGGCTCGGACTGCGACTTCACGGAAACCAGCTCGGCTTCAGCGGAGGTGCACGACTCGCAGTAGAACTCGGCTGCGCGAGCGTCGACCATTGCAACCACCTCACAGCCGGCGACATCGATGCTCTCGCGTCATCCTCGACTGTAGCCACGCTGCTCCCCGCCTGCGATCTCTCCACTCGGGAGCCGTTGGCTCCCGCCCGACGCCTTCTCGACGCCGGTGCCGCAATAGCGCTGGCGAGCAACTGCAATCCGGGAAGTTCCTACACGAACTCGATGCCGTTCTGCGTCGCCACCGCCGTATTACAGATGGGTCTCACGATCGATGAGGCTGTCTGGGCCGCCACTCGCGGCGGGGCAAGGGCGCTTGGCCGCGACACGGGAGCGGATGCCGTCGGCTCGCTCCGAGTGAGCGGGCGAGCAGACTTTCAGGTTCTCGCTGCGCCCTCGGTCATTCACCTTGCCTACCGGCCCGGAGTGCCACTGACAGCCGCAGTCTGGCGCGGTGGCATCCGCACTCCCCCGATCACTGCCGGCTTTTAACCCTGTAGTTCGCGAGCACAATCGATGCAGAGCGCGGCGACGGGCCGGGCTTCGAGTCGCGCGGCGGCGATCTCTCGGCCGCAGTGCGCACATGTGCCGTAGGTTCCTGCGTCCAGCCGGGCTATTGCCTCCTCGGTTTCTGCCAAGCGCGCAGCAAAGCTGGTACGCAAGCCCTGGAGGCGGGACCAGTCCGATGAGAGAGTGGATCCCTCTGGGTCGTGCTCGTCATCCGCTGATCCGTCCGCTCGGGCTTCGAGCACCGCTTCGAGTTCAGACCGGGTATTTCGGATGCTCCGATCAAGGTCGGCTTTCTCCTCGCTGAGAAGGCTTCTGACTCGTGATCGATCGTGCGGTGACACGCCTGCGCTCATCGACTGCCCCTCTCACTGAGCGACCGCCGGCACCGTTGCCGGGCCGCGAACCGCGCGGTTTGCATTGTATCGATTTGCATTCAAAAAAACCTCGAAATCAATTGTGGAATCCTCCCTGTTGTCTGGCGTAGAGCGGATATGGTTGGTCCGAATGCATCGGGTCGCCACTATTTTGCTGGCGGCCG
This sequence comes from Frigoribacterium sp., assembly GCA_025408445.1. Lineage (GTDB taxonomy): Bacteria > Actinomycetota > Actinomycetes > Actinomycetales > Microbacteriaceae > Lacisediminihabitans. The sequence continues at coordinate 15,833 of JANYIZ010000036.1, read as the reverse complement.
ATTAGTGAAGTCGAAAGGTCAACGTGGACAATCTCGGTCTTATATTTCTCTCAGAGATAGTGGGCACATTTCTCCTGCTTCTGCTCGGTGGAGGCGTCGTCGCCAACGTCGCTCTCGCGAAAACCAAAGGTTTCAATGGGGGCTTTCTCATGGTCACCTTCGGCTGGGGCCTCGCGGTCTTCGCTGGAGTAACAGCCGCCTATTATTCGGGCGCCCACCTCAACCCTGCGGTCACGATCGGGCTCGCGGTAAACAACCCGTCGGCATTCCCGATCGGAAAAATCCTCGTCTATCTTGCGGGCCAGCTGATCGGTGCGTTCCTCGGTGCAGTCGGAACCTGGCTCGCCTACAAGAAGCACTTCGACGATGAGCCAGACCCGGCGAACAAGCTCGGCGTCTTCTCAACCGGACCGGCCATCCGCAGTTATGGCTGGAACGTTCTGACCGAGGCCATCGGCACCTTCGTGCTGGTCTTCGTCGTGATCGCCTTCGGTCGTGGCGGCGACGCTGGCGCGCACACGCCAGCAGGACTCGCCGCTCTCGGCGCACTACCGGTTGCATTCCTTGTGGTCGGTATCGGAGTCTCCCTCGGTGGTCCGACCGGATACGCCATCAACCCCGCCCGTGACCTCGGTCCCCGCATCGCCCACGCACTCCTGCCCATCAAGGGCAAGGGTGGCAGCGACTGGTCCTACTCCTGGGTACCGATCGTGGGCCCGTTGCTCGGTGGCGCGATTGCAGGTTTGGTCGCGCATCCGCTCCTTCCGCTGCTTGCCATGAAGTAGACAGAACCACCTTCTCTTCAGCGAGCGTCGGGCTCCCGCCCGTCGTCTCGCACCGGACCGGCCCGAACCCGTTCGAGTTGGTCCCAGTTTGCAACGACGCAACAATTTGCTAAATGAGAGGTAACTCATGACCGACTACATTCTGTCGATCGATCAGGGCACGACCAGCACCCGCGCAATCATTTTCGACCATTCCGGATCGATCGTCTCGTCCGGACAGCTTGAGCACGAACAGATTTTCCCGAAGCCCGGCTGGGTCGAGCACGACCCGAAAGAGATCTGGGATAACACCCGTGAGGTGATCGGCCAGGCGTTGTCGAAGGCTAATATCACCCGCCACAACATCAAGGCTGTCGGGATCACCAACCAGCGTGAGACCGCGGTGGTCTGGGACAAGACCACCGGCGAAGCGGTGTACAACGCCATCGTCTGGCAGGACACCCGTACCCAGCCGATCGTCGACCGCCTCGCAAACGGGGATGTCGAGCGTTATAAGAGCAAGGTCGGCCTTCCGTTAGCCACCTACTTCTCCGGCACAAAAATCGTCTGGATCCTTGAGAACGTCGAGGGGGCGCGAGAAAAAGCCGAGGCCGGTGATCTGCTGTTCGGAACCACGGACTCCTGGGTGTTGTGGAACCTCACCGGCGGCGTCGAGGGTGGCGTCCACGCCACCGATGTGACGAACGCGTCTCGCACCCTGTTCATGGACTTGGAGACCCTGCAGTGGGATGACGGGATTTTGGCGGACTTCGGAGTGCCGAAGTCGATGTTGCCAGAAATCCGTTCATCCTCCGAGGTGTACGGCATTGTGTCCGACGCCAGCCTCCTCCGCGAGGTTCCGGTCGCCGGCATCCTGGGAGACCAGCAGGCGGCAACCTTCGGGCAGGCGGCGTTTGACGCCGGAGAGTCGAAGAACACCTACGGCACGGGTAACTTCCTCATCTTCAACACGGGCGAAGAGATCGTGCACTCGAAGAACGGCCTCCTCACCACTCTGGGATACAAGCTCGGGGACGCGAAGCCGCACTATGCATTGGAGGGATCGATTGCTGTCACCGGTTCGCTTGTGCAGTGGCTGCGTGACAACATCGGCCTCATCAATTCGGCGCCGGAGGTCGAAGACCTGGCGAAGACCGTGGATAACAATGGTGGCGTGTACTTTGTGCCGGCATTCTCCGGGTTGTTCGCACCGTACTGGCGGGCTGATGCCCGCGGTGCGATGGTGGGCCTTACCCGCTATGTGAACAAGGGTCATATCGCCCGGGCCGCCCTTGAGGCGACCGCGTTCCAGACCCGCGAAGTGCTTGACGCGGTCAACGCCGACTCCGGAGTCGACCTCACCGAGCTCAAGGTTGACGGCGGAATGATCGCCAACAACCTGCTGATGCAGTTCCAGGCTGACATCCTCGGCGTGCCGGTTGTTCGCCCGGTCGTCGCGGAGACCACCGCGCTCGGTGCCGCTTACGCTGCGGGTCTCGCGACCGGCTTCTGGAGCGACCTCGGAGAGCTGCGCTCGAACTGGCAGGAGGACTCCCGCTGGACGCCGAACATGGACTCCGACGAACGCGACCGGCTGATTCGCCTCTGGAAGAAGGCCGTCACGAAGACCTTCGACTGGGTCGACGAGGACGTTCTCTAGCGTCATCCCGTGATCGATCCTGTCGGGATCTGCCTCGTGCACCTGCACTCTGGGAGATTTCGGCAGGCTCGCCTGCGTTAACCAGCCCAGTCGTTGACCAGCTCAGTCGTGGACCAGCCCAATTATTGACCAGCTCAGGCGTCATCTGCCTCAAGCGTTGGTGGCGGCGACCCAGTCATTGAGCTTCCTCGTCGCCGCGCCGGAGTCGATCGCCTCGGCTGCGATCATGAGTTTCGCCCGAAATCGATCGAGGATACCCAACTGCAACTGCGTGGGATCCCGCGCCAGGTCGAAGGCGACGAGCCCGGCCGCGGCGTTCAGCAACACGATGTCTCGTACCGGGCCACTCTGGCCCGCAAGTGTCGCTCGGGCGACACCGGCGTTGTGGGCACCATCGCCCCCGAGCAGCTCGGCGATCTCGGCACGCGGGATTCCTAGCTCGAGCGGGTCGAGATCGTGTTCGGTCACTGATCCGCGCGAGACCTCCCAGATGTGGCTATGGCCGGTCGTGGTGAGTTCGTCAAGACCGTCGTCTCCCCGGAACACCAGCGCCGCTGCCCCGCGGGTACGGAACACGCCGACAACGAGAGGTACTTTCTCGAGATGCGCGACTCCGACCGCATTGGCCTCGCAACGCGCGGGGTTTACCAATGGACCGAGAAAGTTGAAAGCGGTCGGGATACCGAGTTCACGACGAGTCGGTCCGGCATGCCGGAAGCCAGGGTGGAAGAGCGCGGCGAATGCGAAGGTGATTCCGGTCTCCGCGAAGACTCGGGCAACCCCGTCGGGCGCGAGGTCGAGGTTGAGGCCGAGCGCCGCGAGCACATCCGACGATCCGGATGCCGAGCTGGCCGCTCGGTTGCCATGCTTTACCACCGGGACGCCGGATGCCGCAGCCACGACCGATGCCATGGTCGAGACGTTCACCGTGCCGAATCGGTCGCCGCCCGTCCCCACGATGTCGAGTGCCATCGGGTCAACCATCAGAGGCAGCGAGTTCTCGAGGATCGCGTCGCGGAATCCGACGACCTCGTCTACGGTCTCCCCCTTGGCCCGAAGCGCTACCAAGAAGCCGGCGAGCTGGGCGGGTGTTGCATTCCCGTTCATCACCTGCTGCATCGCCCATGATGCTTCGCTGATAGCGAGGTCTTCGCCATCCAAGAGGGTGCTGAGAAGAGCTGGCCAAGACAGGTCGGAGGGCATGACTGCGATCATAGCGATGAGCCTTGATGAGCCTGATAGTTTGGCCGAACTACCGGGGGGAATGAGAACTGCTCTCCCCGACATCAGCCATAATAGGAAGGTGACCAGCACCTCGATCTCCCCCGGACTCCGCGCTCCCGTCGTCAATCGACCCAGCGTTGTCGCTGTCGGCACGATCGTCTGGCTGGGTAGCGAAGTCATGTTCTTCGCCGGTCTCTTTGCAATTTATTTCACTCTGAGGTCCACATCTCCGGAGCTCTGGGCTGCCGAAACCCCGAAGCTCAATGTGCCCTACGCACTCACCAACACGATCATCCTCGTGGCCTCCTCCTTTACCGCCCAATTCGGAGTATTCGCCGCCGAGCGTTTGCAGAAACGCCGCACCGGACCCAGCCCTGCTCAGTGGGGCATGGTCGAGTGGTTCTTTGCAAGCTATGCGCTCGGAGCGATCTTCGTTACCGGCCAAGTTTTCGAGTATGCGACGCTCGTGAGCGAAAACGTGTCGCTCGCCTCGAATTCCTATGGCTCTGCCTTCTACATAACCACCGGGTTCCACGCTCTTCACGTGACCGGCGGCCTGATAGCAATGCTGCTCATCATCGGCCGTGCCTACAGCGTGAAAAACTTCGGCCACAAAGAAGCGACATCAACAATCGTCGTCTCGTACTACTGGCATTTCGTCGACGTAGTGTGGATCGGGTTGTTCCTGGTCATCTACGTCCTCAAGTAGCGCACACCACCCAACGGAACCAGGGATACACCACAGCATGGCGAAGAAAAGCATGACCACGAATACTGGTAGCACCGGTCGGCGCGGTCGACGTCACCCCCTTGCCACGGTCGCGTTGATCATGATCGGACTGGTCACAACCGGCGGTGCCTACGCGCTTTTTAGCAGCACGGCTTCCGCGGAACCATCGTCCGTAAACACCCAGGCGTCGGTCGATGAGGGCAAGAAGCTCTTCTCCTCCAACTGCGCAACCTGCCACGGACTGAACGCGGAGGGCGTGGATGGAGTCGGACCGAGCCTCTACGGCGTCGGCGCGGCATCGGTGAGCTTCCAGGTCGGTACGGGGCGGATGCCGCTTGCCAACCAGGGCCCACAGGCCGAGAAGAAGCCAGTTCAGTTCACCAACGAACAGGTCTCCTCGCTCGCCGAATATGTTGCCTCGCTTGCGCCCGGACCAGCAATCCCGTCGTCAAAGTATCTCCAGGCTGATGGAAACGCATCAACCGGAGCCGAACTCTTCCGCGTCAATTGCGCTATGTGCCACAACGTCGCTGGTGCAGGTGGAGCCCTCACCGAGGGCAAGTATGCACCGGCCCTCGCCGGTGTGCTGCCGGTTCACATCTATGAGGCGATGGTCTCGGGTCCACAAAGCATGCCGGTGTTCAACGACACGAACCTGACGCCGACGCAGAAGGCCGACATCATCACCTACTTGAAGTACCTGGACAAGAACCCGTCACCGGGCGGATTCGATCTTGGCAGCCTTGGACCGGTCTCTGAGGGACTGTTCATCTGGATCTTTGGCCTCGGCGCGATCGTCGCAGTGACGATTTGGATCGCGGCGAAAGCGAACTAGTCCCACTCGCCCCAGCGCCGTGCACAAGCACTGCGCTCCACCCCAGCACTCCTCGACATCACGTGAACGCCTGCACCACCGAAAGGATTCAGAATGGCACAGCACGACGACGGTGGCACAACTGCCGCTACCGGGTCGGCCGTAGTCCGAAGCGAGCCCCCCGTGGCGAAGAGCGGCACGGCAGTCGTACCTACTAATGCCTTTGAGAACCCCGGACTCCCGCCGCACCGCCTCCGGGCCACCGATCTTGATCCGCAAAAAGATCGGATTGCGGAGCGTCGTGTCTACACGCTCTTCTTCCTCTCGATCGTTGGCAGCGTGTTCGCTGTCGCTGCGTACGTCGCATTCCCACTTGTTCCGGGTGACACAAACTCTGTTCGTCTGAACAACGTGTTCCTGGGGATCGGCATATCGCTCGGGCTTCTTGCAATCGGAATCGGTGCGATCTACTGGTCGAAAAACCTCATGCGCGGGGACGAGATGACGGAATCCCGCCACCCGACCCGAGGCACAGAGGCCACTCGCGAACAGGCAGTGGAAATTTTTAAGCTGGGCAATAAGGAGTCTGGTTTCGGACGCCGCACCCTCATCCGGAACAGCCTCATCGGAGCCCTCGTTGCATTCCCACTTCCTGCAGTGGTCCTTTTCCGCGATTTGGCTCCGGCAGCCGACCCAGTTCCCCAGCTTAAACACACCATGTGGGCCACAGGCACCCGGCTCACCCACGACCCGTCCGGTACGCCCATCAAGGCCGCCGACGTCACGATCGGATCCGTCTTCCACGTCATCCCCGAGGGACTCAATGACAAGGAAGATCGACTCGAGCAAAAAGCAAAGGCGGCAGTCCTGCTGATGCGCCTCAAGCCGGAGGATCTCAAAATCTCCGCCGGCCGTGAATCTTGGAACTACGACGGGATCGTCGCTTATTCCAAGATTTGCACCCATGTCGGATGTCCAGTGGCACTCTACGAGCAGCAGACCCACCACCTGCTCTGCCCGTGCCACTCGTCGACCTTCGACGTCACCAATGAATGCGAGGTTATCTTCGGCCCGGCTGCACGCCCGCTGCCGCAGTTGCCCATCGCGATTGACTCCGCCGGTTATCTCATCGCGCAAAGCGACTTTACCGAACCCGTCGGAGCTAGCTTCTGGGAGCGAGCATGACCGTCACTGAAACTAAGCCTGCGGCCGCACCGACCGTCACCGAGACGATCACGGCCCCGGTCCCGAGTCGCGGAGCGCGATTCACGGGAGCCGCGGCGAACTACATCGACGAGCGCACGAGCATTTCGGGCCTCGTCAAGGAGCTCGGTCGCAAAATCTTCCCCGACCACTGGTCCTTCATGCTTGGCGAGGTCGCTCTCTACAGCTTTGTCGTCATCCTGCTGTCAGGGACTTTCCTCACCTTCTTCTTCCAGCCCTCGATGGCGGTAGTCACCTACCAGGGGTCGTACGTACCGCTCAAGGGCATCGAGATGTCCGCGGCGTACTCCTCATCGCTCAATATCTCCTTCGACGTGCGTGGTGGGCTCCTGTTCCGCCAGATTCACCACTGGGCGGCTCTGCTCTTCATCGCTGCCATCGGACTGCACATGTTGCGTGTCTTCTTCACCGGCGCCTTCCGCAAGCCACGTGAGATCAACTGGTTCATCGGGTTCATTCTCTTTGTTCTCGCAATGGCCGAAGGATTCACGGGTTATTCACTCCCCGACGACCTGCTTTCGGGCAACGGTCTCCAGATCATCAACGGGATCATCAAGGGAATTCCGGTCGTCGGCACTTGGATCTCCTACCTCCTCTTTGGCGGGGAGTTCCCGGGCACCAAGCTCGTGGCGCTCTTCTACTCAGTGCACATCCTGTTGCTGCCGGCCATCCTTGTCGCCGCTCTCGGTGCGCATCTACTGCTGATGATCATCAACAAGCACACCCAGTTCGCCGGTCCGGGTCGCACGAACGACAACGTCGTTGGGGTGCCCATCATGCCGATCTTCGCGGCGAAGGCAGGAGGGTTCTTCTTCGTGGTCTTTGGCGTGATCGTGTTGATCGCCTCCTTCTTCACTATCAATCCGATTTGGACCTACGGTCCGTATGACCCCTCCCCCGTCTCGGCTGGTACCCAGCCGGACTGGTACATCGGGTTTGCCGATGGAATGCTGCGGCTGATTCCGCCGGGGTGGGAGGTTGTGTTCTTCAACCACACCTACTCGTTCAACATCATCGTGATCACGGTGATTCTCATTGCATTCCTGGCCATCGTTGCGACATATCCCTTCGTCGAGGCCTGGATCACGGGAGACAAGCGCGAGCATCACATTGCCGAGCGTCCACGCAATGCCCCGACTCGAACAGCGATCGGTGCTGCAGGGGTCACGTTCTATGCGGTGCTCTGGGCAGCAGCCAGCTCTGACCTCATGGCGACGCACTTCAAGGTCACTATCGAAGGAGTCATTCACGTACTCCAGGTGCTGTTCTTCCTCGGTCCGGTGCTCGCGTTCTTCATCACAAAGCGCGTGTGCCTCGGCCTGCAGAAGAAGGACCGGGAGATCGCTCTTCACGGTTACGAGTCCGGGCGCATCGTTCGCCTACCCGGTGGGGAGTATATCGAGGTGCACGAGCAACTGGACGACTATGAGCGCTGGCGCTTGGTGAGCTTCAACGAGCACCAGCCACTAGTGCTCCAAGCGGATGCCAACGGCCAGATTTCCGGAGCACAGCGCACTCGAGCTGCACTCTCGCGCTGGTTCTTCGAAGACCGCATCGCACCCGCCACGAAGACTGACCTCGAACGGTCTTCAGAGCACCACTAGCCCAACAAAGTTCACCGTCACAAGGCCCCGACCAGAACACTTGGTCGGGGCCTTTGGCGTCATCTAAAGAAGCAATATCGGACTCACCAGGTCCATCCAAGAAGGATCGATTTCGCCTACTTCAGGCGGAACCCCCGTGCTCAATCTAAGCCGGACCCACTTGAGCGATCGAAAGGGCTTGTCGCTCCGTTAGTCATAGGGTGGTCCACTGACCGAGCAGACCTGGCTGTGCTCCTGACGCGGCAATACCGCTATCCCATCAACCGCTGGATCTACGACCTGCCCGGAGGGGCGGGCGCCGAGGACGAAATACCAGCCGAGGCCGCGAGTTGTCAGCTAGAAGAGGAACTTGGACTTATCCCCAATGACCTTGCCTTGCTGCACACATCTTCGTCAACCCGGGCCGCTCAGCCTGGCCAGAAGACTTGACTTCAAAACACGCTCTCTGCACTGGTTGAATCGGTTGCTCTCTCGTGCGTGTGAGTGTACAGTCACTCCTATGCCTGAAAGAAGTTCGATTTTATCCACTGCTGAGCTTCGCAAGCCAGCCGTGACTGCCAGTGCCGTGCGCGAATTCGCACGCGGAGGCTTCCATGGCACAACGATCGCGGACGTTGCCCGCGGGGCAAAAATTTCGCCCGCCTACGTTTTCAAGCTCTTCCCGAGCAAGGAAAGACTTTTCGTCGCGGCATTGGACGAGTGCTTCGTGCAAATTGTCGCCTCGCTTGCCGATGGTGCAGACGGAGTAGAAGACCAGTCTCCCGACTCGGTCCTCTTCGCCATGGGTAATACCTACGCGAAACTCATCCAGGACCGGAGTCTTTTGCTACTTCAAGTACACGCTCAGTCCGTGGCCGAGATCGCCGAAGTGGGCGATGCACTCCGCGATGGGCTGGCCCGTGTCACGAACTTTGCCAAGCAGCGATCTGGTGCCAGCGATACGGCTGTGCAGAGGTTCGTCGCTTACGGGCAGCTGTGCCACCTCATCGTCACGGCTCGAATCGAGGAGATACCGGAATCGTGGGCGCTTCTCCTCTCGGACGGTGTCCGCCACCCTGAGTGACTCCGCGTCGGACGCATCGCCCTTCTTTATGTCCCGAAGAGTGAGTGATTGACCACTCTTTATTGCACAGCAGAAAGGAGAAATTCATGAATCGAAAAGAAATCGTCATGCGATGGGTCGCCCTCGTCCCACTCGCCCTGATCGCCGTCGCCTTATTCAGCCAGTGGACCTAACGCCGAAACAAGTCCACACCCACACAACAAGCAGAGAAGGCAACCCATGACTGACCCCACGAACGCCCCACGCCCCACCGGACAAAACAGCGTTATCCCGGTTCAAACGCAGCAGGGACGCGAGCTAATCGTCTGGTCGATCGTTTTCGGAGTCTTGGTCTTCGGCATCCTCGTGATGCTCGGAGCCTGGAACTAACCACGCGATCGGCACCACTCAACTTCCACCTCGCGGGCGCCGACCATTCCTCGGCGGCCGCCAACCGAAAGGAGTTCGACCATGAATTCGCTCGACACTCACACGTCCACCCCCTCCACCGCGTCCGGCACCCGCAGCACACGCCGGTGGCTCGCCCTCGGCGTGCTCGCTCTCGCCCAATTCCTCGTTGTCCTCGACGCCTCGATCGTCAACATCGCTCTTCCCGTCCTGGGTGACCAACTCGGCATGGACACCGTCGCCCTCGCGTGGGTCATCACCGCCTACGTTCTCCCATTCGGCGGGCTGCTCCTTCTCGGCGGCAGGCTCGCCGACCGGTACGGCCACCGCAAACTCTTCCTCATCGGCACCATCGGCTTTGTCCTCTCCTCCGCACTCGCCGGCCTGTCGATCAGCAGCGGAATGCTGCTGACTGCGCGTGCACTCCAAGGCGCCTCGGCAGCACTTCTCGCCCCCGCAGCCCTCGCTCTCGTGACCCAGCTCTTCCCTCAGGCGAAAGACCGCACCAAGGCCCTCGGGATCTGGGGCGCAGTCGCCGGCATCGGCTCCGCTGCCGGCGTCCTCCTCGGAGGCGTCCTCACCGCGGCTATCGGCTGGCAGGCAGTCTTCTACGTAAACGTGCCGATCGGCGTCATCGTCGTCTTGATGATTCCGTCGCTCATCACCCGCGACCCAGCCAGCAGCCCCACACGCCTTGACTACCCCGGAGCGATCACAATCACCGGCGCCCTTGTCGCCGCGGTCGGTGCGCTCAGCGCAGTCGGACAGGTCGGCTTCGCCCACCCGCTGACCGTCGGGCTCGCGGCTGCAGCAATCGCCCTCGGTGTCCTGTTCGTCGTCATCGAACGTCGAACGTCAGAACCTCTCGTGCCCTTGATGGTGTTCCGCAACCGCAACCTCAGCACAGGTAACCTCGTAATGCTTCTCGTCGGCGCCGCGATGGTCGCCCTGTTCTTCGCGCTCTCCGTCTACATGCAGGCGGTGCTCGGCTACGACGCACTCACCGCGGGCCTCACGCAACTGCCCCTGGCCGGAGCGATCGTAGTCGTCGCCGCCATAGCCCCGAACATCGTCGGAGCATTCGGTGACAAACGCGCCCTCGTCGGCTCGCTGGTCGTTCTCGCCGGCGGACTGGTTTGGCTGGCCGCGTCGCCGAGCGACGCAAGCTTCGTTGTAAATATCCTCGGACCCAGCATCCTCATCGGAATCGGCCTGGGAGGTGCCTTCGTCACCGGTACCCAGCTTTCCGTCGACGGCGTCGATGGAGGGGAAGCCGGCCTCGCCGGTGGCCTCGTCAACACCAGCCAGCAAATCGGTGGCGCACTAGGACTGGCCGTGCTCGCAACGATCGCAACCGCACGCGCTGAAGCCCTTGAAGCAGCCAACGTGCCAATCGCCGACGCCCTCACGTCCGGATTCTCCTGGCTCTTCCTCGGCGCTGCGGCCTTCGCAATCATCGCCGCCACCGTTGCCCAAATCGGCATCAAAGATGCACAACCCAGCATCCACTGATCCAACGCACAAAACGTCATCCACCACTACAGCCATCGGAGAAGAACATGTCCAACACCATCACTACCCCCACCAAACGCGCAACCCGCCGCGCGCCGATCTACCTGCACATCGCAGCGTGGGCAGTCCCTGCAATGGTCCTGGGTGAATTTGCGATGCTGGCAATCGTTCCCGTCGCAGTCCTGGTCATCGGCACCCTCGTCGATGCCCGCGTCAAGCCGCTGCGCTGGTGGGCCGGGCTGCTCGGTGTGCTCTACGCCACACCGTTGGCGATCTGGCTGCTTCGGGACGACGGGGCGCAGAGCCTGTCAAAAGACATGAGCCCGATTCTAGGTGTCCTAATCGTCGCCGCGTCAGTCGCGCTCCTAATCAAGGTATACACACGCCGCAGGCGCTGACAACCTCGGCAGTTCAGCGGATCAGCAGCGCCGGCGACAGCCCAAAAGCTGGCGCCGGCTCCTCCCCGCGCAGTCGAGCGCGATAAGCGGCGGCTTTGACACGGTTTCCACATTCGTCCCTACCGCACCAGGTGCGACGAGCGCCGCGGGATCGGCCGGCGAAGATGCGTACCGGTTCAGAAGCTCTATCTGGTCAGCCGCGATTGGCTCGTGCTCCATTGCGGCATGCACCGCCGAATACACCACCTCGCGCAAACGACGGACCTCTTCCAAATTCACCGGATCGACCTCGAAATCATCAGACACAACAGCCCATTCGCGCTACTCGCCCACCGTCTCGGCGTCGTAGAGGCTTGGGTGCGCGGTTTCGTCGCTGGACGTCACATCGAGCAAGACCTCGACGCGGAGTTTCTCACCACAGGAAGGGTGCAACCCTTGCTTGCGCGAGCTGAGATGATCCGAGGCCACTTCCGCATCGACGTCATGGCCGCCGATCCCGAGTCCCCACTCGCAAGCGAACCACCGGCTGAGAGCGACGGACCGCCCCGAACCCTGAACACCGGCGCGGCGCTCCAGCATGTCTACGAGGAACTCGCCCGGCACTACGGTCAAACGGAACAGATGCGTGACGTCATCCACGCGGTCAGCCGCGGCGACCTGGTCCTCGCCCGATGAGCCCCCACCCGTTCGCCGAGATCGACGAAACTCGGCTCCGGAACGGATTTGGCGTCAAATAGGGAGCAGTCAGCGCAAACACAATCCCAGCCTGGGTCGCCGACATGGATTTCGAAGTACCGGACCACGTGGTCAACGCACTCAGCAAGACGGTGGCAGCAGAAGACTTTGGCTACCCCTTCTGGCCAGAATGAGACCCGGTCATCCGCGCATTCGAAAACACAATGAACCGACAGGGCTGGACGCCCCGCCCCGAACGAACCCCCGTCTACACCGACCTCATGCAGGTGTTGCAAGTCATGAACGAGCACTCCACCGCAGCCGGCGACGGGATCGCAGTTCAGGTGCCCGCCTATCCGCCCGTCCTCGCGACGATAGAACGCTCCGGCAGGCACATCGTCCCCATCCCGGCTCACGAAAACGGGTCCGGATGGACGTTCGATACGCCAGACCTGGCAGATCACCTGCGCGCTAGCACGTGCACAATTCTGCTGCTCGTCGACCCAGCGGACGTCGCTCAAGCACCACAACGAGCGCGACTAAAGCGTTCAACATCGCTGGACTTCGTTGCGCGGTCGCCCAGATCGGCCCCGACACCACATGGTTCCAACGAATCTGGCCCCGTTACCCACGGGATGAAGATGGATTGAGAGATCTCAGTCAGGGGCGCCGTTACGTCGACGATGTCCTGCTTTCCCCGACCAGTCGCTGGCACCTCAGCGATGCCGCGTAATCTCTTTGGGTGCGTTTAGCGAGCCGCAGGTTGGCGTTGCGAGGGCTAAGAGCGGCCTACTCGCCGAGCTGCGCGGTCATCATGATCGAGACGAGCACACCTGGCAGTTCGACGCCCAGTTTGGCGACCGCCCGTGTGGGTTGCTCGGTGGGAAATTCGTCAGCATATGCCTCGTTCATCCCCGTGAAGTCGCCGGGGTTGGTGAGAAGGACTGTGATCTGCACGATATCGTCGCGGATGCCGCCTCCTGCTTCGAGGACCGCTACGCAGTTGCGCACAGCTTGCCTGGTCTGTTCCTGGATTGTCGGGCCCGCCAACTCGGTGGTCGTTTGGTCGATGCCGATCATCCCGGAAACGTAAATCGTCGAACCGACCCTGATTCCTTGGCTGTAAAGCGACGAGCTCGGTGCGTTCGGCGTTGAGATGATCTGCTTCGTCATACGCAGACTCTATCGCTCGCCTTGGACAAGTCGACTCGCTTCGGGACAACAAGGGAGCCCCTCACTGACCAAGCAAGGTATTTCTCTTCCCGAAGCCCCCGAATACGACCCGCGTTACAGCCAGGCGGTGAGGGCAGGTAATACGGTCTGCGTCGGCGGGACGATGGGCGTGGATATGAAAACGGGCCAGTTGGCCGGCCGGCGCTTCGGGAGCAGGCACGTCAGTCTCTGCTGAATTGCCAGTCGATCCTCCACGCAGCGGGAGCGGAGCTTGCGGACACCGACATGGTTCACGTGTTGCTCTCTCGCTCCGACGACGCCCCGGGCTATTAACCCCAATGGCCGTGATCGCCGTCATCGACTGAGATGCGGAGTCCTCCCATGACTCCTGCAATTTGGTCTGCTTCACCAGCGGACAGCTTCGCGGGCCTATCCATTTCTTTTCCTCTGCCCGGGCGGTAATCGCCGTTTGCTCCCACGCTCTGCGTGCCAGGCTTTCGCGGCAGATCCCCTCCGCTCCGAAATCCGCTATGGACTCGAGGAGGCAGGAAACCCCAGACCTCACCGCCCGGTCATCCTGCCCGAAACAGGTCAGTCGCTGACGAAGCTCTTCTTCAGGAAGTCGGAGGTTGAACGATAGTCCAGGCGCTCGTAAAACCGCGCCGCATGGCTGCTCGCCACCGTGAGCTGGCGCACGCCGCGCGAGCGGCATTCCTCTTCGATGGCCGAAACGAGCAGGCTGCCGAGGCCACGATCCCTGGCCGGCGTGTTTACGGCGAGCTCTTGGATCTGGGCAGAGTCACCATTCGTATAGAGCAACCGCTCGATCGTTGTATAAGCGTAACCCGACACGACACCGTCGAGATCAGCCACAAGAAGGACGTGCTCTCGGCTCGGCTGTACGGCATGAGCGAACGCCTCGGTGAAAGAATCACGATTGGGTTTCTCACCTATGCCGAGCTGCGCGACAAGAGCAAACACAGCATCGACATCGGCCGGAACCGCTAGTCGCACGCTTGTGGAGCTAACGGGCAAAATTTCCGCGGTAGTACTCATAAACCCACCCTACGAGACTGATGATCGTAAGGGCAGCACCGAAGAAGGCAATCCAGATACCAATTGCGATTCCCATGAACAGGAGAGCGCCCCCGGCTGCGAGCAGGATCGGCCACCAACTCCAAGGACTGAAAAACCCCTGCTCCGAATCGCCGTCATCAATATTTGCATCCAGTCGATCCTCAGGAAGCACTCCCCCGACTGACTTGCTCGTGCGGCCAAGGTAGAAGCCGACAAACGCCGAGAGGATTGCCGAAAGCCCGATTGTGACGGTACCCGCCCATTCGACCGGGGATCCCTGCCCCCTGCCTTCAGTTCCGGCGAGCTGGGTGACATATCCGTTGTTGTGCTGGGCGATGCTCCAGGTGACGTAGGCGATATCAACGATGACAAAAAAAGCAGAGAGGATCCAGAATATTCGAGCTTGGGCATTCATCCTTTATTTGACCTGTCCGTCCGCAACATCGTAAGTCGCGGCCTGCGGAGCGTCCGTGTATGCGCCCGAGCCGCCGATCCCGACCGGAATCCCGGCCTCAGGATGGTTCAGGTCGAAAGCCGGCGATTCGGAACGGATCCGCGGGATCGAGGTGAAATTATGCCGGGGTGGCGGGCAGGATGTCGCCCACTCGAGTGACCGCCCGTAGCCCCACGGGTCGTTGACCGTTACACGCGGTGCCGTCCGAGCCGTGACATAGACGTTGAAGATGAACGGCAGCATCGAGACACCGAGGATCATAGCGCCGACTGTAGAGAGCTGGTTCATCCAGGTAAAACCGTCCTGCGGCTGATAGCTGGCATAGCGACGGGGCATCCCCATGACCCCGAGCCAATGCTGCACAAGGAAGGTCATATGGAAACCGATGAACAGAAGCCAGAAATGAATCTTGCCGAGCCGCTCGTTGAGCATTTTGCCCGTCCACTTGGGCCACCAGAAGTAGAACCCACTGAACATTGCGAAGACGACCGTGCCGAAGACAACATAGTGAAAATGCGCCACGACAAAGTAACTGTCGGAAACATGGAAATCGAGCGGCGGTGACGCGAGAATGACCCCGGTAAGCCCCCCGAACACGAAGGTGATGAGGAATCCGATCGCCCACAGCATCGGCGTCTCAAAGGTTATCGACCCACGCCACATCGTGCCGACCCAGTTGAAGATCTTCACTCCGGTAGGAACCGCAATGAGCATCGACATGAGGGAGAAGAACGGAAGAAGCACCGATCCGGTGACATACATGTGGTGGGCCCATACCGTGACGGACAGTGCCGCGATCGTGATGGTTGCGTAGACCAGCGTCTTGTAGCCGAAAATTGGCTTGCGACTAAAGACGGGGATCACTTCGGAGATAATTCCGAAGAACGGCAGCGCAATGATGTAGACCTCCGGATGTCCGAAGAACCAGAACAAGTGTTGCCACAGAATGGCCCCACCAGCCTCCACATTGTACAGATGGGAGCCGAAGACTCGATCCGATCCCAGTGCAAACAGCGCGGCAGCAAGCACCGGGAAAGCCATGAGAACCAGGATGGAAGTGACGAGTGAATTCCA
>JANYIZ010000035.1 GCA_025408445.1 Frigoribacterium sp. | reverse complement strand
ATGCTCGCGGGCATCCGCACGGCCCTTGTGCTGTTGGTCGGCACCGCCGCCCTCGCGGCATTCGTGAACGACGGAGGCCTCGGCATCCTCATCGTCACCGGCGTCAATCTCTATCTCTACAGCGTGCTCGTCTCCGGGGCGCTGCTCATTGCGCTACTCGCACTCTCCATCGACTGGCTCGGCCGCATTGTCGAACAGGTCGCCCGCCCGAAGGGACTGTGATGAATCGCATCATCCGCTCTATCGCTGCACTCGGTGTCGGCATCCTCGCCCTCACCGGGTGCGGCTTGCAGCCCGCCACCGCCTACGCGCCACGAGTCTCCCCCGGCTCGATCACCCCGTTGGACCTGCCGCGCGGCGCCTCACTGACCATCACCTCGAAGAACTTCACCGAGCAACTCATCCTCGGTAAACCCGCCGTGCTCGCGGCGAAGGCCGCCGGCTTCGCCGTCACGGACCCCACCAACGTGCCGGGCAGCGTACCCGCTCGCAACCTCATGACGTCCGGCACCGCCGACATGATGTGGGAATACACCGGCTCTGCCTGGCTCACCTACCTCGGTCAGACGGAGGGTATTCCCGACAAACAGGCCCAATACCTCGCTGTGAAGAAGGCGGATGCCGCGAACGGGCTGAGCTGGCTCCCGCCAGCCCCGCTCAACAACACCTACGCCCTCGCCATCCGAGCGCAAGAAAGCAAAAAACTGGGCATCACCAAGTTGTCACAGATCGTGACGCTTCCAGTGGCAGATCGTACGTTCTGTGTCGAGCCGGAGTTCAACTGTCGAGTCGACGGCCTGAATCCCATGCTCACGGCCTACGGGCTCACGCGCGGCAAGGCGAGCAGCGTTCCCGCCTCAAGCGTCAAGGTCTTCGACACCGGAGCCGTCTACACCGCGACCGACCGGGGCACCTGCAACTTCGGCGAGGTCTATACGACCGACGGCCGCATCAACAAGCTCGACCTCACCGTGCTCGAGGATGACAGGGCCTTCTGTTCCGCCTACAACGTCGCTGCCATATTCAACTCGGCAACACTCTCGAAGTATCCGCAACTGGCCGATATCTTCGACAGGAGTACGCCCACAATCACCGGCACAACACTTCGCAATCTCAACCTCCGCGCCGATGATGGCGGCGAAGAGCCCGCGGATATCACGTTGGACTTCATGCTGAAAAACGGTTTCGTCCGGCCCGCCGGCTAGTTCTTCGGGGTAATGGCAGTCGACGCGACTCCTCCGATGCGAAATCCCGCGCCCTTGTGCTCGGCCGGCAGACGGTCACCGCGTCCGTGCAGCTTGTGGCGAAGCGTTCCTTCCGCGTATTCCTCGGGATAGGCGCCACGGGCGCGCAGCACCGGAATCACATGTTCGACGACATCCTCGAAGGTACCCGGCGTGATCGCGTAGGCGAGATTGAAGCCGTCGACGTCGGTCTCGGTGACCCACTCCTGCAGCTGGTCGGCGATCTCTTCTCCCGAACCGATCATGAACGGTCCGAGGCCGCCGATGGCACCGAGACGGGCGATATCGCGCACCCTCCATTCGCTGCCGTCCTCGTTGGCGGCCTGGAAGTTCGCGACCGTCGACTGGATGGCGTTGCTCTTCACATTGCCGATCGGTTCGTCGAGGTCGTACTGCGAGAGGTCGATTCCCATCCAGCCCGACATGAAGACGAGCGCGCCCTCTTCACTCGCGTACTGCAGATAGTCCTCGTATTTCGCCCTCGCGAGCTCCGGCGTCGCGTCGGTGATAATCGTGAGGAGGGTGTAGATCTTTGCCGAATAGCGATCACGACCGGCAGCTTCGAGCGCATCGCGGATGCGCCCCACCGTCGCCTTGAGGCCTGCCTTGGTCGACGATGCGACGAAGATCGCCTCGGCGTTTCCCGCTGCGAACGCGATACCGCGCGGGCTCGCTCCCGCTTGGTAGATCACCGGCGTTCGTTGCGTCGACGGTTCGGACAGATGGATGCCCGGAACCGTGAAGTTCTTGCCGGAGTGCCCGATCTCATGCACTTTGCTCGGGTCGGTGAAGACACCGGTCTCGCGGTTGCGCTGCACCGCGTCATCCTCCCAGGATCCCTCCCACAGCTTGTAGAGCACCTCGAGATACTCGTCGGCGACGTCGTAACGGTCGTCGTGCTCGAGCTGGTCATCGTGACCCATGTTGCGCGCCGCAGACGGGAGGTAACCGGTGACGACGTTCCACCCCACCCGACCGTTCGTAAGGTGATCGAGCGTGGACATCCGCCTGGCGAAGGGATAGGGATGCTCGTAGGCGGTACCAGCGGTGATGCCGAAGCCGAGGTTGTCAGTGACCAGCGCCATTGCCGACACTAAAAGCACGGGATCGTTCACCGGCACTTGGGCGCCGTGACGGATCGCTGCCTCGTTCGAGCCGCCGTAGACGTCATAGGTGCCGAGCACATCCGCGATGAAAATTCCGTCGAAGGTGCCCCGCTCGAGGAGCTTCGCGAGATCCGTCCAGTAGTGCAGGTCCTTGTACCGCCAGGACTGGTCATCGGGGTGACGCCACATGCCGGACGACTGGTGGGCGACGCAGTTCATGTCAAACGCGTTGAAACGGATTTGTCTGGCCATGAGTCCATCGTGACCGATCCGGGCTACGCCTGCGCCTCTGGAGGACACGGGGCGTCACATCCCGAAACAGTGCCGGCAGCGCGAGCCACTTCAGCCCTACGCTCGCCGAGTCACCTTGCCCACCATCCCGTCCACTGGAGCCCCTGAATGATCCGCATCGAACAACTCACCCCAGTCGTCGGGCACGGCGCCGAGGGCATCGGCACGGCCCACCAGCGCAAGGCCTGGCTGAGCCAGGTGCCAGAGGCCAACTCCGACTTCGCCGAGACGGCCACCGCTGTGTGCGACATCGAGTACCACCTTGCCGCGAAAATACCGGTCGAGAAAGCGATCTGCGCACCGCCGACCCCGCCGTGCAGCAATTCCTTGCCACTGACGCGGCGGTGAAGAGCATCCTGCTCGACCTCGACGCACGATAACCGCACGATAACCGCTACCGCACGAGATCAGGAGAACATCATGACCCTCACCACATCGACGGGAATTTCGATCGATAACCGCTGGAAAGACGTCCCTCGACCCTCAGATGCCGCGGAGTGGATCGCGCGCGCGGAGGACGTCGCCACCATCCTCGCGACGGATTCTGTGGAGCGCGACAGCGCAAACCAGACGCCCTTCGCCGAGGTACAGCTGCTGAAGGACTCCGGGTTGGTGACGCTTCTCGGCCCGGTCGCGCAGGGGGGTGGCGGCCAGAGTTGGGATACCGCCTACCGCGTCATCCGCGCCGTGGCCCGTGGTGACGGGTCAATTGGGCAGCTCATCGGTTATCACTATCTCTGGGCCTGGGCCGCCCGGCTCGTCGCTACCGAGGATCAGATCGCGGCTGTCGAGGAGCTCTACACGACCAGAAACCTCCTGTTCGGAGGGGCCGTCAATCCGCGGGACAGCGATCTCACGGTGATCGAGGATGGCGACGAACTGATATTCAGCGGTCACAAATCGTTCTCAACCGGTGGCCAGGTCTCGGACCTGACCGTGCTGGAGGGGATTCTCGAGGGCACCGACACCCACATCTTCGCGATTGTGCCCACGGACCAGCCCGGGATCGTCTTCGCCGACGACTGGGACAACCTGGGCCAGCGACTCACCGAATCGGGTTCCGTAGACATCATCGATGTACGGGTCGACTGGTCTTCGGCTGCCGGTTTCGTTGGCAAGGTATTTCAACCGCTGGTGTACAACACGCTTAACGTGCCGGCCATCCAGCTCGTCTTTGCGAACTTCTACCTGGGGATCGCCGAGGGAGCTCTCGAGACTGCAGCTGCCTACACGAGAGCCAAAACCCGCACCTGGCCCTACGGAGGCGACAACAAGCGTGAAGTTGGCGAAGAGTGGTATCTGCTGGAGGGCTACGGCCAGCTCGAGTCCAAGCTGTTGGCGGATGAGGCACTCATAGATCGTGCCGGATCCGAGATCAGCCGAGTGCTGCACGAACCACGGGAGAATCTCACGAAGCGGCGCCGCGGAGAACTGGCCGTGCTCGTCGCGGCGGCCAAGCTGAGGATCATCGAGGACGGCCTCGAGATCACCACCAAAATCTTTGAGCTGACCGGGGCGCGCGCGTCAGCCAACTCCATCGGCCTCGATATTTTCTGGCGTAACCTCCGCACGCACAGCCTTCACGATCCACTGCCCTATAAAAAGCGCGAGGTGGGCCAGTTTGTGTTGCTCGACGAGGTCCCAGAGCCGAGCTGGTACACCTAAGCGCGGCGCCGCCGGTCAGAAACCGCCGAAGTCACCGCCGCCGCCGAAATCGCCGCCGCCCCCAAAATCTCCTCCGCTGTCGTAGCCGCCGGAGTCTGCGCCGGTGGAGTCGGAGCCCCAGCCATCTGAGGCGGCCG
>JANYIZ010000034.1 GCA_025408445.1 Frigoribacterium sp. | reverse complement strand
CGGCTTCGGCCGAGCAGAAGACCTGGCTGGCCTCTTTATCGTGGCGGTCGTGGCCCTCTCCGCAGTTGTGGCGGCTTGGCAGTCAATCAACCGGCTCCTCGATCCTCAGCCACTGCATAATCTGTGGTGGGTCCTCGCTGCCGGAGTCATCGGTTTCGTCGGCAACGAAGCAGTCGCAATTTACCGAATCCGTGTCGGCCAGAGGATCGGATCGGCCGCCCTGGTTGCCGACGGTGTGCACGCACGCACTGACGGCTTCACCTCTCTCGCCGTCGTCGTCGGCGCAATTGGTGTCATGCTCGGCTTTCCGCTGGCGGATCCGATCGTCGGACTCCTCATCTCCGTGGCGATCATCTTCTTGCTCTGGGGCACGGTGCGAAGCATCGGTGGACGGCTGATGGATGCGATCGAGCCAGAGCTTGTTGCTCGCGCCGAGGATGCGCTCTCGGCGACGCCGGGGGTTCTGGGCGTTACGAGGGTGCAACTGCGGTGGGTCGGGCATCGGCTCCAGGGCGCAGCGGAAGTCACCGTCGCTGACATTGCCCTGTCCAAATCCGAAAGCATCGTTCATGAGGCCGAACATCGGATTGGCAAAGCACTACCGAACCTTGACGATATGGCCATTCGCGCGGTGACCGGCGCCCGTGTTTCCGGGCTGCACTCTCACCCAGACTGAAAACGCACTCCTTACCCCGTGGGCTATCCTGCGGGAATGCCACACCAACTCTCTTGTGTAGCGCGAGATGACGGATCCGATAGCTCGAGGAAGACAGCTTGCAAATCTTGGAAGGCTTGAGATGACCGCAGTGACCAGCATCCCCAGTCCCCCTTCCGTGTGGTCGCAGTTCCCCCTGGGGCCGCTGACGGTTCACACCTACGCACTCTGTATTCTCGCCGGCATCATCGCCGCGGTGATCATCACACAACGAAGACTCACCACTCGTGGCGCGAAGTCCGGTGTCGTCCTCGACATCATCATTTGGGCCGTTCCCATCGGGATCGTCGGAGCTCGGTTTTATCACGTGTTCACTCACCTCGGGGATTACTTCTTCTCGGGCGCCAACCTCTGGAATATCTTCGCGATCTGGGACGGAGGCAACGCACTGTACGGGTCGCTGCTTGGCGGCGCCCTTGGCGCATACATCGGCTGCCGCCGACACGGGATCCGCTTCTGGTCGTTCGCGGATGCCCTCGCCCCGGCGATGCTGGTGGCCCAGTCACTCGGCCGATTCGGCAACTACTTCAATCACGAGCTCTTCGGGTTGCCGACGACTCTCCCCTGGGGCCTGCAGATCGAATCCTCGAATGCGAAATTTCCCCCCGGGCTCGCTGCAGGCACGCTGTTTCACCCACTGTTCCTGTATGAGATCATCTGGAATCTGATCGGTGTGGCGGTGATCCTCTTCCTGGAACGCAAGCTGGCGCTGCGCTGGGGCCGCGCATTCGGTCTCTACCTGATCTGGTACGGACTTGGTCGCAGCTGGCTCGAGGCGATCCGCATCGACCCGACGAGCGACGGCTTCCTCGGCATCCCTGCTAACGTCTGGGCTTCATTCGTTGCAATTGCGCTCGGCATCACGCTGTTCGTCATCCAAACCCGACGACACCCCCAGCCAGAGATTTCGGTCTTCGGGGACGGATGGATCCCCCGGGAGCAGCGAGTGTCCCAGCCCGTCGAACCCCCTGAACTCATAGCCGCGAAACCGCTTGGCCCAGCCTCGGAAGGCGATGACGTGCATTCGGGATCTTGAGCGCTGCTTCGGCAACGTGAGCCACCTCCGTGGGATGTTCAGTGAGAACCGAATAAAGGTCTCACAAAGGTCTCACCATCCCTTCCCCTGATCTCCTTCCCCTTATCTGGGAAATGGCGGGACGGCGAATTCATCAATGCAGTCAGTACGTCACCAGGATTCGCCAAGTCGCACCGAAATCAAAGCTGGCCACGATTCCACGCTGGTCGGCGACTACCAGCGTCGATGTCGTGCCGACGGAGAGGGCCAGGGCATCCGCCGTTCCCGTGACCGCTCCTGTTGCCCGCCAGGGTGTATTGGCTGACTGCTTCCAGACCACCCCGGCCGCATCGATTCCGACGAGCTGCGGCTGGGCGGCCGACCCGGCGGCGGCGATCAGGTAGAGCGCCGGCGCGCCGGGACTGAGCTCGAAGGATGCCGCATAGTCATGGCTGACCTTCAGTCCGTCGCTCGTCGTCGCATAGATCGTTCCGGGGAGAGCGGGGTCAGCCGCCATATCCCGCATCGCAAGAGCGGCGCCCGACGTCCATGTGGATCCCCCATCCCGGCTCACCCGAATGACAGCGTCCGCGCTGTCAAACCCGTAGATTGTGGTCGGGCCCTGGCCGGGATGACTGATCTCCAGATCATGAAAATCAGTTGTGCCCTTCAGCGAGACTGCACTCCAACTCTTTCCCTGATCGGTGTTGGATACGAGCCCCAGATTGGCATCCGAAGACACGGTGGGATCGGGATGCCCGGAAGCGTACATGCGCTCACCATCAATGGCGAATCCCATGTTGTCCTGGCGTAGACCGGCGATGGGGCCACCGAGAGATGCGGACTCCTTCGGCGATCTGAGCGAACCGGAGACGGTGTAAAGCCCGATATGCGTGGCGATATAGACCGCATCCGAGGTCGCGTCGAATCCCACGCCGTGCATGTGGCCGAAGCGTGACGCAGGTGCCGCAGGTGGGGCTGAGGATGTCACGGTCGAAACTGTGGCGCAGCCGGCGAGAAAGGTAAGCAGGAGGAGGGCTGTGGAGACTGCCCCACCGCGCGAGGCGGCACGGGCGAACATGGGCATTTTCACGAACCGACCTTCTCCTCGGCGGGCTGCGGTGCGGTTGTGGCCCCGTCATGAAGCAGGAATATGCGAGAGGTCACTGGTATCCATTTCGATGCGCGTAAGGCGTGTCAGCGCCGATCCTCGGGGCAGGTCGCTTCTTCAACGAAACCTGCCCCAGAGGCCGGCGACGGGGCATTAGTGCGAAGCGAGAATGTCGCTCATTGTGGTGATTTCGGTGGTCTGGGTTGAGATGATATTTTTCGCCAGCGTGACAGCGTCGGCGTTCTTTCCCGAGTCGACTTCTGTCTTCGCCATGACGAGCGCACTCTTGTGGTGCACGGTCATTTGGGCGAGGAACAGCTTGCTCGCCGCCAGGCCCGTCGAACTCTTCAGATCGTTCATGTCCGAATCGGACATCAGCGTTCCGCCCATATCCATTCCCGACATGCTGTCTGACTTCTGGCCCCAATCGTACAACCAGGACTTCATCTGCTTGATCTCAGGACCCTGCGCGGCTTTGATTTCCTGGGCGAGAGTGACAACGCGTGGGTCGATGTCGCTCTTGTCGAGCAGCATTTGCGACATTTCTACGGCCTGCTGGTGGTGGGCGGACATTTCGGTTGCGAAGCTGACGTCTGCTTTAGTGAACGCAGCTGACGCACTCGAGGACGAGCCGGTCGTGCCCGGAGTCGCCGCGGTGGAGCAGGCGCTCACCGTAAAGGCACTGCCGACGATAGCGAGAATCACGAAAATCTTTCGTGGGGTGTACATAGGAAAATCCAATCGGGAGAAAAGAACGAGACAACGGAACTGCTGCTGGTGCAGCGACTTACCTGACTCCCGAATTCGGGAGGGAAACCGCGTGTCTGATCAGGTCCTGCTGATGGAGAGTGCGTTGAGCGAGGGGGTGGACGGTATGACGACTTTCGAACTGGTGATGGGAGAAACACGCGTCACTGTTCGGATGCCGGACAACAGCCGCACCGGGAGCTTGCCGAAAAGCACAGCGGTAAGGGCAACCAGGAAGCTGAGAGCACAGACCATGCCGAGCAGCAGGCAATTCATTGCGCACATCCCGGTGCACCCCTCAACCGGAACCAGTCCGACAGGAAGGAGAAGCGCTGAAGCAATCCCGAGCGTGGCACTTTCATCGGACCCGGGCGCCATCTGCATTGGGTTTCCGTGCCCCGACGCCAGCTCGGAGTGAGCAGCATGGCTGCCCTGAGTGTCCACGCCAGCCGAAAGCGCGTGCATACCGATGAGTCCCAGCAGAATGGCGGCAATTGTGAGCAATGCCAGAAGCAGTCGCCTCAGGGATGCGGTCGCGAAGATACGCCCGATGCCGCTCATTCTCTCGACCATTGCCACTCCCACGACATCATTCGCGATCTTCTTGCTCAATTTCGCCCCACGATAGCCCACCGTCTTGAGAGATCGGCTCCGTCAGCGGATACCTGGCTAGGGTATTTTCACGACCGGTGAGACTGGGGATAGAGCCGCTGGCACGCCGGCCCGAAAGCGACGCAACCGCAGGCTGTTCGTCACCACAAACACGGATGAAAACGCCATTGCGGCGCCGGCGATCACCGGGTTGAGAAGTCCGAGCATGGCAATCGGTATAGCGGCAACGTTGTAGGCGAAGGCCCAGAACAAATTCCCCTTGATCGTTCCGAGGGTGCTCCTGGAGAGGCGGATCGCGTCGACGACAGCGAGAAGGTCGCCCCTCAGCACTGTGACGTCGCTCGCGGCGATCGCGGCATCCGTTCCCGTGCCCATCGCGATGCCGAGGTCGGCAGCGGCGAGAGCGGCGGCATCGTTCACACCATCACCGACCATCGCCACCAGCCGGCCCTCGGCCTGAAGCGCCCGGATCACGTCGAGCTTTCCCTGTGGTGTGACACCCGAGCGCACGTCGGCGATGCCCACCTCTGCTCCAACCGCGGCGGCGGCTCCCGCATTGTCTCCCGTGAGCAACACCGGTGTCAGACCGAGTGAGGCTAATCTTGTCACCGCCTCCGCGCTGGTCGGCTTTACGGTGTCACTGACGACGATTGCCCCACGGAGCTCCCCGTCGACAGCGACGATGAGCACCGTGCGACCGGCCGATTCCGCCGCGT
This sequence comes from Frigoribacterium sp., assembly GCA_025408445.1. Classification (GTDB taxonomy): domain Bacteria; phylum Actinomycetota; class Actinomycetes; order Actinomycetales; family Microbacteriaceae; genus Lacisediminihabitans. The sequence goes on along the minus strand of JANYIZ010000034.1, from coordinate 38,278 downwards.
CAACGCTGACCCGTAGCTGCCGCGGAAGAGGAAGGCTCCAACTCTCCGCAAGCCAGGAGGCACGGCCGACTAGCACGGCGCTTCCGCCGACAACGGCCATGACGCCGGACCCTGGGGTCGCGACGAAGGAATCTGCGGAGGCGATGTTCTCTCCGGCAGCAGAGACGATGGCGCGACCGACCGGATGCTCCGAGCCAACCTCAGCGGAGGCAGCACTTCTCAACAGGGACTCATTGGTCTCCCCGCCCAACGGGATTACCGAGACCACCGTCATCTCGCCGGTGGTGATGGTTCCTGTCTTGTCGAGCACGATTGTGTCGACACGGCGGGTCTGCTCGAGCACCTGCGGACCGCGAATGAGGATTCCGAGCTGCGATCCGCGACCGGTACCCACGAGCAGTGCGGTAGGCGTGGCGAGACCAAGGGCACACGGGCACGCGACAATCAGGGTGGCGATGGCGGCCGTGAAAGCGGCCTCGATCGACCCATCCAACACGAGCCAACCGACGAAGGTGAGTGCAGCGAGTCCGAAGACGATCGGCACGAAAACAGCCGATACCCGGTCGGCGAGCCGCTGGGCTTCGGCCTTTCCGGTCTGGGCCTCTTCGACGAGGCGGCCAAGGCGCGCAAGTTCGGTCTCAGATCCGATGCGCGTGACCTCGACGACGAGACGTCCGCCCACATTCACTGTCGCGCCGACCACGCGGTCTCCGACAGCCACCTCCACCGGCACGGACTCTCCGGTGAGCATGCTTCGGTCCACCGCCGAGGCACCCTCTACGACCAGGCCGTCCGTTGCGATCTTCTCGCCGGGACGCGTGATGAACCGGTCGCCGATCGCAAGCGTTGACACGGCGACACAAGTCTCAACACCGTTGGTCAACAAAATCGCCTCCTTCGCTCCCAGCTCAAGCAGGGCTCGCAGCGCCGCGCCGGATTCCCGCTTGGCTCGAGCTTCGACATACCGCCCGGCGAGAAGGAAAATGGTCACCGCACTTGCAACTTCGAGGTAAATCTCGCTCGCGCTGGATCCGCGCATCGAGATGAAGCTGAAGCTCATCCGCATGCCGGGCTCACCGGCTGTTCCGAAGAACAGCGCATAGAGCGACCAGCCGAATGCAGCAAGAACTCCGACGCTGACGAGAGTGTCCATGGTCGTCGCCCCGTGCCGGGCGTTGACCCAGGCGGCCCGGTGGAACGGCAACGCTCCCCAGACCGCGACTGGAGCAGCGAGAGTGAGCGCGAGCCACTGCCAGTTGGTGAACTGGAGCGCAGGAATCATCGACAGTAACGCCACGGGGATCCCGAGCGCGGCAGAAATGAGGAGCCGGGTACGCAGGACGACAACCTCGTCGGGTTTCGACGTGGCAGTGTCGAAGCTCGGTGCTTCGCGCGGCAACGGCGCGGTCGCGGTGTAGCCCGCCGATGCAACTGTCGCAATCAAAGCCTGGATGTCGACCCCGCTCGAACTCTTGACGCGAGCTTTTTCCGTCGCGTAGTTCACGGTCGCCTCAACGCCATCGATCCGGTTCAATTTGCGTTCGATACGGGTTGCGCAGGATGCGCAGGTCATCCCGCCGATCTCTAGTTCGACGTCGGTCTCTGCCATTGCTACACCGTGACCAGCGAGTATCCGGCTTCGATGATTGCGGCGCGAACGTCGCCGACCGGCACCGGTTTGGAGCTGACAACCATGACGCGGGATGTGCCGCCCGCGTGCAGATCCACGCTCACACTCTCGACCCCGTCGACCGCGGAGAGCTCCTCGGTGGCACTCGCAACGCAGTGACTGCAGGTCATGCCTTCGACCAGGTAATGCTCCATCACTGTGCCCTCCGTCTTCGCCTCTCCCGCATCGGAGTGGGCTCCGCCGTGATTGCCGGTGCCACAGCTGCAGGCGTGGTTCTTGTCGGTCAAACCGAGGTCAGTCGTTGAGGGGGTGGAGTTGCACACGGCAAATCTCTTTTCTGAATGGTTGGTTGGTTGTGGCGGATTCGACGTCAGGATCGAACGAGGCGCGCGATCGCTGCAGAGGCTTCTTTGATCTTGTCGTCTGCGACAGAGCCCCCTTCACGCGCGGCCTCGGCGACGCAGTGCGCGAGATGATCATCAAGCAACGCGAGAGCAACGTTTTCGAGCGCCTTTGTCGCAGCGGAAACCTGCGTGAGGATATCAATGCAGTAGGTGTCGGAATCGACCATCCGCTGGATTCCCCGCACCTGGCCTTCAGCACGCCGAAGCCGCTTGAGAAGATCGTCCTTATTAGCGGTGTACCCCACCATGAGTCAGCCTTTCGCTTATACCCCCATAGGGTATCATATGCGATGGCTTCGGCGGTGGGAGGTCAATCGTCTTCAGCGACGATCACTGGCAACCGTCAGACGAGAGGTGCGGCGTAGGTTCGAAATTCGTCCCTGTTGGTGTGGATCGTCCATAACGTCTCCGCCAGAGTATCCGGCTCGTGCGAGGGCTCTCCGCCGCCGATCCCTTGCGGGATTATCAGCTGAGCAACGTGGATTCCTTCGGGGGCGAGAGCGTCGTGAAGCAGTTGCGCGTAGGCGCTCTCTCCGGCGAAAGCGATCGAAGTTCCCGTGACGGTGGCACCGGGGCGCACGGCACTGGCCCCGTTGATGAAGAGGAAGGTTCCTCGACCGAGAGAGCGCATACCGGGGATCACCTGGTGTGCGGCAGTGACGGGTCCGTAAATCGAGAATTCCACCGGACCAACGAGGTCCCCAGCGACTGTTTCCAGAACCGGCCGCATGAACTCTTTGGCTGGCAGCGGGCTGTACTGCAGCACTTCGATCGGGCCGAGCTGCTCCGCTGCCAGGGTGAGAGCGCCGGTCAAAGAGTCAGCGTCTCGAACGTTCGCGATGAACCCTCTCGCGCCAATCCCTTCCGCGGTGAGTGTTGCGGCCAGGTTGTCGACACGGGTTTGGTTGCGGGCGATCAGAGCGACGGTGAAGCCTTCACGGCCGAAGCGACGTGCGACAGCAAGGCCCAATCCTGCGCCGGCTCCGATGATTGCGATGGTGGTCATTTTCTCTCTCCCTGTTTCTCGGTGCGCCCCGCCCTGTCCGAGGTGCGCCCGGAGGATCGGGTCCACCAAAGATGAACCACTCCAATAGAACGCTCTTTCTACCGTTCGAGCAAGGCGGCGGTGAAACGTGCGACGGTACGGTCTTTGCATCAAAAAGACAAACCCGGCACCGGCTTTTCACGTTCTGCCGCCAGCTCTTCGTCCCTGCAATGACAAGCCTGGGACCAGCACTTGATGTGGAGCCGCCTATCAGAATCGAACTGATGACCTTCTCATTACGAGTGAGATGCTCTACCGACTGAGCTAAGGCGGCGTGCACACAATTTCTCGCGGGCAACGCCTGAAAGCTTAGCCGATTAGACGGAGCGCACCGGCGCGAGGATGCGACCCAGTTCGTCAAAGGAATCCTTGAGCTTCTCGCTCAGCGAGGTGCCACCTTCTTTGTCGGCCCAGCTGACCCACGCGTGCTTCATGGCGCCGAAGGCCACGTTCGTGATGAGACGGGAGCGGCTCAGCAGCAGGTCGGAATCCGTTGCGAGAGCCGGGTCATCCGCCACCAGACGCAGCGCCACGATCTCGCGCACCCGATCCTCGAATTCACGCATCGCCGCCATGCGCATCGCGAATAGCTGGGGGTAGTCCTTGAGCAGGCTTCGCCGCTTGAGCATCAGCTCCGTGTCGTTGGAAGTGCCCTCGGTAGCGGCGGCGAGCAGCGCGCCGAGCCCGTCGAATACCGTGCCGCCCGAGGCGTTCACGTAGGCGGAAATGGCATCCGAGGTGGGGGGCTCGGGTGTCGCGCCGACGAGCGCGGACTCCTTCGACGCGAAATAATTGAAAAAGGTGCGGGGAGAGATGTCGGCGACTCGACTGATTTCGTCGACGGTCACCTTGTCGAGGCCCTTGTCGGCGACCAGGGTGATTGCCGCCACCTCGATCGCACGAGCAGTGGCGAGACGTTTGCGTTCGCGGAGTCCTGCCGTAGCGTGGTCGAGTGTCATGGCACCATTCTTGCACTCTCTGCAATTATGCACAAACCGTGGCTGAGTATCATCCCGTGCAATCGGGGTCCTTCTTCGGCACGGTACCCGATACGAAGTACCGATCGACGGTGTTGTCAATGCACGGGATGCCGCGGTTGTAGGCCGTGTGGCCCTCTCCGTGGCGCGTGACGAGGTGGGCGCTCTTGAGCTGCTTCGACAGCGCCACACCCCACTGGTACGGCGTCGCCGGGTCACCGGTTGAGGAGAGGATGAGAATTGGCGCCGCGTTGGCTCCGGTCACCACAGCCGGCGCCTCGCGGTTGTGGAACGGCCAGTTCTCGCACGTCACATCGCCGATCACTGTGGCGCGGGTCAGGGTGGGTGCGGCCTGAATCAACTGGGCGTTCTCGCGCGCGATCACGGCCGGATCCGTCACCGTCGGATAGTCGAGGCATCCGATCGCGATGAACGCCTCGAGGGAATTGTCCTTGTAGCTGCCGTTGGCATTGCGACCGTTGTAGGAGTCGGCGAGCACGAACGCGGTATCGGTGGTGCCCTTCCTGATCTCGCTGAACATATCGCTGAGATAGTGCCACGACGATTTGTCATAGAGGGCGGAATTGATGGCAGTGTCGAGCAGGTTCTGGTCGAGCACCCGACCGTCGGGGGCATCGATCGGAGTGACGGTGAGCCGGTCGTACAGCGCGGAGATCTTCGCGAGGCTGTCGTCTACCGACCCCGGAAACGGACAGCCCTTCGTCGACGAGCAGTCCGCGAGATAGGCCTTGAGAGCGTTTTCGAAGCCAGCGGACTGCGTGAGGTTGATGTCGAAGATCGACAGTGTCGAGTCGGTGGAACCGTCGAGCACTACGTGGCCGACCTTCTTCGAGAAGCGATCGGCGTAGTACATGCCGATGTCGCTGCCGTAGGAGTAGCCGAGGTAGTTGAGCTTCGTGTCCCCCACGACGGCGCGCAGCATGTCGAGATCGTGGACGGTGCTCTGGGTATCGATGAATTGGAGGGCCGGCCCGGTGTTCTTGAGGCAGGATGCCGCGAAGTCCTTGGACTGGTCGGTCACCTCGGTGACCCAGGCGGGACTGTTCACCGGATTCTTGGCCACCCCGTAAATGAACTCGTCGAGCTTCTTATCGTCGTAGCAGGTGACCGGTGTCGACCGGCCGACTCCGCGCGGATCCCAGCCGATCACGTCGTAGCTCTGCTGCAGGGTCTTCGACGCCGCGTAGTCCAGGTCGTCGTGCACGAGATCGTAGCCGGACGCCCCGGGGCCGCCCGGGTTCACGAACAGTGAGCCCAACCGCGTGCCAGTGGCGGATGCCCGGGTCAGGGCGAGCGAAATATCCGTCGTCTTCGAGGGCTTGCGCCAGTCCATCGGCGCGATGGCCGTGGCACACTGCTGGCTTTTCCCACAGTTCTTCCAGGTGAGGGACTGGTGGTAATAGGGGGCAACTGCGGCCGGAACACTCTCGCCGGTGGGCTGTGACGTGTGTTCAACATTCGGGAAGAGCGAGGTGGTGCACCCGCTGAGGAGCAGGAGGCCCGCGCTCGCGATGGCGATCATGGCGAGGCGGACAGGGTGCGGGATCAACATTGCGGATCCTTTTTCGGCACGGTTCCGGCGACGAAGAAGTCGTCGACGGCGTTATTCACACAGGAGTTGGACTTGTTATATGCCGTGTGGCCTTCGCCCTTGTAGGTGATGAGATGGCCGTTCTGGAGTTCTTTCGCAAGCGCCTTCGCCCACACATATGGCGTGGCCGGGTCGTTGGTGGTTCCCACGACGAGGATCGGCGCCGAACCATCCGCTGCAATCGATCCCCGCGTACGGGTGGGCTGGAACGGCCACGAAGCACACGAGGTGTCGTAGGAGAGTTGGGCCCCGAGGGTCGGCGCGAGAGAGGTGAGCTTCGCCGCATCCGCCCTCAAGCTCGCGTTGGTGGTGGACTCGGCTGCGTAGTCGAGACAATTGATGCCGATGAACGCCTCGGTCGAGTTGTCTTTGTAGGTACCGTCGGCTGTGCGCCCGTAGTAAGCGTCGGCGAGCTGGAACCCCACCGAGGGGTCGCCGCGCATCACTGTGGTGAACAACTGCGTGAGAGAGGGCCAGTTGGACTTGTTGTAGAGAGGGAAGATGATGGCGTTGAACATCACACTGCTCGAGAGCTCGCGACCATCCTTCGCGCGCAGCGGGCTCACGTTCAGACTGTCGAGCAATGAACGGATCTCGGCCATCGCAGCCGCGCCGGACCCGCTGAACGGGCAGTCCTTGCCAGTTTCGCAATCCTTGATGTAGGCCAGCAGTGCGCTCTCGAAGCCCTGCGCCTGGGTAGCTCCCACGTCAAAACTGGTTGTCGCCGGGTCGAGGGCACCGTCGAGCACGAGGTAGCCGGTCTTCTTCGGGAAGAGCTCCGCATAGGTCGCGCCGAGCAGCGTGCCGTAAGAGTAGCCGAGGTAGTTGAGCTTCTTGTCACCGAGAGTCGACCGAAGCATGTCGAGGTCACGAGCAGCGCTATTGGTATCGATAAACCCCAGGAGGTTTCCGGTGTACTTGAGGCAGGCCGCCCCGAACGCGGTGTTGTTGGCGCGCTGGTCAGCGATCCAGGCATCTGAACCGAAGGGGTTTGGGGAGTTACCGAAGAGGAATTTGTCCATTTCGACCGGGTCCTGGTAGCACTTCACCGCCGAGGACTTGTTCACCCCGCGAGGATCGAAGCCCACGATGTCGTAGTTCTGCTGCAGCTTCTTATCGACCGCATAGTCGAGGCTGTCGCGGATGAAGTCGTAGCCCGACCCTCCCGGACCGCCGGGGTTGACGAGTAGCGAGCCCAGCGCCGTGCCGGTCGCGGTCTTGCGAATGAGCGCGAGATCGATCGATTTGGCTGCGGGGTTTTTCCAGTCCATCGGCGCCTTCGCCGTCGCGCATTGGAAGTCGCCGCCCTCGCAGGCTTTCCAGTTCAGCACCTGGCTGTAGAACGGTGTGAGGTCGGCGCTAACCTTCTCGCCCGTCGGGGTCGACCGCGTACTTTGCGCCTTCGGCAGGAACGATGCGACACACCCGGAGAGCGGAAGGATGATGGCGAGAGCAGCCGCGATAAGCACGGCGCGGGTAGTGCGAGAGGTCATGAATATCCCTCAGCGAGCAGTGGAGATCAGCATGGCTTCGAGGGCGAGGGCCGGAGCCACGTTGCCGTCGATGCGTGTGCGGGCGGTGGCGATAGCGTCCATCGTCGCGAGGGTCTCTGCCGCCGTCGAAGCCGCACTCGCGCTCGTCAGCTGGGAGACGATCGCGAGATTGATCGGCTCGGTCCGGGCGTCGAGCTGCAGGAGCAGGATGTCTCGGTAGAGCGACAGCAGATCGACCATGATGCGGTCGATTCCATCGCGCAGGCTGCGGGTGGCCCGACGTTTTTGGTCATCCTCGAGCGTGCGCAACTGTGCGCGGAGCGCCGGTGGAATGGTGCCGCCCGGTTCGATACCCAGCGATCGGAGCGCCCTTTCGCGCTCTTCGGCGTCGCGTTCCTCGGTGATCGCCCTGGCATCCTCGCCGGCGAGCTCGAGCAGTTTCGCCGCAGCGATCACCGCCCCCGACACGGTATGGATACCGAGCGCGATTTCGATGGTCTGCTGGCGCCGACGCCGGGCATCCTCGTTCGTGGCGAGACGGTGGGCCATGCCGATGTGGCTCTGCGACTCGCGGGCAGCGCGCGTGGCGGTCGCGATGTCCACCCCGTCGCGCAGTGCGATGAGTTCGGCGACCTCCGCGACATTCGGAACCCGCAGTCGCACCGTCCGCACGCGGGAGCGGATGGTGGGCAGCAGGTCCGCTTCGCTCGGCGCACAGAGAATCCATACCGTTCGCGGCGGTGGCTCTTCGAGAGCTTTGAGCAGCACATTGGAGGTGCGCTCCTGCATGCGATCCGCGTCTTCGATCACCATCACGCGGTACCGGCTCACCGAGGGGGAGAAATTGGAGCTCGAGACAAGCCGGCGCACGTCATCCATCTTGATGATCACGCCCTCGGTACTGAGCACGGCCAGATCGGGATGCGTGCGGGCGGCGACCTGGCGCCGGGTGCCCTCGTCGCCGTCGGGGTTGCCGACACCGCCGGTCGCCGCGGGGCTGAGCAGTGCCGTGGCGAACGCATAGGCAAGGTTCGATCGGCCGGAGCCGGGCGGGCCGGTGATGAGCCAGGAGTGCGTCATGGCCGAATCTCCGATCGGGGAGTCGCCGAGCGTCGAGTCGGCCGCAGCCGCGCGGAAGATTGCGATCGCCTCCGACTGGCCGGTCAATTCATCCCACACGGTCATGCATCCAGCCTAAGCGGACCGGCCGACCTTACTCGCCCGCGCGGCATTCCGCCGTTCGCGCAGTCACTGCCCGTAGTGCAGGAGTGCATGAGTGCAGGAGTGCAGGAGTTCACGCGGGCAGGCGAGGGAGATACGAGAAGGCTATAAGAGGCCGGTCACACGCGCTCGAATGTCCGCCGCGATCGACGCGATCGGGTCGGTGGCCGCAAGCACGAGGAAGCGTTCAGGTTCCGCCGCCGCGAGCGCGAGGAATCCGGCTCGCACCCGGGAATGAAAGTCGCTCTTCTCGGCCTCGAGCCGGTCGTATTTGGTGCGCGCCGCATCCAGCCGCTCCCGGCCGATTGTCTCGTCGAGATCGAGCAGGATCGTGAGGTGCGGCAGGAACCCCTCGGTGGCCCAGATCGAAATGTCACGCACTTCGATGGGATCGAGCACCCGTCCGGCGCCCTGGTACGCCACCGAAGAGTCGAGGTAGCGGTCCTGAATTACGATCTCGCCGCGCTCGATCGCCGGCCGCACCTTGGTAGCGATGTTGTGGGCACGATCGGCGGCATAGATCAGGGCTTCGGCGCGCGGAGCGATGTGTCCGCGACGGTGCAGCACGATCTCACGCAGCTCGAGCCCGAGCTCGGTTCCGCCCGGCTCCCGTGAGCGCTCGACCGTGCGACCGGATGCCTCGAGCCACTCCGCGAGCAAGCTGGCCTGGGTAGATTTGCCCGATCCATCGCCGCCCTCGAAGGTGATGAATAGACCGGTCACGCTGAGTACCGCACGCGTGCCTACTGCGTGCGCTCTGGCGCCGCGGTCGACGACGCAGCCACAGGCTTCTTGGCGGCGGGCTTTTTTGCGATGGGCTTCTTTGCGATGGGCTTCTTGGCAACCGGCGATTTGGCTGCCAGCTTTTTTGCGACAGGCTTCTTGGTCACTAGCTTCTTTGCGGCGGGCTTCTTCGCCGCTGGCTTCTTCACCACCGGCCCTTTCGCGCGCTTGTCGGCGAGCATCTGAACTGCTCGCTCGAAGTCGATTTCCTCGATTGTCTCCCCCCGCGGGATCGTTGCGTTGGTGACACCGTCGGTCACGTAAGCGCCGAAGCGACCGTCCTTGATTCGGATGGGTTTGCCGCTCTCGGGGTCAGCGTCGAACTCTTTGAGGGCGCTTGATGCGCGGCGAGCGCCGTACTTCGGCTGGGAATAGAGCTCGATCGCGCCGGGGAGATCGATCTCGAAGATCTGGTCTTCCTCAGTGAGGGAGCGCGTGTCGACGCCCTTCTTCAGGTACGGGCCAAATTTGCCGTTCTGGGCGGTGATCTCTTCGCCACTCTCCGGGTCCTGGCCGACGATGCGAGGCAGCGCCAAAAGGCGCAGCGCGGTGTCGAGATCGACAGTCGCCAGGTCCATCGACTTGAAGATGGATGCCGTGCGCGGCTTAATCGCTGCCGCTTTTTTCGGCGCAGCGCGCCTCTTCTTCGGTTCAATGATCTCGCCGGTGGCGGGGTCAACGACCGGCTCCGCAACCGCGGTCTCGACCGGCTCGACCACCGCAGGTTCCGGATCCACCTCGGTAATGTACGGCCCGAACCGACCGTCCTTGGCTACGACGTTTTTGCCGTTCTCCGGGTTGACCCCGATCACCCGGTCCACGACGACGGGAGCGTCAATCAGCTCGTGCGCCTTCGCGACGGTGAGTTCGTCGGGCGCGAGCTCCGGCGGGATGTTCACGCGGCGGGGGGTCGCCTCCGGCGCGGCATCCCCATCCGTGACCTCGAGGTACGGACCATACTTGCCGATGCGGAGCGTGACCTCGTCATCGAGCCGGATCGAGTTGATGCTCTTGGCGTCGATCTCACCGAGGTTGTCGATAACACTGCGGAGCCCGCGGTGCTTCGCGCTGCCGAAGTAGAAGCTGTTGAGCCAGGCGACGCGGTCTTCCTTGCCGTCGGCGATGCGGTCGAGATCGTCTTCCATGCTGGCCGTGAAGTCGTACTCCACCAGGTCGGAGAAGAAGTCCTCGAGCAGGCGCACCACGGAAAAGGCGATCCAGTTGGGCACGAGGGCAGTTCCGCGCGGGGTGACGTACCCGCGGTCGATGATGGTCGAGATGATCGACGCATAGGTCGACGGACGACCGATCCCCAACTCTTCGAGCGTCTTAACGAGGCTCGCCTCGGTATATCGGGGCGGTGCGCTGGTCTCGTGGCCCTTCGCCGTGACATCCGTCACCGTCAGCTTCTGTCCAACAGTGAGTGGTGGGAGCTTGGCTTCGGCTGGCTCCGCAGCGTCGTTGCGCTCCTCGTCGCGGCTCTCCTCATAGGCCTGGAGGAATCCACGGAATGTGATGACCGTGCCACTCGCGGCGAACTCGGCCATCGTCGTGCCCTGCACGGGACCGGCGGTGATGACCACCGACGCTGTCATTCCCTTAGCGTCGGCCATCTGGGAGGCGACGGTGCGCTTCCAGATGAGGTCATAGAGCTTCCAGTCGTTGCCGCGAAGGGTCCCCTGGAGCTGCCCCGGCGTACGGAAAGTATCCCCCGCAGGTCGGATCGCCTCGTGCGCCTCCTGAGCATTCTTGCTCTTGCTCGCGTAGGTACGGGGCTTCTCGGAAACACTCTCGGCGCCATAGAGCGAGGCTGCCTGGCTCCGGGCAGCGGTCATCGCCTGCTGCGAGAGGTTGAGAGAATCCGTACGCATATAGGTGATGTACCCGTTTTCGTACAGACCCTGGGCCACGCTCATCGTCTGGCGAGCGGAGAAACGCAGCTTACGTGCGGCCTCCTGCTGCAGCGTCGAGGTGCTAAACGGGGCCGCGGGGCGACGCGTGTATGGCTTCGAGTCGACCGAAGACACCACGACAGACACCGACGGATCGCGCAATGCCTCGGCGAGAGCCGTTGCAGCCTGCTCGTCGAGAGCAATAGCATCCGGCTTGCCATTCGTCGACGCCTTGAGCTGGCCCGTGTCGTCGAAATCACGGCCGCTGGCGACGCGCACCCCGTCGAGGCGGGCGAGGCGAGACTCGAATGGTGTCGATCCGGCGGATGCCGCGAGCAGCGCCGATAAGTCCCAGTAACCGGCGGCCACGAAGGCCAGGCGCTCGCGCTCACGGTCGACGACGAGGCGGGTCGCGGCGGACTGGACGCGCCCGGCAGAGAGGCCAGGACCGATCTTGCGCCAGAGCACAGGGGAGATTTCATAGCCGTAGAGCCGGTCAAGGATGCGGCGGGTCTCCTGGGCGTCGACGAGGGCGGTATCGATGTCACGGGTGTTGTCCCTTGCCCGCTCGATCGCCTCCTTGGTGATCTCATGGAACACCATGCGCTTCACCGGAACCTTGGGCTTCAGCTCGTCGAGGAGATGCCAGGCGATGGCCTCACCCTCGCGGTCCTCATCAGTTGCGAGGAAGAGCTCGTCGGCGCCCTTGAGCGCACGTTTCAGGTCGGCGACCGTCTTCTTCTTCTGGTCGGAGACCACGTAATAAGGAAGGAAGCCGTTTTCCACATCAATGGAGAACTTACCGAGCGAGCCCTTCTTAAGCTCCGGCGGCAGATTTTTCGGCTCGATCAGGTCGCGGATGTGGCCGACCGAGGCCAGCACTTCGTATCCGTTGCCCAGATACTGGGCAATCGTCTTCGCCTTTGCGGGCGACTCGACTATGACCAGCTTCTTCGTGCCAGGCACTTGACTCCTCGACTACTGCGACTCGCGCCGCCTCTGTGGGTCTCCGGGTGAAACCAAACCTCGCTCAGCGTAGGGCGGCACCGCCGATGATACGCATCGCGAGTCGGAGATATCGGTTGTAGTCCCGACACGCACACCATACACACAGAAACATGACAGCGGCGTCATTGCGCGCCCTCGGCGTCATGGGTACGCCCACTCCGCCGGCCGATTGGGCGGCCCGCCGTTGCCCGTGCGGACACCTCGAAACCGAGCACGGAAGCGGTGACCCGCACTGTGGCTGTGGTGCCGTCGACGAGACATCCGTCCAGTCGTGCGTTGTTCGCGGCGGCAACGGTAGCGGCTATGGGGCACGGGCTTCCGGCGCGGATGCCGACCGCGATATCCGCTGCGGCGAGCGCCGATGCATCCGCTGCTCCAGCCACTCGCTGGTGCGCCGATAAAACTGTGGCGACCGGCAGCACGAGCGAGAACAGCATGAGCACCGCAGCGACGATCGCCACCGCGAGGATAGACCCGGAGCCCCTCTCACTCGCCACCGCGTCGCGCATCGCCGGTCACCTTCCCCCGTCGAACGCACAACTCGACGCACTCACCGTGAACGCACTGATCAGCCGCACGACCGTCGACCCGAGAGCGGATGCCGTGACGCAGACCAGCTCTCCGCGATGCTCTACCCGGAGGTTCGCTCCCCTCACGATCGCGGATGCCGCCCCCGGAGGCTCCCCACGAGCAACACTTCGCGCGGCCGTCGCCGCGACCTGTTGAAGCCGGATTTGTTGGGTGGAGAGCTGCATCCCGGAGAGGCAGGCCGCGAGCACGAGGAGCACGGCAGGGATGACGGTCGCAAATTCAGCCGTCACGCTGCCGCGCTCTCGGCGAACCTGGCGGGGGCGGTGTTCAGCCCGCGAAGGTGAGCGCACGATGCACGAGCTCGGTGAGCATGCCACGCACCTCGTCGCTGCGCAGGATCGCGACGAGCAGCCCCGCGAATCCCACGGCTGCCATGGTGGCGATCGCGTATTCGGCCGTGGCCGCGCCCTCCTCCCGATGTAGCTCTCCCAGACGTAGCCGCGCGCGAAGTCTCTTCATAGTTCACATTCCTCTCGTCGTGTGACCGGTGGGCTGCCGGACACGTCAATGGTGCGGCAGGCCCTGCTTTCCACACCCCGGCACCCCGGCATCGGTGAAGAGAAATCACAATCCGGTGACTGTGGACGAGACGACGGCGATCAGCAACGGCGCGACACCGAGCAACATGAATGCGGGCAGGATGCACAACCCGAGCGGCAGCATAAGAGTCACCGCGAGCGTCGCGGCCGTGCGCTCCCCGGTACTGCGAGCCATCCGTCGCGCCTCGGTCGCCTCGCTTCGCAGCAGCGCTGCCGCCGGGATACCCGCCCGGCTGCTGAGTGCAAGTACGTCCTCGATCGCAGCCTCGCTGCCGTCGTCACCGATTCCGCAGGTTTCGCGGGCATCGGCCACGGCACGCCGAGCGCGCATCAGGGATGCTCCGCCCGAGACCGCGATCGCCATGAGGTCGAGCGCGAGACCCGGAGTCAGGTGGGTGGGTCGTGCGCGGCGCATGAGTCGGCGATTCCAGAGCTGCGCGAGGAGCATCAGGGAGATGCCCAGTGCAAGACACACCAGACCGGGCGAAGTCGTGAAGAGGATCCGGAGTGAGTCGAAGCCAAGGGCGATACCGAACAGGATACCGACCACGGGAAGCACCATGACCATCCGCGCGGTGGCTACCGGGCCAGCGAGCGCGGTCTCAAGATCCCGCTGGTTTTGGGCGAGGGAGCGGAGGGATCCGGCAAGATCGGCGAGGGTGGCGGCCAGGGGCGCTCCGGCATCGCTGGCCACGAGCCACGCCGCTGCGAGTCCGCGCCAAGCCGTTATCTCCGCCCCGTTGGACCGGGCAACGGTGATGATCGCTGCGGAAATGGAGTCACCCCGCGCGGCAGACTCTGCCACCTCCTGCGCTCCGGTCGCGGCATTCCCTCGAGCCGCTTCGGCCACATAAGCCCAGCCCGAAGCGGGTGCCACACCCGCCGCGAGTAGCACCCCGAGGCGCTGCACCACAGCCGCGAGCGGCTCGAGATCCGCGGCACGACTACGCCGTCGCACGGGACTCCGTCGTGCACTCCACCATGCGCAGACGGTCACGGCGGTCGAGTTCGAACCGCCCGATCTGGGCGAGCCGCCGGGTATCCCGGTCGCGTTCGAGGTGCAGGACGGTGCCGATAGCGCTGACGGTCTGGCGCGCGATGGCCGTCGGGCTCAGGCCCGCGAGTGCCCCGAGCGCTTCTATGCGCGCCGGGACGTCGTCAAGGGAGTTGGCGTGAAGAGTGCCGGCTCCGCCGTCGTGCCCGGTGTTGAGCGCGGCGAGCAGCTCGCGGATCTCTGCCCCGCGACACTCGCCGAGCACAAGCCGATCGGGGCGCATCCGCAGTGCTTCCCGCACCAGTCGCTCAAGCCCCACCTGCCCAGCCCCCTCGAGATTCGCCTGTCGCGCTTCGAGTGACACGAAATGCGGATGAGCCACGCGCAGCTCGCCCACGTCCTCGATGGCGATGATTCGGTCACCGGGAGCCGCGCTCGACAGCAGCGCCGCGAGCAGGGTGGTCTTTCCGCTTCCACCCGCTCCGGTGATGAGCAGGTTCTGTCTCCGAGAGACGAGTTCTGACACCGTCTCGAAGTCGACCGTCGAGAAGAAACCGGTCGAAGCAAGATCGTCGAGACCGAGTCGCTGCACCCGCGGTAGCCGGATAGAAAGAAGCGTGCCGTGAATCGAGATCGGAGGAAGCACCGCGTGGATCCGGATACCGTCGTGCAGGCGCACGTCCACGCAGGGCGTCGACTCGTCGATATGCCGCCCGCCGAGCCCGATCAGCCGCACCGCGAGCTCGCGCAGCATTCCCTCGTCAAAAAGCGCGAGTTCCTGGCGGATCGCGCCGTGCCCCCGGTCGACCCAGACTTCTGTTGGTCCGTTGACGAAGACATCGGTCACTGCTGCGTCCGAAACAAACGATGACAGCGGGCCGAATTCATCGAGCTCGAGGCCCGCATGCGAGAGGCGCCGCAGGGGAACGATGGGCACCTGAGCGACGGGGAGGATGGCACCAGGGCTCGATCCCGGCCGTTTCGCGACGAATGGATCGCGGCTCGATGCGAGTGAGGGGGACGGATCGATGGGATCGGCTATCAGCATCGAACGACGGTAGAACGTCGTCAGGGTGGCGGGGCGGGCGTGGTGGCGCACGGTGGAGAGAGCGGCACAGGCTCACCGGGGGAGGAGGAGAGGGCTCGGCCCGCAAGCACCCGGTACACAACCCCCAGGGCACCCTGCTAACGATGAGGGTTAACGAGAGGGGCGGCGCCTGTTGGGGGGAACCGGCGCCGCCACAGCAACGCTGGATTGGGGGGAATCACTGCGCGTTGCTTGTCGAATTTGCATTCAACGTCCTCAATTGTACTCCGGCAGCCCCGCCGCGCAAGAGACAATCACCTCGAGAAGGCGACACTCCCAGACTGCGCGTGCGACGTCCCGCAATCGGGCGTAACTCCAGGGCGGTTTAGGATCGGATCACGATTTCGCGTGGGCATCGACGCCTGCGCCAGCGCGAGGGATACCGATGTCCAATACTTCCATTGACAGCCTGCAGCACGAGGAACGCCGCTTTCCGCCCAGCCCGAAATTCACGGCGGATGCCGTGGCCACTGGCGCTCTCTACGACGAGGCCGCTGCGGATCGCCTCGGCTTCTGGGCCGCGCAGGCCAGGGAATTGTTGCACTGGAACAGAGATTTCACGAAGGACCTCGACTGGTCGAACGCCCCCTTCGCGACCTGGTTCGAAGACGGCGAGCTCAATGTCGCCTACAACTGTCTCGACCGCCATGTGCTCGCCGGTCACGGCGATCGCATCGCGCTGCACTGGGAGGGCGAGCCCGGCGACCGCCGCGACATCAGCTACTCCGAACTCACTACCGAAGTCAAGCGCGCGGCCAACCTGCTGACCTCCCTTGGCATCGAGAAGGGCGATCGGGTCGCCGTCTATCTCCCGATGATCCCCGAGGCCGTCATCGCAATGCTCGCCGTCGCCCGCATCGGAGCGGTTCACTCGGTGATCTTCGGCGGCTTCAGCGCCGACAGCATCCGATCCCGGGTGGATGACGCGGCCGCCAAGCTCGTGATCACCGCGGACGGGGGTTGGCGCAAGGGCAAGGTCAGTGCGCTCAAGCCCGCGGTGGATGCCGCCCTCGCCAAGGAGGGCAAGCACACTGTCACGAACGTACTCGTCGTCAAGCGCGCAGAGAACGACGTCGACTGGGTCGAGGGTCGCGACCTGTGGTGGCACGAGGCGATGGCCGGGGCAGGCGCCGAGCACGAAGCGGAGGGTTTCCCCGCCGAGACGCCGCTCTTCATCCTCTATACCTCCGGCACCACCGGCAAGCCAAAGGGCATCCTGCACACCAGCGGCGGGTATCTCACCCAGGCAGCCTTCACGCACAAGAACGTGTTCGACCTGCATCCCGACACAGACGTCTACTGGTGCACCGCCGACATCGGGTGGATCACCGGGCACAGCTATGTCGTCTACGGCCCACTCGCCAATGGCGCGACCCAGGTGCTCTACGAGGGCACGCCCGACTCGCCGCACGGCGGCCGGTGGTGGGAGATCATCCAGAAGTACGGCGTAACCATTTTCTATACGGCGCCCACTGCCATCCGCTCGTTCATGAAGCTCGGACGGCAGGTGCCGGATGACTTCGACCTCAGCTCCCTCCGTGTGCTCGGTAGCGTGGGAGAGCCGATCAATCCGGAGGCCTGGGTCTGGTACCGCGATGTGATCGGGGGGGGGAAGACCCCGATCGTCGACACCTGGTGGCAGACCGAGACTGGCGCCATCATGGTCTCTGCGCTGCCCGGCGTCACCACGCTCAAGCCCGGCTCAGCTCAGGTGGCACTACCGGGGATCTCGATCGACGTACTCGACGAGGTGGGGCATCCGGTACCGGCCGGTGGCGGCGGACTGCTGGTCGTGACCGAGCCCTGGCCGTCGATGCTTCGCGGAATCTGGGGTGACCCGGAGCGCTTCAGGGAGACCTACTGGTCGAAGTTCGCCGATGTTCCGAATGGCCCGAAGTACTTCGCCGGCGACGGTGCCCGCATCGACGAGGATGGTGACATCTGGCTGCTCGGCCGTGTCGACGACGTGATGAATGTCTCGGGCCATCGCCTCTCGACCGCAGAGATCGAGTCGGCGCTCGTGTCCCATCCGATCGTTGCGGAGTCGGCCGTCGTCGGCGCAGCGGATGAGACGAGCGGCCAGGCGGTCGTCGCCTTCGTGATCCTGCGGAGCGAGCACGCGGAGACGCACACGGCCGATGCGGCCAGCGCCCTACTCCGCGTGCACGTGGCCGAGCAGATCGGGGCGATCGCCCGTCCGCGCGAGATTTTCATCGTCGCCGAGCTGCCGAAGACACGCTCCGGCAAGATCATGCGAAGGCTGCTCCAGGATGTCGCAGAGGGACGGGACATCGGCGACACCACCACGCTCGCCGACACCTCGGTAATGCAGAGCATCAGCGACCGGTTGAAGTAATCGGGTCTACGCGAACTCGACGATCAGTTCCACCTCGACGGGAGAGTCGAGCGGAAGCACAGCTACGCCGACGGCACTGCGCGCATGCACGCCCGCATCGCCGAAGATCTCGCCGAGCAGCTCCGATGCCCCGTTGATCACTCCCGGCTGGCCGGTGAAAGAGGGTTCGGATGCGACGAAGCCCACCACCTTGACGATACGGGTCACCCGATCCAGGGATCCGATCGCAAACTGCACCGCGGCGAGGGCGTTGAGTACAGAGGTGGCGGCGCAGGTCTTGGCGTCCTCCGGCGAGACGGTACCCCCGACTTTCCCGGTGGCAGGAAGCGCTCCCGACACGAAAGGCAACTGGCCAGAGGTGAACACGAGATTGCCGCTCACTACCGCGGGGATGTAGGCGCCGGCTGGTGTCGCGAGCGACGGCAGCTCGAGCCCCAAAATAGCGAGACGGTCGGCGATGAGTGGCATCAGTTCGCTTCCTTTTTCTCGCGCTTGAAGTAGGCGACGAGCCCGCCTTCCGGCCCGGTCACGACCTGCACGAGCTCCCAGCCCTCAGACCCCCAGTTGTTGAGAATCGCGGCGGTACTGTGAACGATAAGTGGAGTCGTGACGTATTCCCACGTGGTCATTTGGGCATCCCTTCAGGTTTGACAGGGCGGTTATCCCTTACCCTGATCCTATGTCCGCCCAAAATTTGAAGCCGTCCCGCGTGCTCGGAGGGGTGCTCGGCCTCGTCGGGTTCAGTGTTCTCGCCGGCGTTCTGGTCACCGCGATGGTCACACCGGCCATCGCCGTCACGAGCATGACGGCGCAGGGCTCCATCGATATTTTTGAGAACCTGCCCGACTCCATAAAGATCGGCGAGCAGGCCCAGCAAAACCAGATTTATGCGAACAGCGGCGGCCAGCCCGTGCTCCTCGCCACGATTTATAAGCAGAACCGCCAGGTAGTGGGCTGGGATGCGGTGTCGCCGCTGCTCAAGCAGGCCGCGGTCGACGGCGAGGACCGACGGTTTTACACGCATGGTGGCGTCGACGTGCAGTCGATAGCCCGCGCCGTGGTCAAGAACGGACAGGGTGGCCAGCAGAGCGGAAGCTCCACCCTCGACATGCAACTCGTGAAGAACATCCTCGTGCAACAGGCCTTTACCGCCGTTTACACCGGTGACAACCAAGCCAAGCAGCGCGACGATGCGATCAAGCAGGCCAACGGCTATTCCTACGACCGCAAGCTCAAGGAAATGAAACTGGCGATCGGCCTCGACAAGGCCTACACGAAGAAAGAGGTCCTGCTCGGTTACCTCAACATCGTCGGAATGGGCTCAACGACATACGGGGTCGAATCGGCGGCATTGCAGTACTTCAGTGTTCACGCGAAAGATGTGACACTGCCCCAGGCCGCGAGTCTCCTCGCGATCGTGCAGAATCCCAATAGCCAGGGACTCGCCAGCCCCAAGACCTACCCCGCCAACAAGGTGCGCCGCGACCAGATTCTTGATGCGATGCTCGGTTCGAAGGACATCACTCAAAAGCAGCATGACGACGCCGTCGCGACCACGATCGAGTCCTACATCAAGCCAAGCGCTCCGAATAACGGATGCCGCACCGCAACACACCTGAGTGCGGCAGCGGCCTGCGACTACGCGCTCGGCGTGATCAAAGCGGCGGATAACCTCCCGGTAGACCTCGGTGCCGCTCCCGTTGTGCAGTCCCTCGGAGCCAACGCGGCCGAACGACGCGCCAATTGGGACAAGGGCGGGTACAAGATCTACACCACGATCGACCTCGACCTCACCGACCAGGCGCAGACAGTACTCGAAACCCAGGCGCCGGCGGAAGAAACTCGGTTCAAGCTGGGCGCGACCGCAAACACGGTCGAGATCGGCACCGGCAAGATCCTGGTAATGGCCCAGAACAGGATCTTCGACGATGGCGCCGCCCCCGACGCCACCGCCACGACGGCGTACAACCTGAGCGTCGACGCACCGTACGGGGGGGCGAGCGGTTTCGAAACCGGCTCGACCTACAAGGTCATCGACCTGGCCAACTGGTTAGCTACCGGACACGGACTTTACGACCTCGTCGATGGCCACGGGCCGCAGACCTACACTGCCAAGCAATTCTCGGCACCGTGCGACCCCGGATCCATCCCCATTTCCTACCCGCTCGACAACGACAGCAACTCCGGGGGCGGCTACATGACGGTGAAGGCCGCACTGATGGCATCGGTCAACAATGCTTTCATGCAGATGGCCACCCAGCAGGACCTGTGCGCCATCCGGGACACGGCCAAGACAATGGGTGCGCACCGAGCCGACTTCAAGGGAGACCTGCACGTCGGGCCGTCGAATATCCTCGGCACCAATGAGCAGGCACCGCTCACGATGGCTGGCGTCGCCGCTACCATCGGCGGTGCTGGCCTGCACTGTGACCCGATCATCATCACCAAGATCGTCAATGCCGCTGGTAAGGAACTGGCCGGGCAGCCCGTCACCTGCAACCAGGCCCTGAGCGCGGATGTGGCGGCGGGCGTGGCGAACGCAATGGCGGGAAGTATGACGGGCGGCACCAGTGCACAGTCGAATCCGCGCGACGGAGTGGCGATCGGCGGAAAGACCGGAACCTCCCCCACGAGACATCAGGACTGGGTGATATCCACCACTACGAAGGTCGGATCTTCGGTCTGGACCGGCAACCTCGACAGTGCTCCGGTCAGCCTGGCTAAGTTCGTTAACCCCACCACCCGCCAGAACTACTACTATTCCTCACGATTCGCGATCATGAAGTCGTTGGTGAAGTCGATGAATGCGACGGTCACCTACAAGGGTGACCGGGCATTCCCGGACCCGTCCCCCGCAATGTTCGGCGGCTCCTCCGCCATCGTCCCGAATCTCGCCGGCCAGACCGCCGACCAGGCCCAGAAACTACTGACCAGCTTGAAGTTCCAGTACACCGACGGCGGTGCGGAGGCCTCCGGACAGCCCGCCGGACGCATTACCCGCACGGACCCCGATGCGGGCTCAAAGGTACCTTCCGGCTCTGATATCACGGTGTTCACCAGTGACGGAAGCCTCGCCACCAAGATGCCGAAAGTGACCGGGCTTACCCGCCAGGTGGCCGACGCAGCGATAGCCAGCGCTGGTTTTGACACCGGCAAGATCAGCTATCAATGGGCGAAGGGTAACCCGCTGCCCGGGCAGACCGACAGCATGTGTGTCGTGCAAGCGTCGAACCCGTCTTCCGGGTCAGCCGCCTCGAAGAGTGATCCGATCACGCTGACTGTCTACGGCAAGCCCGACGGAACTGATCCGGGTGGGGCCTGCCCCAAGTGAGCCGGGCATCCGAACGCGCCGGCTCGGCCGCTACAGCCCTCGCCGCGCTCGGTCTCGGCGCGCTCGCGTGGGGCACCCTCGTCGAGCGCAACCGGTTCACACTGCGCAGGCACACCGTGCCCGCGTTGCAGCCGAGAGCGCGTCCGCTGACGGTGTTGCACCTCTCAGATTTGCACATGGCACCGTGGCAGCGAGCGAAGCAGGAATGGATCCGCGGACTCGCTGTCTATGAACCCGACCTGGTGATCGATACAGGAGACAACCTCGGGCACGAACGCGGTATCGAAGGCGTCGAGTATGCGCTCGAGCCGTTTCGTGGCATCCCCGGCGTCTTCGTGCACGGTTCGAACGACTATCACGGGCCGGTCGCGAAGAACCCCTTCACCTACTTCACGGCACCGTCGGAGGTTGACCACTCCCAGCCGCGACTCGACACGGCACGGCTCGACTCTTTCCTCGCGGGTCTCGGCTGGCTCAACCTCAACAACACGGCGCGGGCGATGAGCATCAAGGGTTCCCGCCTGGAATTCCTCGGAGTCAACGACGCCCACATCGGCTGGGACAAACTCGCGGAACTCCCCGGCGCGATGGACGAGATGCGCGAGAATGTAGGCTGGCAGGATGAACCGGGCGGCCCGAACCCGGTGACCATCGGCCTCACTCACTCGCCGTACCAGCGCGTGCTCAACTCACTCGTGAACTACGGCTCCGATCTGATTTTGGCAGGCCATACCCACGGCGGCCAAGTCTGCGTGCCCGGGTATGGAGCCCTTGTAACGAATTGCGATATTCCGCGGGACCAGGTCAAGGGTCTCAGCCTGTGGACCCACGCTCGCCGCACGGCCTATCTCAATGTGTCGGCCGGGCTCGGAACATCCATTTACGCACCGGTGCGGTTTGCCTGCCCGCCCGAGGCGACGCTGTTGACGCTCACCGCTCGAGATATCAGCTATTCTTGAGAAGGCCTGTTTTTCGGGCCAGCTCGATTTTTGAGCATCGGGGTGTGGCGCAGTTTGGTAGCGCGCTTCGTTCGGGACGAAGAGGTCGCAGGTTCAAATCCTGTTACCCCGACACACACGCAAGAGGGGCCGCACAGTGTGCGGCCCCTCTTGCGTCCACGGCTCCCCCGTCTCGTACTCGACGAAATGCAGGATCGAGCGTGACGGATGCGACACAAGAGGCTCATCCGCCACTCCTGTCACAGAAGTTCCTGCATTTCGCACGCCCGGGGGTTCCTGCATTTCGCACCGCGAAGCGGAGGGGTCGGCCTGGCGCCTACTCGAAGTCCGCGTCCGGCGCCGATCCGTATGCGGTGTCAGGCTGGTCTACGAGCACTCGGCGGCGACCGGTGCCCAGCAGGCCGTGACTCTCGTCGAGATAGCACGCCCCACAGAGCGACTCGTAGGTCACTTCGAGCGCCCCATCGATGGCCACCTGGTCTCCGTCGAAGATGAATCGGCCATCGATCTTGCGTGCGTTGAACACCGCCTTGCGACCGCACCGGCAGATCGTCTTCAGCTCTTCGAGCGAATGCGCGATCTCGAGCAGGCGTCGACTCCCGGGGAAGGCCACGGTCTGGAAATCGGTGCGGATGCCGTAGGCCAGCACCGGCACTCCCTCGATGATCGCGATGCGCAGCAGGTCGTCCACCTGCGTCTCGTTGAGGAACTGCGCCTCATCGACGAGAAGGCAGCTCACGTCCACCCCGGTGGCGGCGAGCACCCGCGCACGCTGGCGTTCGAACCGCGAATAAACGTCGTCGGCCGGGGTGATCACGAAGTCAACCGGGCGACTGACGCCGAGCCGCGAGACGATTGCGCCGTCGCCCCGCGTGTCAACCGACGGCTTCGCCAGCAGCACCTGCTGCCCTCGCTCTTCGTAGTTGTAGGCCGCTTGAAGCATCGCCGTGCTCTTACCGCTGTTCATAGCGCCGTATCGAAAATAGAGCTTTGCCACTACTGGAGGTATCCGTCCTCGGCGGCTCGGCGGATGAGATCTGCCTTCTTGCTCGCCGGTCTGTTTTCTTTGGCGTATTTCTCCCGCACCCGACGCAGGTAGGTCTTGGCGGTCTCGTATTTCACGTTCATCTGGCTGGCCACTTCGCTGGTGCTGGAGCCGGCCACATACAGCTTGAACGCCTCCGTTTCGCCGTGGCTCAGCTTGGGTCGAGACTGATTCTTCGTCGCTCCGACCGGCAGCGGTCGCCAGTCTTTCTGAAGGTTCCCGCCGGTCGCGACTCCCATTACGGCGCGCGCGCTGTCCATCACCTCGCGCATTGGGATGGCCTTGGAGAGGAATGCGGATGCCCCGGCATCCAACGCTCGCTCACGGGCCTCCCTCGTGTCGAGGCTCGAGAGCACGATCACCTTGGCTCCGGCCGCCCGGCAGGTGCGCACCCGTGCCTCGATCGAGACGGATTCCTTCAATTGGAAGTCGATGAAAACGAGCTGTGTCGGAAAATTTTCGCTGTGCACGAGCTGCAACCAGGTGCCCGCGCTCAACACGAGGTCGAAGTCGGGAGCGTTTGCGCTGATCCAACTCGACAGGCTGTCGAGGAGCACCTCATGATCATCAAGGATCGCGAGACGTACTCGTGGGCCGGTGTGGCCAGCGACCGGGCTAGTCGTGGTCATAGGAAAACCTTAGTGTGAGCTCGGGTTGCACGAAGTCAACCTCCAGACTAGTGAATACGGCACGCATGACTGCGAGGAACGGGGCGAATGTGGAACGCATGGCATGCTCACTGATGGGCACCCGGGCTGTGATGACGCCGTGATTGCGGTCGCCATGGCGTGACAGCACGATGCGGGCGTGATCACGGCTACATCCGGGAATAGCGATGAGTGCCACGAAAAGAGCTCGGATCGCGGTGCGCTGGGCTACAGTCATCGCCGATGCCACCCGATGCGGATCGTTCACGATGATCCGGACCGCTTCCGGTCGATTCGTGGGGTCGACTGCCGGATATGCGAGGAGCGATTCGAGCCAGGAACGATCGACCTCTTCCACCATCACCTGCCGGATTGCGTCAGCGATCATCCTCGCCCGGTCACGGTCGGCAGTGGTGAGGGTATCCCGCGCGAGTACTTCGTTGAAAAACGGCAGCACGTCACGATTGAGGATGGTGATGCGGTCCTGCTGCACCGAGCGAGCGATACCCTCGCGTAGTTCTCGCACCAGGCTGACGGATGCCGCCTTGGCCCGGTCCTGCCAGCGCTCGATCGACGTCACGACTCCGTCGGAAAACATCGCCGCCGAAAAGCAGAGCGCGAGCATCGGCGTTACGGCCATAACCACAAAGGCAAGCAGCGGGCCGGATGTCACGAGCGACGACGCCTCGAAACAGGTGATGACTCCGATCGTGACCGCGGAGAGCATGCCCGCTCCCGCGATCTCCTTCGCCGGTCGATAGGGACCGAGAGCCACCAACAGGATTCCCAGTGTGACCGGACCCCAGTCGTCTCGGATGAACATGTTCGTGCCCCACTGCCCGACGGCTTCGCAGAGAATCGCCAGCACCGCTACCGTGTGGGCGGCGGCATGCGTGCGGGCGGTGAGCGGAGCGCGGGTGGGGCTCGAACCGGAGATCACGATTGCTCCTGCGATGGCGAGGAGCGCCAGGGCGAGGCCAGCGAAGACGGGATTGGAGATCTCCGCCTCGCCTCGCACTGTCATGAACACCGCGTAGAGAAACGCGCCGAGGAGCAGGAAGATCGCGACCGGGGCAACTCCTGTGCTGCCCGCTGGGTCCAGTTGCTGGCGTGTGCGTTCGGTTGCGGTCACGAGACATCGACCTCGGAGGATCCTTCGGAGGATGAGGGGCTGGAAGAGGGGGATGATGAAGAAAGCGCGGGAACGCGGATCATGATCGACGTGCCGCGCCCCGGTGTCGACCAGATCTGCACGACGCCCCCGACCTCCTCGATCCGCTGGCGCACCGACTGCCGAATGCCGAGCCGGTCGGGTGCGGTCTCCGCCTCGGAGAATCCACGGCCGGCGTCGATCACCATCACCGAAACCTCGGACTCCGAATTGAAGACAGCGACCTCCGCACGGGTAAGCCCCGAATGGCGCAACACGTTGTAGAGACACTGTTTCGCCGCGAGTGCGAGCGACACTGAAACCTGTGCGTCCAGACGGGACATCGCCTCGAAGTCCCCGGTGCATGCGACCTCGAGGCCCAGCGCCCGCGATTCTGCGATTGCCAGGAACAGCGGGCTCTGCTCCCAACGTTGCCGCATACCCGGGTCGGTCTCCGGCTCGGGCTCGGTGAGCCACTCCTCACCGATCAGGATCCCCAGATCGCGCTCGACCTGGGTACGCAGGAGCGGGTCCAGGGTGTCGTCGACCGATCCGGCGATCGCAGCCAAGTGGCTCAGTACGGTGTCGTGCAGGAGCGACGCGGCCTTCACCTCCAGGCGATGGCGCATCGCCCCCAGCTGTTCATCGCGCGCGGCGCGATGAAGCATTGGCTGGGTTCGACGCGAACTGCGCCGACTGAGGCTGCCGACGATGAAGATGAGGGAGGTGACGGCGTAGGCGAGAAAAGTGGTGACCTCAAACTCCCAGCGCTGCCCCGTCACGACGAAGGCGGCGCCGACGGCGAGCTCAGCGGCGAGGTATCCGGCTGTGCACCAAGCCAGCCTCGGTAAGATGTGCGGCGCTGACCCGCCGACCATGATGAGGGCGATCTTGGGAAGGGCGAGAGTGAACACGTCGCTTTCGAGGATCGGCGGATCCTGCGAATAGTAGGTGACGGCGAACCAGTAAGTGCAGGCGGCACCGACCAAGAGATAGGCGATCGAGTAAAGGGTGTCTCGAGTTCGAGCGCTGAGGTACAACAACACGAGCATGGGTGCGATAGCCGCTATCGCCGGCCAGAGAACGGTAGTCGGACGGAAGAACTGGAATGCCACCGTCGACACGAGAGCGGCGAAAAGGCAGGTGTACGCCACCGCGTTCAGCGCCCGCCCAAACGACCGACTGACGGTTCGCTGCGTCAAATGGGACGGCAATCCGAGGGACATACACTTCCCTCCCTTGGCCGTAAGGGATTCAGTATCCCATTCAGCTGCGTACGTTTGTACCCCGTTGGGCGGCAGATTCTTGCGATTTGGCGCTATTTTCGACGAAAACGTCCCCTCCTGCCCCACAAACCCGCACAGCGGCTCAGTTTTTGACGAGGGCGGGCTGGAGACCGCGCGACTGTCATGAGAGCTGCGCCGTGATGAGGATGCCATCGCCCTTCCCGGCATCCGCACCAGGGCGGCAGATCGATATTCTGGCGAATTAATGAGGGAGGGC
The DNA here is from genome assembly GCA_025408445.1 of Frigoribacterium sp. Classification (GTDB taxonomy): domain Bacteria; phylum Actinomycetota; class Actinomycetes; order Actinomycetales; family Microbacteriaceae; genus Lacisediminihabitans. The sequence goes on along the minus strand of JANYIZ010000034.1, from coordinate 12,011 downwards.
AGGGTCGGCATCACGAGCGCCGAGCCCTCAAGGTCCGCCACCCGGATTTCGCGAACTCCTTCGCAAGAAGGTCAGATCCGTCCGCTTTCACGATGAACTCGTTGACGAAGCCCGTGCCAGAGTCGAGGTCGACATATTCGCGGGAGCGGCAGGCAAAATTGCGATGACTGACCATCCCACTCGCTATGACACCGGCGGTGCCTGCGGTACTGTCAGCCACACGCCCGCCCGTCATACCCGCGTTTCCTGATCGAGTCAGTAGACACAAACACAGCGTCGGCGAGAGCAAGGAAACACCATGGAGCAGCCCCTACCCACGCAACCGACGATCCGTCCCGCTACGCCACAGGATGCAGCAGGAATGGCTCGCATCCACGTCACGTCTTGGCAAGAGACCTACCGTGGCGTCATGAGCGACGAGATTTTGGACGATCCCCAGTTCGTGTCAAAGAGAGAGCGTTTCTGGAGGATGGGGCTGACGGACGAGCGATTCGCTCAGCATCGAATCGCGGTCGCGGAATACGACGGAGAGCTGATCGGAATTGCGCAGAGCACATCCCCCACAGATGCCGACGCAACATGGAGCCAGCAGCTCAATGTGCTCTACGTGCTTGCATCTGCGCACGGAAGCGGAGCCGGGCCCGGCCTGCTCGACGCCGTCATATCCCAGAGTGGAGCTGCCGCCTTATGGGTGGCGCATCCCAACCCGCGAGCTCAGGCCTTTTATCGAAAGCATGGCTTCGTTCCCGACGGTTCGTCCCAGGAAGAATATGGGATCACGGAGATTCGGATGGTTCGGCGGAAATTCGCCGACTAACCGTAGGGCAGGTTGACGCGCCAATTACCCGCGTCCTGACGCATTCGAGGGCCGGCCAGGTGCGGACGCTGGTCACCCTCAGGCGATCTCGAGAGCCTTCTGGGTCGATCCGAGGGTTTTCTTGGCGAGTTTCGGATTTTCTGAGAGCAGCGTTCCATAGGTCGGAACCATCTCTCGCAGCTTCGGCGTCCAGGCGGCGATTCGATCGGGGAAGCATCGCTTCAGCACATCGAGCATGATCGGAACGGCGGTGGATGCTCCGGGCGAAGCGCCGAGCAGGCCGGCGATGGACCCGTCGGCAGAGGTGATGACCTCGGTGCCGAACTGCAGCACTCCGCCCTTCTCCTTATCTTTCTTGATCACCTGGACCCGCTGGCCGGCGGTAATGACGTACCAGTCTTTCGGATCGGCGGTGGGCATGAACTCCCGCAATTCGTCGAACTTAGCCGACTTGGAGGCGACCAGCTGCGCAACGAGATAGCGCACTAACCCGAGATTCGAGGCTCCGGCAGAAATCATCGGAACGAGGTTGTGTAACCGGATGGTGGCGAACAGGTCGAGCCACGACCCGTTTTTGAGGAACTTGGTATTGAAGCCAGCGTACGGACCGAACATCAGGCTTGCCGAGCCGTCGACGACCCGGGTGTCGAGGTGCGGCATCGACATCGGTGGCGCTCCGAGCGCTGGCTTGCCGTAGACCTTCGCCTGGTGGCGCGCCACGACCTCCGGGTTATCGGTGCGCAGAAACTCTCCACTCACCGGGAAGCCACCAAAGCCCCTGATCTCTGGGATCCCCGACTTCTGCAGCAGCTTGAGTGCGCCGCCGCCGGCTCCGACGAAGACGAAGCGAGCACGCACATCCTGCGGTGTGCCTCCGACCTCGTGCACGACGTGCAGGCGCCACAGGCCGTCCCTCTGGCGGGTGATGTTCTTGATCGAATGCTCGGTGAGCAGCCGGGCACCATGGGAGGTGAGGAAGTCGAGCAATCCGTGCGTGAGGGCACCGAAATCGACATCGGTACCGGCGTCGATGCGGGTGGCCGCGATCGGCTGGTCCTTCTTGCGACCCGGGATCATCGCGGGAGCCCACGAACGGATTACCTTCGGGTCTTCGCTGAATTCCATACCGGCGAAGAGCGGATGCCCGGCCAACGCCTCCTGCCGACGGCGGAGGTAGTCCACATTCTCTGTGCCCCAGACGAAGCTCATGTGCGGCACCGGGTTGATGAAGGACTGCGGATCGGGCAGCAGGTTCCTGTCGACGAGGTACGACCAGAACTGGCGGGACACCTGGAACTGCTCATTCACCGTCACGGCAGTCGAGATGTCGATCGAGCCGTCAGCTTTTTCCGGCGTGTAGTTGAGCTCGCACAGGGCGGAATGGCCGGTGCCGGCGTTGTTCCACGGGTTGGAGCTCTCGAGGGCGACATCCCCGAGCCGCTCGAATATCTGGATGCTCCAGTCGGGCTGGAGTTGCTTGATCAATGCGCCAAGGGTGGCGCTCATGATGCCTCCACCGATGAGCGCGACGTCGACGGTTTTGCCTATTACGGTCACCCGCCCAGTTTACGGTGGGGAATCTGCTCGCCTTCCGTGAGCGCTGTTGCAGCGGCGTTAAAGGTCAAGCTTTTTAAGCTCGGCGTTCATCCTGCGCGTCATTTCGGCATAGCCCTTATTGTTTGGATGCAGTCGGTCTGTGGCCATCCACTCGGGGTGGTGCTGGATCCAGTGCGAAGCGCCCGGAACAAAGTCGGCACCGATGTCGGATGCCGCGGACTTGACCCAGCCGCTGATAACCCCGAGCGACTCAGGTCGCTCATCCGTGTACCAGAATGGTTCGACTGCGATGAACCGAGCCGCGGGAAGGGCACCTTTCAGCCGCGAGAAGTCGACGTCGATCCGGCGGTGAATCTCTGTGGCGGCTCGATCGTAGGAAAAGTTGTCGTTGAGTCCCATGGTGATGAACACAATGTCCGGCTGCGCCGCAATTACTTCACCAGGTTCGTCGATGGCGGCCGAGCGGTTGTTGACGAAGCCGAGGCCGTTGACGCTCGGGTTTACCTCGCGCCAGTTTTGTTCGCCGCAGATCAGGGTCGACCATCGCTTGCTCTTGTCACTCGCGCCGATGCCGAGGGTATAGGAATCGCCATAGAACGCGACAATCGGCCCGGTTGCGACAGCATTCGATCCCTGTGCGCTCCCCTCTGACACCGGTCCTCCCTCCCCGTTCGAAGTCACCACGATAGCGGTGGTGAGCGCCAGCACTACGGCGATCGCCGCCAGCGTGATCAGGGGTCCTCGAGTCATGGGGGTGGTTCGGGGCGAGGCGCGCTGGCGGTGGGGATCACTCGCTCCCGGGCGCTGCCGATGGCGCTCCAGCAGCAGTGTCTCGGCATCCGTCCGGTTCAACAGCAGTCTTTCGGCCTTCGTCCGGTTCAACAGCAGGATTCTCGGCATCCGCGTCGCCGAATGATGTTGAGCTGTGCACTCGATCGATCGCGCCCCGTCCTCCCTCGGCCGGAGCGTGCACGATTATCCCCAGAATTCCGCTGGCGGCCCCGTTTTCCGAGGAACGGCAGCAGGATCAGGTGCTATGCGATCCCTCGAAGCCGACCTGTTGCGCTGTGGGAATCTCGCCCGCTCCGGTTTCCTGCGCTCACTCGGCCATTCCACACGGTCGATAGCGAGGGCGCGCCGCACCGGCGCCACTTTCTCTCCGCGCAGGGGGTGGATCGCGACTGCCCGGGCCGAACCTGCTGCGCTTCGAGCGGTAACGCTGGGTGGCCGCCTTGGCGGGGCAAGTGCACTCGAATCGTTCGGCGTTTGGGCCGGACACTCTCTCGGACTCGTGGTTGCTGTCGTTCCCGGAGCCAGTCGCCTTCCGCCCCTGCTGCCCGGAGAATCACGTCTCTGGGCGTCAGATCGATTCCCGGCCAACGGTGATCGGATGTTTCGAGTCTCACTGCAGGACGCGATCCTGCAGCATGCCAGGATCTCGAATCGCGCCGAGATCATTGCAACGCTGGACAGTGCCCTGCATCATGGGCTGCTCGGTCATTTCGAGCTCGCGGAGTTGCTCGCTGCCCTGCCGGAGCGGGTGCGGCCGAACGCCAGGGAGCTGGATGCCTCGTCGATGGCCGGTACCGAATCGTTGATGCGCGTCGACCTCCGCGCACTGGGTTATCGGGTCGATACACAGGCCAGCATCCGCAAAGTCGGCCAGGTCGACCTGCTCGTTGACGGTTGGTACATCGTGGAATGCGACAGCCGCGAATTCCACGATGGTGACGCGCAGCAGACAACAGACCGACGACGGGACGGCGAGGCGACCATTGCCCGGTTCGGCACCGCGCGATTCACCTATCCGCAGGTGATGTTCCGCCGCGCGTGGTGCCTCCAGGTCGTGGCAGCCGGACTTGCGGCGGGCCGGCCGTGCCGAATCCTCTGCTTCACCATCAATCAGCCACGCTAATGCCGGAGAAACGAATGTTGAGCGCGCCCTGCAGCGAAAAACCGATGTCGACAGCGCGACTATCCCCTAGATCGTGCCCTTTACCGGGTCACCGAAGCCGAGCGCCTGCATCGGCACGATCTCGGGTGCCTTGGCAAGGAACTTCGGTCCCTGCTCGAGTAGCGCCGTCACCGAGGGGGCCTTCATATGCGCGTCGAGCGCCGCCTCGCTCTCCCAGCGCTCGATGGTCACAACGACGCTTCCGTCGGAGTGGATGGCGTAGAGCTCGCACCCGGGCTCCGCCTGAATGGCGGAGGCGACCTGCTCGAAGGCATCCGTCAGGTCCTGCAACTTGCCGGGCTGGGGTGTCATTGTGGCGACGACGATAAGGGACATGAGGTTCTCCTGTGAACGAGTTCCTCCTATTCTGCCTCGGGTCTCGACCCGCTTGACACAACCGGCAGCGGGTATCCGGCTTCCGCACCCGGCACCGAGTGCGCTCTAGGCGACGGGGAGCTGTGCCGCGACGAGCTCAGCGATCTGCACGGCATTGAGCGCTGCGCCCTTGCGCAGGTTGTCGTTGCTGATGAATAGCGCGAGCCCGCGATTGCCTGGAACGCCCTCGTCCTGGCGAATGCGCCCGACATAGGACGGGTCGGTGCCGGCCGCGACAAGTGGCGTTGGAATGTCGGAGAGCTCGACGCCCGGAGCATCCGCCAGCAATTCCTTTGCGCGCGCGACCGTGAGCGGCTTGCTGAACTCTGCGTTGATGGAGAGCGAGTGGCCGGTGAAGACGGGCACGCGCACGCAGGTTCCGCTCACCAGCAGGTCCGGCAGCTCCAGAATTTTGCGACTCTCGTTACGTAGCTTCTTCTCTTCGTCGGTTTCGAAGAGGCCGTCGTCCACGAGACTGCCGGCGAAGGGGATCACGTCGAAAGCTATAGTCCTAGGGAAGGTCGTGGCCGGGGGGAACTCGATGGATGAGCCGTCATGAACGAGGCTGCGCGGATCCTGCTCGATCGCCGCCTTCGCCTGCTCGTAGAGCTCCTCACCGCCGACCAGCCCGGCTCCGGATACGGCCTGGTAGGTGCTCACGATCAGTCGTCGGAGACCAGCCTCGGCATCCAACACCTTCAGGATTGGCATGGCCGCCATTGTCGTGCAGTTCGGGTTTGCGATGATGCCCTTGCGCGCCTCGGCGATCGCGTGCGGGTTAACTTCGCTCACTACGAGCGGCACGTCGGGATCCATGCGAAATCCGGAGGAGTTGTCGATGACCGTGACGCCGGCCGCAGCGAACCGCGGAGCCTGCGCTTTGGACGTGCTGGCCCCGGCGGAGAAGATGGCGATATCGATACCGGTGGGGTCTGCGGTCGAGGCGTCTTCGACGACGATCTCTTCACCCTTCCAGGGCAGCGTACTTCCGGCGGAACGAGCCGATGCGAAGAAACGGATGCGGAGCGCAGGGAAGTCCCGCTCCTCCAGCAGCCGACGAACCACGGCACCGACCTGACCGGTGGCGCCGACAACACCGATCGTCACTCCCGCGGTCATCGTCCGGTTCCCCCGTGCACCTTCGCGAGGTCCTCGGCATCGAGCCCGAAGGCGCTGTGCACCACCCGCACGGCCTCGTTGATGGTATCGGCACGCGTGACGACACTGATGCGGATCTCGCTGGTGGAGATCATCTCGATGTTGATTCCCGCCTCGAACAGGGCAGTGAACAACCGCGCCGAGACGCCCGCGTTTGTGCGCATCCCGGCACCGACGAGCGCGAGTTTACCTATCTGGTCGTCGTACTGCAGCGAGTGGAAGCCGGTCTGGTCTTTGCTGTCTTCGAGGGCTTTCAGTACTCGCGCACCATCGGACTTGGGAAGGGTGAAGGAGATATCTGCGAGCCCGGTAGCTGCCGTGGAGACGTTCTGCACGATCATGTCGATGTTGGCATCGGTTGACGCCACGAGGGTGAAGATCTGCGCGGCCTTGCCGGGCACGTCGGGCACGCCGACGACAGTGATCTTCGCTTCGCTCAGGTCCACCGCAACTCCGGAGATGATTGACTCTTCCACGATTTCGCCTTCTTTCGGATTGACCACGAGAGTGCCCTCGTTGTTATTGAACGAGGAGCGCACATGAAGCGTAACCCCGTGTCGGCGGGCATATTCCACTGCACGAATATACAGAACCTTGGCCCCTGCGGCCGCGAGTTCGAGCATCTCTTCGCTGGTGATCCGGTCGATCTTGCGGGCGGCGGGCACGACCCGGGGATCCGCGGTGAAAATGCCGTCGACATCCGTGTAAATCTCGCAGACGTCCGCGTCGAGTGCGGCCGCAAGCGCGACTGCTGTCGTGTCGGACCCGCCGCGTCCGAGCGTCGTGATGTCGCCGGTACCGCGATTGAAGCCCTGGAAACCGGCGACGATGGCGATGGCGCCGGCATCGAGGGCGGCGCGCACCCGGATGGGCGCGACCTCGACGATTCGAGCGCTGCCGTGCCTGGCATCCGTGCTCAGGCCAGCCTGGCTTCCGGTGTAAGAGCGAGCCTCCTGGCCCAGGCTCTTGATCGCCATGGCGAGAAGTGCCATCGAGATGCGCTCGCCCGCGGTGAGCAGCATGTCTAGCTCGCGACCGGTCGCTATCGGAGCAACCTGCTCGGCGAGATCCAGCAGCTCGTCTGTCGTGTCTCCCATTGCCGAGACCACGACGACGACCTCGTTGCCTGCCTTGCGAGTTTCAACGATGCGCTTAGCGACACGCTTGATGCTTTCCGCATCGGCGAGCGACGAGCCGCCGTACTTCTGCACGATCAAGCCCACTGGGTTCTCCTGGAGTTCGGGAGGCCGATTTAGGCCGACTCCTATCCTAAATGTTGACTTCCCAAGAGATCGCTCTGTGACGTGCAGATCGGGAGAGCTCGCCAACCTCCTGTCGCGAGAGAATCCTCAGCGGGACATCTGGGTCATCGCGCGAATCCGGCGAAAGGGCGTGAGACGCGCGCGGAGTTTGCGCCACTCGCTCTTCTGAACCCTCTTGCCGCCGAGCCAATACTCGTGCACTCCGTTGCTGAAAATGACCGCCGGGCCGGAATCGCGGTGTTCGCGGTCGTGCTGGAGCCAGGTCTGCGCACCGGAGGGGTCGATGTGGGCCGGTCCATCCTCGCGATGGAGCGCCCCGCCCCGGAGATACGAGACAGACCCATTGGCAAACGTCACCAGCTGGTCGTATCCGCCGGTGGGGTGGCGCTCGACGAGAGTCACCACACGATACTCGAGGGCTGCAGGCTGTGAAGTCATAAGTTAAGTCTGCTCGCGTTCCGATATACCGGCATCCCTCCAGTCATAGGGACAGACAGATCGGTCTGGGGTACAAACCGGGGCTGGGGTTATCGAAGAATCGCAGTGAATCGGAATCCACGGCACGCTTCTGTGGTGTCGGCCTCGATCTCGAACTCGACGAGCCGCCGGCGCTAGTTCTCGACGAGCCGTCGACCCTCGAAGGCGCGACCAAGTGTGACCTCGTCGGCATACTCGAGATCGCCGCCAACGGGCAGCCCGGAGGCGAGCCTCGTGACACGCAGGTCCAGGTGCATCAACATGCGTGAGAGGTAGGTTGCCGTCGCTTCCCCCTCGAGATTCGGATCGGTCGCAATGATCACTTCGGTGACAACACCGTCGGCGAGGCGCTGCATCAGTTGACGGATGCGCAGATCATCCGGTCCGATTCCGTCAATCGGGCTGATCGCGCCGCCGAGCACGTGATAGAGCCCTCTGAACTCGCGGGTGCGCTCGATTGCCACGACATCCTTCGCCTCCTCGACCACACAAATCGTGGCGGGAGATCGCCGTGGGTCGCGGCAGATGTTGCAGAGCTCCTGCTCGGTCACGTTGCCGCAGACGTCGCAAAAACGCACCTTCTCCTTCACCGTCATGAGCACCTCGGCAAGGCGGGTGACATCGAAAGTCTCGGTCTGGAGGATGTGGAACGCGATGCGCTGCGCAGACTTCGGACCGATTCCGGGCAGTCGCCCCAGTTCGTCGATCAGTTCCTGGACTATTCCGTCGTACACGCTTACTGCTCTCTCGGTTCGACCCGGGGGGCCACGGCCTGTTCTTCGATGAAGCTCGCCCCGAGAATCTCGCGCACCACGGACTCGCCATAGCGCTGCTTGCCATCGGCCGTCGCGACCGGTGCCGGGCGCTTCGGTGCGGCTGGTTCGGCGGGGGTCGAAACGACGAGCTTCTCTACCTTCCTCGCCACCGGCTCGGGCATCCGCTTCGTCTCGGGCTCCGAATCGGTAATGACCGCGGTCTCCCAGGTGATGCCAGAGGGAACAGGAGGCTCGCTGTCGGGGCCGGAGGGCTCGGGCGGCTCTTCTAAAGGCGGCTCCTCTAGAGGCGGCTCCGCTGAAGCCGGCCTGTCTGAAGGCGGCTCCACTGAAGCCGGCGGTTCGCTCGCTGGTGCGAGGACTGCGGATGTCTGGATCGGACGGAGCGGAACGACCGGCGCGTTCGCTCTCGCGAGTTCCGGACGCGCCGCCTCCGCCCGCGCGGTGAGGAGCGGACGGAAACCGAGCACGTCGTAAACCGCTTGCTTGAGGAAGTCGGAGACTCCCTCCCCCGGTGTCGTGCGCTGTTTGAGGGCCTCGACATCCGTCTGGCTCACGAACGAGAGGTCGAGGATGTTCCCCTCGCGAAGCGCGAGCGGCGTGGCAGTGTAGATAACCATCCACGCAGTGCGCTTGGCCTTTTCTACCCGCTCGAGAATCTCGGGCCACGAATCCTTCACCTGTTGAAAGGTGGGGGCGGTGGGTTCGGTCGGCGGTTCGGCGGCAGCAGCGGGCTCAGGCGCACCAGCGGGCTCAGGCGCACCGGCGGGCTCGGAAGTACGCGTGGCCGCAGCGCCCGCACCGAAGCCATAGACCGGTCCGGGAGGGGCGGCGGAAGCGGGGTGGGCCGATACCGGAGCCGTGGCCGTGGCCGTGGCCGACTGTTGCCCTGCGGAAGCCGAAGGAACAGACTCGCCGGGAACGGACTCCTCCGAAGAAGTGAGGCGAACAGCGGGCGGCTGAAGCTCGGCAGCCGCCTCCGGGAGGACCTCTTCCCGTGGCGCCGCAGCCTCGGGACCGTCGACGCCGATCCGCCGCTCGAGACGCTCGACTCGGGCGAGTGCGCCACGGTTGGTCTCGTCGCTCGCAGGCACGAGCACCCGCGCGATCATGAGTTCGAGGTGAAGGCGGGGCGACGTAGCACCGGTCATTTCGGTGAGAGCCGCGTTCGCAACATCCGCCGCCCGTGAGAGCTCTGCGGTGCCGAATCGCGACGCCTGCTGAGCCATGCGGTCGAGTTCGTCGGGCTGGATGCCACGGAGAACTGCCGCTGCTCCCTCACCGGTGGCGCGGACGATGATGAGGTCCCGCAGCCGTTCGAGGAGATCCTCGACGAATCGACGCGGATCCTGCCCGGTCTGGATGACACGATCGATCGCGGCGAACGCGGCCGAGGCATTCCGGGCGCCAAGCGCATCCACCACTTCGCTGAGCAGGGCACCGTGCGTGTAGCCGAGCAGGGCGACCGCGCGCTCGTACTGCACTGACGACCCCTCGGATCCGGCGATGAGCTGGTCGAGCAGGGAGAGAGTATCGCGCACGGACCCGCCGCCGGCCCGTACCACGAGGGGAAGCACTCCGGCCTCGACATCCACCTTTTCGCTTACGCACAGGGACTGCACGTATTCGAGCATCTGCGCGGGCGGCACCAGGCGGAACGGATAGTGATGCGTGCGCGACCGGATCGTGCCGATGACCTTCTCCGGTTCGGTCGTCGCGAAGATGAACTTCACGTGCTCCGGCGGTTCCTCGACGATTTTCAGCAGCGCGTTGAAGCCCTGCGGGGTCACCATGTGCGCCTCATCGAGGATGAAGATCTTGTAGCGATCCCTCGCCGGGGCGAACACGGCCCGCTCGCGCAGATCCCGCGCGTCGTCGACACCGTTGTGGCTCGCGGCATCGATCTCCACGACATCCATCGATCCGCCACCGTCGCGGCTCAGCTCGACGCAACTCGGGCAGACACCGCAGGGGGTATCCGTCGGTCCCTCGGCGCAGTTGAGGCACCGGGCGAGGATGCGGGCCGACGTGGTCTTGCCGCAACCGCGCGGTCCGCTGAAGAGATAGGCGTGATTGACGCGGTCGTTTCGCAGCGCTGTGCGCAGCGGATCGGTCACCTGCGACTGCCCGATCAACTCGGCAAAAGTCTCTGGCCGATAACGGCGATACAGGGCGGTAACCACCCGCCAAGACTACCGGCAGCCACCGACGCGGCCTTCGGTGTTCGCCGCGAGCGAGAGGGCTGCAGCCGTCCGTGCATCCGCTGTGCAGGGCGAGGTGTGGCACTGGTGCTTTCCGGCACCAGTTTGACGATTCGCCAGAGTGATACACGGGCGTAGGTTGACAGCATGAGAATAGTCATCGCCGGAGGCCATGGAAAAATCGCCCTGCTGCTCGCCCGACAGCTGACTGCGGCTGGTCACGAACCGATCGGGCTGATCCGCAATGCGAAACATGCCGACGACCTTCTCGCCGCAGGTTCGACCCCGGTGGTGCTCGACCTCGAGCAGTCGACGGTGCAGGACGTTGCGGACGTGCTCGTCGGTGTCGACGCCGCCGTGTTCGCCGCGGGGGCCGGCGAGGGCAGCAGCAATGACCGCAAGCTCTCCCTCGATCGAGACGGCGCGATCCTGCTCGCCGACGCCGCACTCGAGGCCGGGGTTGCCCGATTGATTGTGATCTCGAGTGTGGGGGCGGACTCATACGATGCGGCATCCGAGGATCCGTTCCAGGTCTATCTGCGCGCGAAGGGCGAGGCGGATGCCGCGGTGCGCGAGCGGAACCTCGACTGGACGATCGTGCGCCCGGTGACCCTCACAGACGAGCCAGGGACGGGACGGATTTCGCTGGGAAGCCATGGTGGGTCGATTGCGCGAGCTGATGTGGCGAGTGTTGTTGTCGAGTTGCTGGGCGGAGTAGGGGTGCGCAGCGTGTTCGAGGTGTCGGCCGGGGATCGGGGAGTGGCCGAGGTGTTGGCTGGGGTGTAGGTCGGCGCGTCTCTTCGCTTTCTTTGCTTTCTTCGCGCGTTTCGTCGCTTTCTTCGCGGGTCTCTCGTTCCTCTCTTTGCGCGTCTCGTCCTGTCTCTTCGCGCGTCTCGTTCCTCACTTTGCGCGTCTTCCGTTCTCCTCTTCGCGCGTCTCTCGTTCCTTTCTTCGCGCGTCTCGTCCTGTCCTCCACAGGACGTCTCCGCACGACCTATCCACAGATTTGGTGAGAGCTATTCAGATATAGCTTCGATTCTGCGAGACTATAGTCATGTCCAAATTCGCAGATAGCTTCGACGCATCAGTTGATGCCGTCCTGTCTGCGGCGTGCGCAATGCCGACCGATCCGGCTGCCGTTGGAACTCTCGCCGATTGCGAATTGCTACTCGGGCAGCGCAAACTCGGGGAGATTCGTCGTGCCATCGACGCGTGTGCCGCCCTGCTCGCCGGGGAAGTCGGGCATCGCTCCCGACCGGACCTCGGATTTGGCGGGCTCGCCCAGCGCGAGGGATTTCGCACACCGGAGGCACTTGTCCAGCACCAAACCCAGTCCACGGGCCGCGAGGCGTCGACGCTCGTGCAGGTGGGGGCCATCGTGCGCGAGGCAATGATCCCGGCGGCCGTGCTCGCCGCGGAGGGAACGCCCATTCGTGA
>JANYIZ010000033.1 GCA_025408445.1 Frigoribacterium sp. | reverse complement strand
CTTCACCCTCAGATCGAACGGATTTACAGTCATGGCCTCAACCGCTGACATCAGGAACGGCGTCGTTCTCAACATGGACGGCCAGCTCTGGACCGTGATCGACTTTCAGCATGTGAAGCCGGGCAAGGGTGGCGCCTTCGTGCGCACCAAGGTCAAGAACGTGATGAGTGGTAAGGTCGTCGACCGCACCTTCAACGCCGGCGCGAAGATCGAGACCGAGACTGTCGATCGCTCCGAGTTTCAGTACCTCTACGCCGACGGCGAGAACTACGTGTTCATGGACGTCGGAAACTACGACCAGATCACCCTCACCGCAGCACAGGTCGGGGATGCGGTCAACTTCATGCTCGAGAACCAGAACGTGACGATCGCGCTTCACAACGGCGACCCGCTCTATGTGGAGCTCCCGGCATCCGTCATTTTGGAGATCACCTACACGGAGCCCGGACTCCAGGGTGACCGTTCGACCGGCGGTACGAAACCCGCGACAGTGGAGACCGGCTACCAGATCCAGGTGCCACTTTTCCTGGAGCAGGGAACCAAGGTGAAGGTCGACACGCGCGACGGCAGCTACCTCGGTCGCGTCAACTAGTGGGTGCGCGAACCAAGGCGCGCAAGCGCGCGATCGATCTGCTGTACGGAGCTGACCTGCGCGAAATCTCGTTGAACGCGGCGATCGCGCTCGAGGCGGATCGCGCGAAGAGCGAACCCGACCGCTGGAACTCCTGGATCTACGCCCGCACCATCGTGGAGGGGATCGGCGAGCACGGCGATGAGATCGACGAGCTCATCGAGACCTACGCGCAGGGCTGGACAATCAACCGTATGCCGGTAACCGATCGTGCGATCGTGCGCATCGGCATCTGGGAGCTGCTCTTCAACGATGAGATCCCCGACAGCGTGGCGATCTCCGAGGCTGTTGAAGCGGCCAAGTCGCTGAGTACAGCGGATTCCGCCGGGTTCGTCAACGGCCTGTTGGGACGGATTGCCCAGACCCGCGCTTAGCGTTTGCGGGCCCGTTCACTGGATGGGTGCTCACGGCGCTGCGGATGGCGACTGCCGGAATATTTCGCTTCGTTACCCTTCGGTTCGATTCGGGAGGACCGGAACCGTAGCTTCATAGGGTGACTGTTTCTTTTCCCGCTCGCCCCGTCAGCGCCCCTGCGCTTTCGGTGTCGCTCCGCGGAGTCAACCGGTCCTTCGCCGTATCCGAACGCGGTATTCCTGCTCGGCAAGTTCTCACCGATGTGACGCTCGAAATCTCTCCCGGCGAGATCGTGGCGCTCATCGGTCCCTCCGGTTGCGGAAAGTCGACCCTACTCCGGCAGGTCATCGGGCTGGATTCACCCAGTTCCGGCGAGGTGCGCATCGACGGTAGTGCGCTCGTCGGCATCGATCAACGCTGCGCCATCGCGTTCCAGGAGCCGCGGCTCCTCCCGTGGCGTTCGATCGTCCGAAACGTCGAAATCGGTTTGCCCCGCGGTACGGATCGCGCTATCGGACACTCCAGGGTCACAGAGCTCCTTCATCTCGTGCAGCTCGAAGAGTCGAGTCAACTTCGCCCGCGCCAGGTCTCCGGCGGAATGGCACAGCGGGCGGCTCTCGCCCGAGCCCTCGCTCGCGGTCCCGGTGTGCTCGTGCTCGACGAACCATTCGGTGCTCTCGATGCGCTGACTCGGCTCACCATGCAGGATCTCCTCCTCGACATTCATGCCGCGGAACCGGCGACGATCATTCTGGTCACACACGATGTCGACGAGGCGCTCTACCTCTCTGACCGCGTTGTGCTCCTCGGCCAGGCCCCGGGGTCGGCCCCTGGCAGCGGATCCGGCATCGTACGAATCGTGGATGTGCCGGGCGCTAGGCCTCGAGATCGCGCGAATGCCCAGCTCGCGCGCATCCGCTCTGAACTTCTCGAAGGCCTGGGTGTTGAGCGCCATCACCAGGTCATTCCGCAGCCCAGCTGAGCAAAAAAGCACTCACTCTTCCCGCCCGATTACAGAGGAAAACAGTATGCATAAGAAAATCATTGGTTTCGCGGCCCTTGCCGCTACGGTCGGCCTTCTGCTCGCCGGCTGTGCCGGGGAGGGCTCTGCTTTAGTGCCGAAATCGACAGCGGCACCCACTGTGGAGAAGTGGAGCGCTCCCGTGCTCAACATCGACTTTGCGACGTACAACCCGCTGAGCCTGATCATCAAAAACAAAGGCTGGCTCGAGGCCACACTCGGCGACAAGGTGAAGGTGAACTGGGTTCAGTCGGCTGGTTCGAGCGCGGCGAATCTCGCCTTGCGTTCCGGTGCAATCGACATCGGCTCGACCGCTGGATCGGCTGCCCTCCTCGCTCGCTCAAACGGTTCCCCGATCAAGACGATCGACGTCTACTCGCAGCCCAACTGGGCTGCGATCGCCGTGCCCAAGGGTTCAACGATCAAGTCGGTTGCCGACCTCAAAGGGAAGACGATCGCGGTAGCCAAGAGTACCGATCCGTATTTCTTTCTTCTCCAGTCGCTCGAGAAATTCAAGGTACCGCTCGACTCGGTCACCATCGTGAACCTCGCCCACGCTGACGGGAAGGCTGCTCTTGAAAGTGGTCGGGTCGATGCGTGGTCCGGTCTTGATCCGCTTCTGTCCGCCAGCGTCGTGACCTCGGGATCGTCGGTGATCTACGACAACCCCTCCTTCAACAGCTACGGTTTCCTGAACGCCACCGAGTCATTCATTTCCCGGTCTCCTGATCTGGCGCAGCTAGTTGTCAACGCCTACGAGAAAGCCCGTGCGTTCGCGGTCAAGGATCCGTTGGCAACGGCGACGATCCTCTCCACCGTTGCCGCCATCAGTCCGTCGATCGCCACCAACGTCATTGAGAACCGCAGCAAACTCGACATCTCCCCGATCCCGGGCGCCCGCCAGACCGCGGTGCTCAAGGTCATCGGACCGGTGTTCGTCCAGTCTGGGGATGTCGCCAATCAGGGTCTGATTGACGCTGCCCTGAAGAGCCTGTACGAGACTTCCTTCGCGAAGAAAGCCGATCCGTCGGCTCTGAAATAGCGGTGGCAATCCGATCGAACAGCGAAGCGGATGTCGCCGCAAACGAGGCCGCTACGGTGCTGCAGTCTGCACTAGAGTTCGAACACTCGGTCGAGGGTACGGCGCTCGCCCCGCCCATCCGCCGCACTCAAAAACGGCCACGCTGGTTCGCATTTCTGGTCGGTGCGGTTGTGCCGGTTGCTCTCATCGTCTTCTGGCAGTTGCTGTCAACATCCGGGATCATTCCGGCCTATCGTCTCCCTACCCCGATCTCGGTGTGGGAGGCGGGTGTCGACCTGTCCGCGCGCGGACTGCTTCTGCAGGACGTGGCGATCTCGACGCAACGGGTACTTTTGGGTTTCTTCTTAGGATCGATCAGCGGGCTTGCCGTCGGAGCAGTCATCGGGCTGTCGCGATGGGCGAGCCTGCTGGTCGCCCCGACAGTGGGCGCGTTCCGGGCGGTGCCCTCACTGGCGTGGGTGCCGCTGCTCATCCTGTATCTCGGCATCCACGAGGACTCCAAAGTGTTGCTGATCACGATCGGTGCGTTCTTTCCGGTCTACACAACAGTCTCGGGGGCGCTTCGCCATGTCGACCATCAGCTGGTCGAGGTGGGACGGGCGTTTGGCCGCAGCCGTATGAACCTGCTGCTGATAGTGCAGCTCCCGGCGATCGTGCCGACTGTCGTTTCGGGTCTCCGGCTTGCCCTCGCACAATCGTGGCTCTTTCTTGTCGCGGCCGAGTTGATTTTCTCATCCATCGGTCTCGGCTTTCTGCTCAAGGAATCTCAGGACAACGGACGCATCGACCGATTGTTCCTCGCGATAATTCTTCTCGCGGTCCTCGGCAAGCTGACGGATGCCCTCATCGGTGTGCTTGAGCGGTTCCTATTGCGCCGATGGAGCTGATATTCCCGTGGAATTGGTGAGGCTCGGGAGGCTCAGGGGGTTCGGCGAAAAGGTGGGGTGGGGGGAGCTCGGCTGAGGACGATCCGTGGCCGGTGTTGAGTTACCCCACTTCCTGTCTTCCTGTCTCCCTGTCTTCCCGTCTTCCCGTCTTCCCGTCCGCCCGTCTTCTCGTCCGCAGTACGGGAGGGAAATCTGTTGCAGCGGCGAAAATTTCCCTCCTTCCGGTGTTGATTTACGAAAAGTCCCTCCCTCGCGGATGCAAAGTCGCGGCCCGTACGTGACGAGGAGGGCTGTGGGAGCTCGCACGCGTGTTCCCCTCGCCAGCCTCAGAGTGTGCCGTAACAGCGACCCCGGTTTCACCACGCTGACATACATCCGCCGCACCGGGCCAGTGGCGACCCGCTACAGTAGGAGACACTAGACATCCTTAAATTCCGTCCGGAGAGGCGGGGAAGGAGGTCAGATTGCCCGCACGAACTGTGCTTCAGCAAGCTGATATCACCCGGGCGTTGACTCGGATCTCCCACGAGATCCTCGAGTCCAACCGGGGGCCCGAAAATCTCGTCGTAATGGGCATTCCTACTCGCGGGGTGATACTCGCAGCTCGCATCGGTGCGATGCTCGCAGAGATCTCGGGAACCGTGGTTCCGAGCGGGTCGCTCGACGTCACGATGTATCGTGACGACCTCGGCCGAAATCCCACCCGGGTGCCGTCACCGACCGAGGTTCCGCCCGGCGGCATCGATGGTAAGACTGTCGTGCTCGTCGACGACGTGCTTTATTCGGGCCGCACCATCAGGTCCGCCCTCGATGCGCTCGGTGCGATTGGGCGTCCGAGTATCGTTCGGCTCGCGACGCTCGTCGATCGCGGGCATCGGGAGCTTCCGATTCGGCCTGACTTCGTCGGCAAGAATCTGCCCTCGGCGACGAATGAACGAATCAACGTGCATCTGCTGGAGATCGATGGCGATGAGTTCGTGACGATCGAAGAGAGCGAGGGAGGCGAGTGATGCGGCACCTGCTCAGCACTCGCGACCTCTCGCGGGACGAGACGATCACCATCCTCGACGTGGCAGAGGACATGGCGGATGTCGCGGAGCGTGAGGTGCGCAAGGTCCCCGCCCTGCGTGGCAAGACCGTGGTGAACCTCTTTTTCGAAGACTCCACCCGCACGCGCATCTCGTTCGAAGCGGCCGCGAAGCGATTGAGCGCGGATGTCATCAACTTCAGCGCAAAAGGTTCGAGCGTCTCCAAGGGGGAGAGCCTCAAGGACACCGCACAGACTCTCGCCGCAATCGGAGCCGACGCGGTCGTGATCCGGCACGGGGCATCCGGGGCGCCACATGTGCTCGCGAATTCGGGCTGGATCGACGCCGCCATCGTCAACGCCGGAGACGGCACCCACGAGCATCCGACCCAGGCGCTGCTCGACGCCTTCACGATCCGCCGTCGCCTGCACGGCGCCGATTCTCGCGGACATGATCTTGACGGGGTATCGGTGACGATAGTCGGCGACATCCTGCACTCCCGGGTTGCACGGTCGAATGCCTGGCTTCTCACCACTCTTGGTGCGAGCGTCACCTTCGTGGCCCCGGCGACTCTTCTGCCGATCGGCGTCGAGAACTGGCCGGTCGAAGTGCGCTACGACCTGGACATCGCCCTGGCAGCGAAACCCGATGTCGTGATGATGCTGCGCATTCAGGGCGAGCGGATGCACGCCGCCTTCTTCCCGAGTGCACGGGAGTATTCCCGCATCTGGGGGCTCGACGACGAGCGGCTTGCCGTCCTCGCCGCCGATAGCATTGTGATGCACCCCGGACCGATGAATCGTGGTCTCGAGATCTCGGCGGCGGCTGCCGACTCGCCGCGCTCGACCGTGCGGGAACAGGTTGCCAACGGGGTATCGATCCGGATGGCCGTGTTGTATCTCACGCTGTCCGGCGAGGGAGGAAAGCAATGACCGAGACCATCCTGGTGAGGGCGGTGACTCTCGTGGACGGCACGAGCACCGACATCCTCGTGCGTGACAGTCGCATCGCCGAGCTTGGTCGCGCGATCTTCGCCTCGGCCGATCGTCTCATCGACGGAGCAGGCCTCATCGCCCTTCCCGGCCTCGTCGACCTGCACACCCATCTGCGGGAGCCCGGTTTCGAGCAGAGCGAGACCATATTCAGCGGCTCCCGCGCCGCGGCGATTGGCGGATTTACGGCGGTGCACGCGATGGCGAACACTTCGCCAGTGGCCGACACCGCCGGCGTGGTCGAGCAGGTGATGTCCCTCGGTGACCGGCATGGCTATGTGACGGTGCGCCCGATCGGTGCGGTGACCCGCGGTCTTGAGGGACAGCAACTCAGCGAGATCGGCGCGATGGCGAACAGCCGAGCCCAGGTGCGCGTGTTCTCTGACGATGGCAAGTGTGTCTCCGACGCCCTGCTCATGCGCCGCGCGCTCGAGTACGTGAAGACCTTCGGGGGAGTGATCGCCCAACATGCCCAGGAACCGCGGCTCACCGAGGGTGCCCAGATGAATGAGGGTTCGCTTTCGGGCGAGCTGGGCCTCGCCGGCTGGCCCGCGGTCGCCGAGGAGGCGATCATCGCCCGCGATGTACTTCTCGCCCAGCACGTGGGCGCTCGCCTTCACGTCTGCCACCTCTCGACCGCCGGGTCCGTTGAGGTGGTGCGCTGGGCAAAGGCCCGCGGCATCGACGTCACCGCCGAGGTCACCCCGCACCACCTGTTGCTCACCGAACAGTTGGCGGTGGGCTATGACTCGCGGTATAAAGTGAACCCTCCGCTGCGCCGGGATGAGGATGTGCGGGCGGTGCGCGAGGGCCTCGCCGACGGCACGATCGACATCATCGCAACCGACCACGCGCCGCATCCGGTCGAGGCAAAGGACTGCGAGTGGGAGGCCGCCGCATTCGGTATGGTCGGCCTCGAGTCTGCCCTCAGCGTGGTGCAGGCCTCCGTGGTCGACACCGGACTGTTGGACTGGGCGGACATCGCCCGAGTCTTCTCGAAGACCCCGGCGGCGATCGGCCAACTCGCAGGGTATGCGCAGGGCATCGCGGTCGGCGCACCGGCATCCTTCACCCTCTACGACCCGAGCGTGAGCCGCGTATTCGAGGCGACGCAGTTGCGCGGCAAGGGAGTGAACTCGCCCTACCTGTCGACCACGCTTCCCGGACGAATCATGGCGACATTCCATCGCGGCTATGCCACCGTGCTCGACGGTGAACTGGTGGATGCCGAGACGGTGGCAGCAGCAGCCCGGGCGCACGATCAGGCGGGAGTCGGCCGTGGATAGAACCACCTCGACGACGATCGTGATCGCCGTCATCCTGCTCGCGCTCGTTGGGATGGTCCTCGGCTGGCGTGGGCGCCAGAAACGGCAGGCCCATCTACCTCGACCGGATGCCGTTCCGGCGGACACCGGGGCGGAACTGTTCAGCGCCGATGCTTTCTACGTCGCCACGACGCTGGCCGACGACGAACTCAACCGAGTCGCGGTGTCGGGGCTCGGCTTCCGTGCGCGAGCCACCGTGACGGTCACGGAAGCGGGAGTCATCCTCTCGCTCGCCGGGACACCCGAGGTCTTCATTGCCCGGGCGGCACTTCGCACGATCGATCGCGCCACCTACACGATCGATCGCGTTGTCGAGAAGGGCGGTCTGGTGAGGCTCGCCTGGGCGCTCGGCGCGACACCCGTCGACAGCTACCTGAGACTCACCGATCCGGCCGACGCTACCGCCCTGATTGACGCGGTGAATCCACTCTTCCCCACTCCCGCTCCCCTGGAAGGCGATGCCACATGAAGCGTTTCGACCCCGCTGTTTTCGTGCTCGAAGACGGCACCCGCTACTCCGGCAACGCCTACGGCGCCCGCGGTACCACTCTCGGTGAGGCCGTCTTCGCCACCGGCATGACCGGCTACCAGGAGACGATCACCGACCCCTCCTACGCCGGCCAGATCGTGCTGATGACGGCGCCGCACATCGGTAACACCGGGGTGAACGATGAGGATCGGGAATCCCGTCGCATCTGGGTGGCCGGGTTCGCGGTGCGCGACCCCTCCCGCATCGTGTCCAACTATCGCGCCGCCGGCAGCCTCGACGATCAACTCGTCTCCGAGGGGATCGTCGGTATCAGCGGGATCGACACTCGGGCCGCGACACTGCACCTGCGCGATTCCGGCGCTATGCGTTCCGGCATCTTCTCCGGACCGGATGCCTCCCTCGATCCCGCCGAACAGCTGGCGATCGTTCGCGGGGGAGCGGAGATGGCGGGGCTCAACCTCTCTGCGCAGGTCTCGGTCACCGAGCGGGTCACGATCCCCGCCGAGGGGCAGCGGATCGGGTCGGTCGCAGTTCTCGACCTCGGCGTGAAGAACGCAACCCTCGGATACCTCTCCGCGCGCGGACTCGAGGTGCACGTTCTTCCCCAGGACGTGACGATCGACGAGCTCCTGGCCCTCGCGCCAAACGCGGTGTTTTATTCCAACGGACCGGGTGACCCCGCGGCATCCGAGACCCATGTCGCGCTGCTTCAGTCCGTGCTGCGCGAGGGACTTCCGTTCTTCGGCATCTGTTTCGGCAATCAGTTGCTCGGCCGCGCCCTCGGGCTCAGTACCTACAAGCTGCCCTTCGGGCACCGCGGCATCAACCAGCCCGTGGTCGATCGTGCCACCGGGCGGGTGGAAATCACCTCCCACAACCACGGATTCGCGGTGGACGCGCCCCTCGACGGGCCATTCGAATCGCCCGCGGGCTTTGGCCGGGTCGAAGTGAGTCACGTCAATCTCAACGACAACGTCGTGGAGGGGCTCAACGCGCTCGACATCCCCGCCTTCTCGGTGCAGTACCACCCCGAGGCCGCAGCCGGTCCGCACGACGCCAACTACCTCTTCGACCGATTCCGCGACCTGGTCGTCGATCACCTGCACGAGACCTCCACCCCCGCCAGCGACGAGACGGAAAGTAACTAATGCCCAAGCGCGACGACATCAACTCGGTGCTCGTGATCGGCTCCGGCCCGATCGTGATCGGCCAGGCCTGCGAATTCGACTATTCGGGAACCCAGGCCTGCCGTGTGCTCCGTGAGGAGGGAGTTCGGGTCATCCTGATCAACTCCAACCCGGCCACGATCATGACCGACCCGGATTTCGCCGACGCCACCTACATCGAACCCATCACCTGGCAGGTGATCGAGACGATTATCGCGAAGGAGCGCCCGGACGCCATCCTGCCAACCCTCGGCGGACAGACCGCGCTAAACGCGGCCATCGATCTCCACCACCACGGCATCCTGGAGAAATACAACGTCGAGCTGATCGGTGCGAACTTCGAGGCAATCAACCGGGGTGAGGACCGCCAGATTTTCAAGCAGTTGGTTTTGGATGCTGGCGCGGATGTCGCCCGCAGCCACATCGCCCACACGGTCGCTGAAGCGATCGAGTTCGCGAAGGACCTCGGCTATCCGCTGGTGGTGCGCCCCTCGTTCACCATGGGCGGACTCGGGTCCGGTTTCGCCCACACCGAGAAGGAACTCGTGCGCATCGTGGGCGACGGCCTGCATCAAAGCCCAACCACCGAGGTGCTGCTCGAAGAATCAATCCTCGGCTGGAAGGAATACGAGCTCGAGCTGATGCGGGATACGGCGGATAACACGGTGGTCGTCTGCTCCATCGAAAACGTCGACCCGGTTGGCGTGCACACGGGCGACTCGATCACCGTCGCGCCGGCTCTTACGCTCACCGACCGCGAATACCAGAACCTTCGCGACATTGGCATCGACATCATCCGCGCCGTCGGGGTCGATACCGGCGGATGTAACATCCAGTTCGCCGTCGATCCGGCCGACGGACGTGTGATCGTTATCGAGATGAACCCGCGTGTCTCCCGCTCGAGCGCGCTCGCGTCGAAGGCCACCGGCTTTCCGATCGCGAAGATCGCGGCCAAGCTCGCAATCGGCTATCGACTCGACGAGATCCCCAACGACATCACGAAGGTGACCCCGGCCTCGTTCGAGCCGACTCTGGACTACGTTGTCGTGAAGGTGCCCCGGTTCGCCTTCGAAAAGTTCCCGGCCGCCGACCCCATGCTCACCACCACGATGAAGTCTGTCGGCGAGGCCATGGCCATCGGGCGTAACTACTCGACGGCGTTGCAGAAGGCGCTGCGCTCACTTGAGAAGCGCGGATCGAGTTTTCACTGGGACGGTGAGCCAGGGGATAAGGACGTTCTTCTCTCGGTCGCGGCGGTACCGACCGACGGCCGGATCGTCACGGTGCAGCAGGCGCTGCGGGCCGGAGCGACAATCGAGGAGGTCTTCGACTCCACGAAGATCGACCCGTGGTTCATCGACCAGATCGTGCTCATCAACGAGGTTGCCGAGGAGATCGGCTCCTCCCGTCTGCTGGATGCTTGGCTCTTTCGCCTCGCGAAGGACCACGGTTTCAGCGACATCCAGATCGCGGCTCTCCGCGGCCTGACCGAGGACGAGGTGCGCACCATCCGCCATGAGTTCGGGGTGCGTCCGGTATTCAAGACGGTGGACACCTGCGCGGGAGAGTTTCCGGCTCGCACCCCGTATCACTACTCGAGCTACGACCAGGAGACCGAGGTGAGGCCGAGCGATCGCCGCAAGGTTGTGATCCTCGGTTCCGGCCCCAACCGCATTGGCCAGGGCGTCGAGTTCGACTACTCCTGCGTTCACGCCTCCTTCGCCCTGTCGGATGCCGGCTACGAGACGATCATGATCAACTGCAACCCCGAGACGGTGTCGACCGACTACGACACGAGTGACCGGCTCTACTTCGAGCCGCTCACGCTCGAAGATGTGCTCGAGGTGATCCACGCGGAAAGTGCGAGCGGCGAACTCGTCGGCGTGGTCGTACAACTCGGGGGCCAGACCGCTCTCGGTCTCGCCAAGGGGCTAAAGGCGAACGGCGTCACGATTCTCGGCACCACTCCCGAGGCGATCGACCTCGCCGAGGAGCGCGGGCTGTTCCAGGGAATCCTGGATGCCGCGGGTCTGGTTTCCCCTCGAAATGGCACCGCGCACGACTACCGAGGGGCCGTCGCCGTGGCGGAGGAGATCGGATATCCGGTGCTGGTGCGGCCGTCGTACGTGCTAGGAGGTCGCGGCATGGAGATCGTCTACGACAGCCCGTCCCTCGCCGATTACTTCGAACGGGTGGCAGGCCAGGGCATCGTTGGGCCGGATCATCCGCTGCTCGTTGACAGGTTTCTCGACGATGCGGTGGAGATCGACATCGACGCGCTCTACGACGGCGAGGAGCTGTACGTCGGTGGTGTCATGGAGCACATCGAGGAGGCCGGCATCCACTCCGGCGATTCGAGTTGCACCCTGCCGCCGGTCACGCTCGGGCGCGACCAGATCGAGCGCGTGGTGGAGGCGACACACGCGATTGCCAGGGGCATCGGCGTGCGCGGGCTTATCAACGTGCAGTTCGCCATCGGGGCGGGAGTGCTCTACGTGCTCGAGGCGAATCCTCGCGCGAGTCGCACCGTGCCCTTCGTCGCGAAGGCTCTCGGCCTGCCGATCGCCAAGGCTGCCTCGCTGATCATGGTGGGACAGAGCATCCGCTCTCTCGTGGAATCAGGCATGCTTCCCGCTGCAGACGGATCCGTCGTGCCGATGGACTCGCCGGTCGCCGTGAAGGAGGCCGTGCTGCCGTTCAAGCGTTTCCGCACCACAGAGGGACTCATCGTCGACTCGGTTCTCGGTCCGGAGATGCGCTCCACCGGAGAGGTGATGGGCATCGACTCCAACTTCCCGAAGGCCTTCGCGAAGAGCCAGGAGGCCGCCTACGGTGGGCTCCCGACGAGCGGCAGCGTCTTCGTCTCGGTGGCGGATCGCGACAAGCGCGCGATCATCCTGCCGGTGCTGCGGCTGCAACAGCTCGGCTTCGAGATCCTCGCGACACTCGGCACTGCCGAGATACTCAGCCGCAATGGCATCGCTGCCCGCGTTGTGCGCAAATTCGACCATGGCGATGTGTCGGTGAAGGGAGAGCCCTCGATCGTCGAACTGATCAACCTGTCGCAGGTCGACATCGTGATCAATACCCCGAGTGGACGAAGCGCTCGCGTCGACGGCTATGAGATCCGGGCGGCCGCGGTCGCTGCTGATCTTCCGTTGTTCACCACGATCGCCCAACTCGGCGCGGCGGTCGCATCGATCGAGTCGATTCGCGACGGGTTCGAGGTGAAGTCATTGCAGGATTACGCGAGCGAGCGGGCTGATCGGCTGGCCGCTCTTGTCTAAACGGTCCGCAACATCTTTCGGTGAGCGTCTGGTCGATCAATTCGACATCTTCGGACAGTTGTGTGTTGGCATCGACCCGCACCCCTACCTCCTCGACCGGTGGGGACTTGCGGACGATGCTGCGGGTCTTCGTCAGTTCGGACTGCGCGTCGTCGAGGCTGCTGCCGGCCGTGTCGGAATTATCAAGCCACAGGTGGCATTCTTCGAAAGACACGGATCGGCTGGCTATGCGGCTCTCGAGACAATCCTGGAGTCGGCTCGCCAGGCGGGGTTGATCGTTATCGCTGATGCCAAACGTGGCGACCTTGGGACCAGCGTCGAAGCCTACGGGCAGGCCTGGTTAACGCCAGGCAGCGCACTTGAGGTTGACGCTCTTACGATCAGTGCATACATGGGTCTCGGTTCGATCGAGGCCCCGATGACCCTTGCCGAGCAGACGGGTAAGGGACTGTTCGTACTCGCAGCGACATCGAATCCCGAAGCATTCTCACTGCAGACCGCTCGCATTTCTTCCGGATCGCATGTCGGTCGGACGGTTGCGTCCAGTATCGTCTCAGGGGTGAGTGAGTGGAATGTGTCCCAGGGGTCGGCTGCAGCCGATCGCGAAGTGGGCTCGATCGGCCTGGTGCTCGGCGCAACGGTCGACTTCAGCGCATTCGAGCTTGATCTCGCCGTGATCGCCACTGCGCCGGCCTCACCGGTCCTTGCCCCGGGTTTCGGTCATCAGGGGGCCCGTTTTTCCGAGCTTGCGCATCGCTACGGTGCTGCCGCACCGACCACTATCGTGAGTGCGTCCCGAAGCATCCTCGACGCCGGTCCGGATGGCGTCGCCGACGCGATCCAGACTCAGGCAGCGGAGGTGTTCGCATGCCGCGGGTAGCTCCTCCCGAGGTCGACAGGGTCGCCGCCGCCCACGCAGCCGTCGCCGCCCGGCGGGCGCGGGCATCGGTCAAGCTGGCCGTTCATGACCGAACGCGCAGCGCCGTCGATGTTGTCGAAGCGGCGTGGGCTGATCCTTCGGCCACCGCCGAGGCGAGCCTGCGAGTGCGCGAACTGCTGACGAGCATCCCGACCCTCGGTCCCACTCGCACCTCCAAAGCAATGGAGCAGCTGGGAATCGCGGAATCCAAGCGCGTCGGCGGTCTCGGCGTTCGACAGCGGCAGAAGCTCGTGGACTGGTTGGCTCATCGCGAACATCGCGACACCCGCCACCAGGCTCGGCTCGTGGTGCTCGCCGGACCGACCGCGGTCGGCAAGGGCACGGTATCGGCGTACATCCGCGAAAACTATCCGGATGTTCATCTCTCGGTTTCTGCAACGACCCGCGCCCCGCGCCCCGGTGAGGTGCACGGAGTCAACTATTACTTTGTGAGCGACGCCGACTTTGATCGACTCATCGAGACCGGGCAGATGCTCGAGACCGCGACCGTGCACAATGCTTTCCGCTACGGCACTCCGCGAGCCCCCCTCGATGAGGCACTCGCTGCCGGAAAGAGCGTGCTGCTTGAGATTGATCTGCAGGGAGCGCGGTCGGTGAGAAAGCTCATGCCGGAGGCGGTGCTCGTGTTCCTCCTGCCTCCCACCTGGGAGGAACTGGTGAGGAGGCTCATCGGCCGAGGTACTGAAAATATTGTGGAACAACAGCGCCGACTCGAGACGGCCAAGGTCGAATTGGCCGCCCAGAACGAGTTCGATCACCGCATTGTCAACTCCGACGTGAGCGCCGCCGCCCGTGAAGTCGTAGACTTGACGGCAATCCCCAAAAACAACAGGAGTTTTACGCATGGTTGAACGCGCCAAAGGCATCATCGATCCGCCCATCGACGAATTGCTGTCGAAGGTCGACTCGAAGTACGCTCTGGTTATTTTCGCTTCCAAGCGTGCTCGCCAGATCAATGACTACTACGCCGATCTGCACGAGGGGAGCCTGTTCGACAATGTGGGACCGCTCGTGGACTCCACTATTGACGACAAGCCGCTCTCCGTTGCGATGCATGAGATCAACGAGGACAAGCTGGTCGTCAAGGCGCTCGCCGAGCCGGTCGAGTAACTTCCCTTGGGGCTTCTCGTATGAGCGGCCAGTTGAATATTGTCGTCGGCGTCACCGGCGGCATCGCCGCCTACAAGGCAGTGAATGTGATTCGCGGTCTGGTGCTCGCCGGACACAATGTTCATGTTGTGGCAACAGAGGCCGCGCTTCGCTTCGTCGGAAAGCCGACACTCGAAGCCATCAGTCGAAACATCGTGTACAGCGATCTTTACGAGGGTGTTGCTGAGGTTCGGCACGTGGCCATCGGCCAGGCGGCCGACCTGATTGTGATCGCTCCAGCGACCGCGAACACCATTGCAAAGCTGGCTGTTGGCCTCGCCGACGATCTGCTCGGCAACACCGTGCTTGCGAGTCGGGCGCCGGTGGTGATCGCCCCGGCGATGCACACCGAGATGTGGCAGCACCCGGCGACCGTGCACAACATCACTGTGCTCCGCTCCCGCGGAGTCACCGTTGTCGGGCCTGCCGTCGGGCAGCTCACCGGAACAGACTCCGGACCCGGTCGACTCGAGGAGCCGGACGAAATCGTGCGCGCTGCGCTTGCGGTGATTGCGCCCAAGGACCTCGCGGGCCATCGAATTCTGGTCACCGCCGGAGGCACCCGCGAACCGCTCGACCCGGTGCGCTTCCTCGGCAACCGTTCGAGCGGTAAGCAAGGGATAGCGTTTGCGCTTGCGGCCGTTGCCCGCGGCGCCGAGGTTACCTTCATCGGTGCCAATCTCGAGGTCGCGGCTCCGGGCTCGATGCGTGTGCGCCATGTCAGCTCAACGCTCGAACTCGCAGCGGCGGTAGAGGATGCCGCCCCCGACGTCGATGTCGTGATCATGGCGGCAGCGGTAGCCGACTATCGCCCCGCGGTGATCGCCGAGTCGAAGATCAAGAAGGAACTCGCTGGCGACCGGTTAACGCTCGAGCTGGTGAAGAACCCCGACATTCTCGCGCGCCTCGCAGAGGCTCGGCGACCCGGTCAGGTGATTGTTGGGTTCGCCGCCGAAACGGAACAGGATGCGGATGCGCTGCTCGCGCTCGGTCGCACCAAGATCGCTCGAAAAGGATGTGACCTACTTGTCCTCAACAGGGTGGGCTGGACAGAGGGTTTCGGAGCCGATAGCAACAGTGTCATCGTGCTGGATAGGCTCGGAGATATAGTGATGGAGGCATCCGGGAGCAAGCAATCGGTGGCCAACCGCACCCTTGATGCCGTGGCCGCTCGCCTCGCCTGACTTCAGACCACGGTGGTCACTCGGCCCCCGATTCACCTTCACTCTGTTTCACCTTCACGCTGGGAATACCATGAGCGCAGCATCCACCACGCCCCTTCGTCTGTTCACCTCGGAGTCGGTGACCGAGGGTCATCCCGACAAGATCTGCGATCAGATCTCAGACAGCATTTTGGACGCCCTGCTCTCCGTCGATCCCCATAGCCGGGTCGCTGTCGAGACACTGGTCACGACGGGTCTCGTGCATGTGGCCGGGGAGGTCTCGACGTCGGGCTACGTCGATATTCCCCTGATCGTGCGAGATCGCATCTGGAACATCGGATATAACTCGTCCGACGTCTGGTTCGACGGGCGGTCCTGCGGTGTCTCCGTGTCGATCGGTGGCCAGTCGCCGGATATCGCCCAGGGGGTCAACGACGCCTTTGAGGCCCGTGAGGAGTCGAGTATCGATGACCTCGACCGCCAGGGCGCGGGCGACCAGGGCATCATGTTCGGCTACGCGACCACCGAGACGCCGGAGTACATGCCCGTGCCGATCTGGGTCGCCCATCGACTGGCGGAACGACTCGCTGAGGTTCGCAAATCCGGCATGGTCGATTACCTTCGTCCCGACGGAAAGACCCAGGTGACGGTCGGCTACGACGGGATAGTGCCGCGCACCGTTGATACCGTGGTGCTCTCGACCCAGCACTCGCCTCGCGTGAGCACGGAGATGTTGCGTGCAGAGATCGAGGAGCTCGTGATCCGACCGGTACTCGACCGTGTCGAACTCGACACTGTCGATCCGCGCGTGCTCATCAACCCGACGGGCCGTTTTGAAATCGGCGGGCCCCAGGGGGACGCCGGGCTCACCGGACGCAAGATCATCGTCGATACCTATGGGGGAGCGAGCCGCCACGGCGGAGGTGCCTTCAGCGGCAAGGACCCCTCGAAGGTCGATCGCTCGGCCGCCTACGCCATGCGCTGGGTGGCCAAGAATGTCGTCGCGGCTGGCCTTGCTGATCGCCTCGAGGTTCAGGTGGCCTATGCCATCGGCAAGGCGGCTCCGGTAGGACTCTACGTCGAGTCCTTCGGCACGGCCCATGTCGACGAGGCCTCCATCATTGAGGCGATCCGCGAGGTGTTCGATCTTCGCCCCGCTGCGATCATCCGCGATCTCGACCTCCTGCGGCCGATCTATGCCGCAACATCCACCTATGGTCACTTTGGGCGCGAGCTGCCCGAGTTCACCTGGGAGAAGCTCGACCGGGTAGACGCCCTCCGCAGCCTGGCCGGACTGTAGATTCGGGTACCGCCCTCACCATGAACGACGGTTCGGGCGTGACGACGCCGAGGATTGCGCGGGTGCTCATTGACTCGCCGCTGCCACAACTCGACCGTCTGTTCGACTACAGCATCCCCGCAGCCATGGCGGAAGAAGCGTTGCCGGGCGTGCGAGTGCGGGTACCCCTTCGGTCGAGTGGTCGCGTCGCCGACGGCTTTATCGTGGGGGTGGTCGGTCAGGGTGACTACGTCGGCACGCTGAGCGAGCTCGAAGCGGTGGTCTCTGCCGCCCGGGTGCTCGCGCCAGAGGTCTGGACGCTGTCCCGACGTCTCGCCGACCGCGCCGCGGGCTGCGCGAGCGATATCGTGAGGCTTGCCGTGCCCAAGCGGCAGGTGCGCGTGGAAAAGGCTTGGCTGCTGGAGGCCGCAGCCGAGACATCCGGCGCCGTCACACCGATTCTGCTGACCGGATTCGATACCGATCGAATCGATCTCGCTCTGGCGACCGGCGGACGCCTCGCGGTGGATGCCGTGCCTCGCGTGGTCGAAGTCCGCTCGAGCGCGGATGCCCCATCACAGTGGGTGGGACACTGGGCGGCCACCATGGCCGCGAGCGCCACCCGCGCTCTGGCCGCGGGAGGGTCGGCGATTCTCGCCGTACCGGACTATCGGGACCAGGAGCAGCTGGTGGCTGCACTGCGAGCTGTGTTGCCGGCGGATCGGATCGTTCATCTCGACGCGCGCCAGTCCAATCCCGATCGCTATCGGGCGCTGCTGGCCTGTCTCGGCGACACCCCGCTCGCGATCGTCGGAAATCGTTCGGTGCTCTACGCACCGGCGGTGACGCTCGGACTCATCGCGGTGTGGGATGAGGGTGATCCGCTTCACAACGAACCGCTGAGTCCCTACGTGCACGCCAGGGACATCGCACTGGTGCGCCAGGAGCTGCAGGGCTGTGCGCTGCTCTTTCTCTCGCATGCGCGAAGCACCGAGGTGGAGAGGCTCGTCGAGGTCGGCTGGCTCGACGAACTCGCCGCCACGCGTCCCTTCGCTCCGAAGGTGCTTCCGACCGCCCAACAGCAGTCCCAGGATCGCCTTGCGGCCCAGGCCCGCATCCCCTCATCCGCCTGGCGAGAGGCCCGCTCGGCACTCGAACACGGTCCCGTTCTGGTGCAGGTGGCGCGGCCTGGCTACGCGCCGCGGCTGGCCTGCGCGAGCTGCGGCAACACGGCACGCTGCCAACGCTGTGAGGGGCCGCTGCGGCTGAAGACCGCGCGATCCACTCCCTCCTGTGCCTGGTGCGGCAAGCTGGCCACCGACTGGAGTTGCTCGAACTGCGCGGGCACCGGGCTCCGGCTGGTCGGCCAGGGCACCGGGCGCACCGCCGAGGATCTCGGCCGGGCCTTCCCGGGCGTTCGGATCATCATCGCCGAC
>JANYIZ010000032.1 GCA_025408445.1 Frigoribacterium sp. | reverse complement strand
ACTCGGAGTCGTGGACAAGGACGGCAAGGACACCGGCAAGACGGGCCCGTTCAACGTCGAGCTCTTCGCCGGAAGCCCGGATGACAACAACGCGACGTTCTTCTTCAACGGCGCGATGGACACGCTCAAGAAGTACATCGCCGATAAAACCATCGTCGTGAAGAGCGGCCAGGTCGGCTTCACCCAGGTCGCGACGCTTCGTTGGGACCCGGCAACCGCCCAGAAGCGCATGCAGAACCTCATCGCGAGCACCTACTCCGATGGCGCGAAGGTGCAGGGAATTCTCTCACCGTACGACGGTCTCTCGATCGGAATCATCTCCGCACTCACCTCGTCTGGTTACGCCACCACAGCCCTTCCGGTCATCACCGGACAGGACGCCGAGGCGGCATCGGTCAAGTCCATCATCGCCGGACAGCAGTACTCCGCATCTACAAGGACACTCGCCAGCTTGGCAAGGAAGCCGTGAAGATGGCTGACGACCTGCTCAACGGCAAAAAGCCAGCGGTGAACGACGAGAAGAGCTACGACAACAAGGTCAAGGTCGTTCCGACGTTCCTGTTCCAGCCCACCGTCGTGACGAAGGACAACTACAAGACCGTCCTCGTTGACAGCGGTTACTACACCGAGGCCGACCTCAAGTAGGTTCGACTCACTCCGACGGTGGTGGCGGTAACCCGCCACCACCGTCGGACCCCTCCACTGCTCAGACCCCTCCATTGCTCAGACGCTTTCAGTGCAGAAAGAAGCATCGGTGACAATCAACATCCTCGAGATGCGCAACATCACGAAGACTTTCCCCGGCGTCAAGGCGTTGCAGGATGTCTCGATCGGTGTGCAGCGCGGCCATATCCACGCGATCTGCGGTGAGAATGGCGCCGGCAAATCCACGCTCATGAAAGTACTGAGCGGGGTATATCCGCACGGCAGCTACGACGGCGACATCGTCTTCGAAAACGAGACGGTCGCGTTCAAAAATATCAACGATTCCGAGGCAGCCGGCATCGTCATCATCCATCAGGAGCTCGCCCTCAGCCCGTATCTCTCGATTGCCGAGAATATCTTCCTCGGCAACGAGCAGCAGAACGGCGGGTGGATCGACTGGAACAAGACCAACCTCGAGGCGGGCAAGCTTCTCGCCAGGGTCGGACTCAAAGACAATCCGATCACCAAGATCCGCGACATCGGTGTGGGCAAGCAGCAGCTGGTGGAGATCGCCAAAGCGCTCTCCAAAGAGGTGAAGCTTCTCATCCTCGATGAGCCGACCGCCGCCCTCAACGACGAGGACTCCGCTCACCTGCTCGATCTGATCACGCACCTCAAGGGCCAGGGCATCACGTCGATCATCATCAGTCACAAGCTCAACGAGATCAAGGCGATCGCGGATGAGGTGACGATCATCCGCGATGGGAAGACGATCGAGACCCTCGACATGCGCGCCGATACGGTGACGGAAGAGCGCATCATCAAGCTCATGGTCGGCCGCGATCTCGAGAGCCGGTACCCAGCGCACACCCCGAAAATCGGCGAGGAGCTGCCGCGCATCGAGAATTGGACAGTTCACCACCCTCTCGATCATTCCCGCGCGGTCGTGAAAGAGGCCAATCTGTTCGTGCGCGCGGGCGAAATCGTGGGTATTGCGGGCCTCATGGGTGCCGGACGCACCGAGCTTGCGATGAGCGTGTTCGGGGAGAGCTACGGCTACAACATCTCGGGCAGCGTCTACAAGAACGGCCAGAAGATCAATACGAAGACGGTCGCCGCTGCGATTGCCAACGGCATTGCATATGCAACGGAAGATCGAAAGGTCTACGGCCTCAACCTCATCGACGACATCAAACGCAACATCTCCGGTGCCGCTCTCGGCCTGCTCTCCCGGCGCGGCTGGATTGATGAGAACAAAGAGGTCACGGTGGCCGAGGGTTATCGCAAGAGCATGAACATCAAGGCGCCGAATGTTGAGGCGATCACCGGCAAGCTCTCGGGGGGCAACCAACAAAAGGTTGTGCTCTCCAAGTGGATGTACTCGAACCCCGACGTGCTCATTCTGGATGAGCCGACCCGGGGAATCGACGTCGGTGCCAAATACGAGATTTATGGCATCATCAACGCGCTCGCCGACGAGGGCAAGGGAGTAATCGTGATCTCCTCGGAGCTACCAGAGCTGCTCGGTATTTGCGACCGGATCTATGCCCTCTCCGAGGGCCGAATCACCGCGGACCTGTCACGCGAAGACGCGACGGCAGAGCGCGTCATGCAACTCATGACCCAGGAAAGGGAGAAGGACCACGAATGAGTGACCTCACCAAGACACCGGCTGCGCCGAACATACTCACCGCCGCGTTCCGTTATCTGGCGGGGCAGCTCCGCCAGATCGGGCTCTTTATCGCGCTTATCGTGATCGTGATCTTCTTCGAGGTCGCTACATCTGGAATCACTCTCAAGCCGATCAACGTGTCGAACCTGGTCGTGCAGAACAGCTACATCCTCATCCTCGCAATCGGCATGGTGATGGTGATAATCGCCGGGCATATCGATCTCTCAGTCGGATCCGTCGTGGCATTCGTCGGTGCAATGGCCGGGGTGATGATCACCCAGTGGCACGTGCCGTGGTGGCTCGCGATCGTGCTCTGCCTCGGCATCGGGGCGCTCGTGGGCATGTGGCAGGGCTTCTGGATCGCCTATTTCCGTATCCCGGCCTTCATCGTGACGCTCGCCGGAATGCTCACCTTCCGCGGCCTTACCCAGATTGCGCTGCAGAACCAGCAGATCTCGCCGTTCCCCGACGAGTTTCGCGCCCTTGGCTCGGGCTTCCTGCCCGACCTTGGCGGCGGAGTCAGCCTCCTCGAGCCCCTCACCGTCGGTATTGGAATTCTCGCGACGCTGCTCGTAATCGCGCAGGGCATCCGCCAGCGTGCCGCCCGCAAGAAATTTGCCGTCGAGGATGAGCCTTTCGCCTGGTATCTTGCGAAGCTCGTCTTCACGTCGATTCTCATCCTGCTGATTACCTACCTGCTCGCGAGCTATAACGGAACGCCGATCGTGCTGATCGTGCTCGGTGTGCTCGTTGTCGCGTACTCGGCAATAATGAGCCGCAGCGTGTTCGGTCGCCACATCTATGCCATCGGTGGCAACCTCAATGCAGCAGCGCTTTCCGGGGTCAAAACCAAGCGGGTCACCTTCCTGCTTTTCGTCAACATGGGGGTAATCG
>JANYIZ010000031.1 GCA_025408445.1 Frigoribacterium sp. | reverse complement strand
CGGCCCGGGCGGATGACTTCGCGCTGCTGATGACGCTCGAGATGGGCAAGCCGCTGGCCGAGGCCCGCGGCGAGGTGGCCTACGGCGCCGAGTTTCTGCGCTGGTTCTCGGAAGAGACCGCACGCATCTCGGGGCGGTTCGCGACGGCGCCGGATGGCAACAGCCGCCTTCTGGTGACCCGCCGTGCGGTCGGCCCGTGCCTGTTCATCACCCCGTGGAACTTTCCGCTCGCAATGGCCACACGCAAGATCGCCCCGGCGATCGCCGCCGGCTGCACGATGGTCCTCAAACCCGCGGCGCTCACGCCCCTCACGGCACTGTTCTTAACGCAATTGCTGCAGGAGGCAGGGCTCCCGGCTGGCGTGCTCAACGTCGTTCAGACTTCCCGAGCCGCAGCGGTCACCGCCCCGCTCATCGCGGATTCCCGCCTACGTAAGCTGTCGTTCACCGGGTCGACCGAAGTGGGCCGCCGCTTGATCGCGGACGCTGCCACCCAGGTGCTCCGGGTCTCGATGGAGCTCGGCGGAAACGCACCATTCCTCGTGTTCGCCGACGCAGACATCGACCGGGCAGTCGACGGGGCAATGATCGCCAAGATGCGCAACGGAGGCGAGGCCTGCACCGCAGCCAACCGGTTCCTGGTGCACGAGACCGTCGCTTCAGAGTTCACCAGCAAACTGGTGGAGCGGATGCGCGCCCACACCGTCGCCCGCGGCACCGAGCCGGAGTCGAAGATCGGTCCGCTGGTCGATGAAAGCACCCGGCAGAAGGTGCACGAGCTCGTGACATCCTCGCTCGCAGCTGGCGCCACTCTTGCGCTCGGTGGATCTGCCGTCGATGGGCCTGGCTACTTCTACCAGCCGACCGTGCTCATCGATGTACCGCCGCATGCCCCCATCCTTCACGAGGAAGTCTTCGGCCCGGTGGCGCCGATTTCGACCTTCACGACCGAGAAAGAGGCCATGCGTCTCGCCAACGACACGGAGTTTGGGCTCGTCGCCTACGCCTACACGCGGGATCTCAATCTCGGCCTGCGCCTGGCAGAGGAACTCGAGGTGGGAATGTTGGGCGTCAACACCGGCATCGTGTCAAACCCGGCGGCACCGTTTGGCGGAGTGAAGCAGTCCGGGCTGGGGCGGGAGGGCGGCTTCGAGGGCATCGACGAGTACCTGGAGACCCGCTATGTGGGGATCGCGGATCCGTTCGTCGATGCCTGAGATCCGACGCTGTCGACGACGTTCGAACGCACGGCCGCGTGCTGACGACTCAGCTCCACATAGTGAGCTGCGTTTGCTGTCACCTCGGCGACCTCGTCATAGGTGAGCTCGCGTCGTACTTTGGCGGGAACCCCCGCCACCAGTGAACGCGGCGGGATGATCATGCCCTCGAGAACCACGGCGCCAGCAGCCACCAGAGATCCGGCGCCGATCACCGCTCCATTGAGCACGGTCGCGCTCATGCCGATGAGGCAGTCGTCTTCGATCGTGCAGCCGTGCAGTACAGCGGAATGGCCAACGCTGACGCGCTCACCGACGATGGTCGGCGTGCCGTAGTCGCAGTGCACCGCGACGTTATCCTGCAGATTGCTGCCCGCCCCGATCGAGATCGAGTCCGTGTCGGCGCGAAGCACCGCTCCGTAAAACACGCTCGAGTCGGCCGCGAGCGTGACCTGTCCGATGAGTGTCGCGTTCGGGGCAACCCAGGCGGAGGCATCAATTGCGGGCGTGTGGCCGTCGAAAGGCAGGACGAGTGACATCCCTTTAGGCTAGTGGGGCGCCAACCTGCCCTCCCGCTTCGCGTTTCCCTGTCCGACGACCGTGGAACACGCGGCCGTCGAAGCGTCCGGCGACGGGTTTCGCAATCGGCACCCCGCCGCGGATTCCGTGGTTCCGGCGGCACGTCCTGGCGGAAAAGGGGGGTTCGTTTCACCGTCAGGGCACGGAGGACCATTACCGCAGCCACGGCACCAACCAGGAACGCTACCGACGGAATTTACCAGCGCGTGAAGCTGAGGGCGGTGGACGAAATACCGGTGGCCATCACCACCGAGAACGCGGTGGATGAGCAATCGGATACCGTTCGGCTCGACAGGGGATCAGATCGATTGCCGGTAGCCGAAGAACTCATGATCGTTGTTGTACCCGCCGAGCCCCCCGCCGACTTCGGCGAAGTCCGTCACGAATTCGATTGCTTTGATCCACTTGACCATTTTGAATCCCAGTTCGATTTCGTTCCTCAGCCGTAGTGGGGCCCCGTGGCCAAAGGACAGCGGAGCGTCGTTCATGTCATAGGCGAGCATCGTCAGGTGGTGGTGCATCTGCTCGATCGGTTGCGCGTCGTAATACAGACCGCCCTCAGGGCCGAGAGCCAAGGAGTAGAAAATCACCCACTTCGCCTCCGGTGCCGGTTTCACGGTATCGATGATTTTCTGCATGGACACTCCGCCCCACTTGGCGACACCCGACCAGCCTTGGATGCAGAAGTGTTGCGTAATCTGCTCGTGATACGCCATCGCCCGCAGTTGTTCGATGCTCAGCTCGGCGGGGTTCTCCACGAGCCCGTTGACGACGAGCCTGTAGTCAGCGAACGCTCCGGCCTGAAGCTGCTTGTACTCGTCGGTGTCGGGATATTTCCCGTTATGCCAAAAATACGGGGAAATGTCCTTTTCCGTATATTCCCCGGGTTTTGAGTCGATGTGCTCGAACAGGCGCTGTGCCGGCCCGATCAGGGCGAAGCCGACCTTCTGAACAATACGGGGGTGCCGGTAAGTGAATGGGGTGGCCGCGACCCAGCCGACGATGACGACGACCATCGAGGCGGAGAAGATCCAGAATCCGGTCCATGATTCGGTGTTCTGTGCGGCGTACATGTGATTCAGGTTCCGCAAGGCTCCCGTGGCGATGACGAGCGAGATGTGGATGACGATGAAGAATACGAACCAGCACAGGACCAGGAAATGCAGGGACCGGGCGACTTGGATGCTGAAAACCGAACTGATCCGCCGGAACCGAGTCGACAGGGCCGGCGACATACCAAGACCCGAAAGCAGGGCCAAGGGGGCGGCGAGGAACACGGTGACGAAGTAGGCGATGAGTTGGAGGCTGTTGTAGTTGGTCCAGCCGCTCTCCGTCGGCCAGTCGAGGGACAGGTACTGGATTGCCACCGAGAGGGCGTTCGGGATAACGTCCCAGTGCAGCGGGACCAGGCGCATCCACTGCCCGGTGGTGAACAGCAGGATGAAGAACACGAGCCCGTTTGCCAACCACAGAGTGTCGATGCCGAGGTGCCACCACCGGGCGAGCCCGATGGAGTGTCTCCGGCCGGGGAGGCCGACGCCGTTCGGCAGCGTGATCGAGTCGTCTTTGGCGGTGTAGAGAGGGTTGGTCGGCACCGGCTTCTGAACCCGGAACCAGTCTTTGCCCGGGGTGGAGTGCCTCGTCCAGTAGAGCCGAGGATGATCCGCGAGCACCGTGATACCCGACCGGATGATGAAGATCATGAAAAACAGGTTCAGGAAGTGCTGCCAGCCCAGCCAGGCGGGAAATCCGACCGGAGCATTGTCGGGCAGTTCGGACAGGCCCGGATAGGCGTGAATGAAGCCCTGCACCGCGGGAAGTCCCCGGATGCCTCGGGCAACGGCGACGCTGACCAGAAGCAGCAGTAACCCGATCGGGATCAGCCACAACAAGTTGAACCATTTCGTCTGACCGATCCGGACGCGCGGTGAGACCCCGTACTGGGCGGGGATCCCGCCAGCCCAATCCTCATCGACCACGGTGTAACGGCGCTGGTCGAGTTCCGACCGGATGCTCGCCCGGGTTCCTCCCGCGCCAATATCGGCGGCGGGGAGCGATCGATCGTCGGACGGAGGTTTCATTCCCGGAGCCTACGGGCAAAGGTCGCCGAGACCTACACTCGCGCCACAACCACGCGCCTCTCCGGACTCGCAGGCTGCGATCCGCGCGATGATTACGGTTATCGATGATCATGGCAGAAAGCGTCTAGGTTGGAGCGCGAGGAGGAAGCCATGACTGCGCACACTGTTGGCGTTCGCCGGGTCTATGACGAGCCAAGCCCCACCGACGGTTCACGGGTGCTTGTCGACCGGATCTGGCCTCGGGGCCTCAGCAAAGAGAAGGCTCACCTCAACCAGTGGTGCAAGGCGGTCGCCCCCTCGACTGACCTTCGAAAGTGGTACGCCCATGTTCCCGAGCGATTCGTGGAATTCACGACCCGCTACGAGGAAGAACTCAAAGAACCGGAGTGCGCCGCGGCTCTGCAGAGCCTGCGAGAAATCCTGCGGGAAGGTCCCGTCACCTTGCTCACCGCAACGAAGAACCCCGAAATCAGCGAAGCTACCGTCCTGGCCAAGATTCTCACAGACGAATCGACGTCACAGCCGGAACAGTGACGAGGTCACCTGTCCGGTCGGACGAGGACTCATCCCCCCGCCGCGGTGGGCCCGACTTTCACCAGAGCCGTCAGCGACGTGATCTGCCCATCGTCCTCAACCGGGCGGCTCAGAAGTTCGACGTTCCCCACCAGCGTGTGCATCGATAGGGGAGAGGAGTCGGGGATAAGCCCCAACCCCCTCATCGAGAACAGGAAGTCCCGTGACTCCAAGATTCTGTGACCATCCGACCCTCGCTTCGCTGCGGACCCCTCGCGTTTCCGGAAACGTTCATGGCGCGGTTGTTCACTCGAACAGCGCCGCCACCTGCTCGGCGAGGGCGTCGTCGAAGTCCATCGACGCGGTATCCGTCACCGCGTCCCACTGTTCGGTGTGACGCGGCGACACGATGGTGGCCGTGACCTGCGGATGACGACGCAGCCAGGCCAGAGCGAGGGCGGCGATTCCCACCTCACGTTCCCGCGCGAGACTCTCGAGGGCCGCAACCCGTGCGAGGTTCGGCAGCGTGAATGCTGCGGCGTACATCGCGGGCGCGAGCGCTAACCGGCTGCCCGCGGCAGGATCGGGAAGCTCCTCGGGATCGTCAGTGAGATACCGCCCGGAGAGGATGCCGCCGGCCAGCGGCGAGTACGCCACGAATCCGATGCCCTCTTCGGCGAGCAGTGGCAGCAGATCCCTCTCTACCGAGCGCGCGACGAGGCTCAGCTCGGACTGCACCCAGGCCGGTCGCGGCAGCCCAGCGCTGTCCGCAGCGAGCAACCAGGCTTCGACCTCACGCACCGATCTGGTGGAGCACCCCCAGGCTCGGATCTGCTCGGTATCGATGGCGGCGGCGAACGCGGTGATGGTCTCTTCGAGCGGCGTACGCTCGTCGAATCCGTGGGCGAGATACAGGTCGACCGAGCCGAGGCGCGATCGGCTGAGGGCGAGTTGCCGTTCGATGTGGTCAGCGGCGAGCGAAATCGTCTCCTGGCCGCGCTCGACCACATTGCCGACCTTCGTCGCGACCAACACGTCGGCCCGTTCGCGCTCCTCGCGCCAGCGGCCGATCACTCGTTCGCTCTCGCCGCCCGCGAAAGAATTGGCGGTATCGAGCACCCGGATGCCGACCTCGTAGGCTTCGTCGAGCCGCTCAAGCGCCTCATCCGTCTTCATACCGAGGCCAATGCGGGATGGCGCGGATCCGATGCCTCCGATGGCTGCGCCACCGAAGAAGAATTCGGTGACCTCGATGCCAGAGGAGCCGAGCGGAACCGTGCGAACGGGGGAGTCAGGCATTCCTGCAGCCTAGATGCTCGAACCGCCCCGCAGCTCTGCACTGAACCTCAGCTCCCACGAGTGACACTCGCGGGCAAACGTTCGGGCGCGAGTGTCACTCACGGGCGCGCGGCCCGAGTCATCGATCCCCGGTGATTCGCGCCGGGTGCCTCAGCGCAACCGCGGCAGCAACCCCGCCACCTCGTCGAGTACCGACTCAGAGCCCGCATAGATTCCTTGTGCGCGAGGCCAGTGGGCGATGACATCCGTGAACCCGAGTGCAGCGGCCCGCCCGACGATGTCGTCGAACGAGCTGGCGCTCTGCAACGCGAACTGCCCGCCAGAGTCGATCGACAGGTACCGATCTATGGACGCCGAATCCCGTCCCCGGCGCTCGGCCGCGTCATCCAGCCGCCCGGCGAGTGTCGCGACAGAGTGCCACCAGTCTTCCCCGGTGGTGCCGTCCCTTCCCGTGCTCACCCAGCCCTGGCCGAACCGCGCCACGAGATCGAGACCCTTCGGTCCATTCGCCGCGATCACGAAGGGAACTCGCGGCAGTTGCGCTGGCACCCCGACCATGCGCGCCTCGTGAGTCGTGAACCAGTCGCCGGCGACGGAGATCGGCCCATCGTGCTCGAAGCGCAGCAGCCCGTCGAGCTGTTCCACAAATTCGGCGAATCGGTCATGGCGTTCCCGTGCTGTCAGCTCGGGCTGGCCGAGCACGAACGAGTCGAAGCCGGTTCCACCCGAACCGATGCCGAGCAGGAATCGACCGCCGGCGATGTCGTCAACCGTCGCAACATCCTTGGCGAAGGTCACCGGATGCCGAAAGTTCGGCGACGACACAAAGGTACCGAGTCGGATGCGCGAAGTCACCGTCGCCGCGGCGGTGAGGGTCGGGATGGTGGCACCCCACGGCTCGTCGGCCAAGGTGCGCCAGGACAGGTGATCGTAGGTCCAGGCGTGATCGAAGCCGAGTTCCTCCGCTCGGGCCCAGAGCCTCTTCGCCGTGGCCCAGGGCTGCTGGGGCAGGATCGTGATTCCAAATCGCATGGGGCGAGCCTAGGCCGGGGCGTCCGCCAGAGAGGCATCCGCCAGCGAGGCATCCGCCAGAGAGGCATCCGCCAGCGAGGCATCCGCCAGACGCGATCCCTCGTGATCGCGGGTTAAACTATTTTCACAATGGCCACCTTCGGAAACCTCACTGACCGCCTCGCGGATACCTTCAAGAACCTGCGCGGCAAGGGCAAACTCAGTGCCGCGGATGTCGACGGCACCGTTCGCGAGATCCGTCGTGCCCTGCTCGACGCCGACGTCGCCCTCGAAGTTGTCAAGGATTTCACCGCGCGGGTGCGCGAGCGGGCCCTCGGCGACGAGGTCTCGAAGGCGCTCAATCCTGCCCAGCAGGTGGTGCAAATCGTCAACGACGAGCTCGTCTCAATCCTCGGGGGAGAGGCCCGTCGCATCCAGTTCGCCAAGACGGCGCCGACCGTCATCATGCTCGCTGGCCTGCAGGGTGCAGGCAAGACGACCCTCGCTGGCAAACTCGGCAAGTGGCTCGCCGGTCAGAATCACACTCCCCTTCTCGTCGCGGCGGACCTCCAGCGACCCAACGCGGTCACCCAGCTGAAGGTCGTCGCCGAGCAGGCCGGCGTTGCGTTTTATGCGCCGGAACCCGGCAATGTCGGAGCGGAGGATGCCGCGCCGAAGTCATTCTTCGGAGGCGCAGCCAACCCGGTAAAGGTCGCACGGGACGGGGTGAAGTTCGCGCGGGACAAGCAGTACGACGTTGTCATCGTCGATACGGCCGGCCGCCTCGGCGTCGATGCCGACCTGATGAAGCAGGCCTCCGACATCCGCAGGGCGATCGATCCGGATGAGGTCTTCTTCGTCATCGACGCAATGATCGGCCAGGATGCCGTCGCGACGGCCAAAGCCTTCCAGGAGGGCGTCGACTTCACGGCTGTTGTTCTCACCAAGCTCGACGGCGATGCGCGTGGTGGGGCGGCGCTCTCCGTGGCATCCGTCACTGGACGCCCGATCATCTTCGCCTCCACCGGCGAGTCACTTGATGACTTCGAGCCCTTCTATCCGGACCGCATGGCCAGCCGCATTCTCGACCTCGGTGACATCCTCACCCTGATCGAGACGGCGCAGAAGACCTTCGATGAGGAGGAATCGCGCAAGGTCGCCGAAAAGTTCATGACCGACAGCTTCACCCTTGAGGACTTTCTCAGCCAGATGCAGCAGCTCAAGAACATGGGCTCGATCAAGAATCTGCTCG
Organism: Frigoribacterium sp.; assembly: GCA_025408445.1. Lineage (GTDB taxonomy): Bacteria > Actinomycetota > Actinomycetes > Actinomycetales > Microbacteriaceae > Lacisediminihabitans. The sequence continues at coordinate 14,623 of JANYIZ010000031.1, read as the reverse complement.
GGATGCTTCCTGGTGCGAAGGGCATGCGCCAGCAGCTGGAGAACTTCGACGAGTCGGAGATTACGCGTACCGAGGCAATCATCCAGTCGATGACCATTGGCGAGCGTCGTCAGCCGAAGGTTCTGAACGGATCGCGCCGGGTGCGCATCGCCCGCGGATCCGGAACGACCGTCACCGAGGTGAACGCGCTCGTCAACCGCTTCGAACAGGCCGCGAAGATGATGAAGACCGTGGCGAAGGGTGGCATGCCACAGATGCCGGGCATGGGGCCGATCCCCGGGGCCAAGTTCGGCGCGCCGAAGAGGGTGCAGCCGAAGAAGGGCTCGAAGTCGGGAAACCCGGCCAAGCGGGCCGCGGAAAACGCGGCCTTGGCTTCGGGAGCGAAACCGTCTACGGGAATTGCGGGATCAGGGTTCGGACTCGGTGGCGGTGCCAGCAAGGTCGGACCGTCCGAGGAAGAGCTCGCGAGCCTGCAGAAGTTGCTCGGCCGCGGCTGAAGCCGGCGCGTCGAGGTCCGCTCCGGGGGCATACACGCCGCCTTAGAGTCGGCACCTGCGGAGGGTGCGTATTGATCACAAACGGCTGGAGGACGTCGGCGTCAGATCGACAGCTTCGCGCTGCGAATCGCCCCGGTGATCACCTCGTCGAGCTTCTGTTGCCCACGCACGGTCGGGTGCACGCGGTCTGATTGCAGCCACGACCGGTGGCCGGCCAGGGGCTGGCCAATGTCGAGGTAGAGACCCTTCACCGCCATGATTGCCGTGCGCACTTGCTCGTTGATGTCGTTCATCTGATCGGGCGCCACGCTGTCGTTCCACACGGTGCTGATGCCGACGATCGTCGCCGCGGGCAGCTCGGCGTGCAGGCTGGAGACCACCGAGGTGGTCTCCGTGCGCAAGTGGTCGTTGTCGATGCCAAGGTCGTTGCTGCTGCCCGAAATGATGATGAGGGTCGGATGCAGCGCCACGGCCTCGTTCACGAGACCGGAGAAGTCGGCGCCGCAGTCGTTGTCGTCGCCCGCGGTCGCGAAACCAGCGCCGTCGCAGGCGAGGTTGGTGAGATCCCAGCCCGTGGACCGGGCGAGCGTCGCGGGCCAGGCCTGCTCTGCCGAGAGACCGTGCCCCTTCATGATCGAGTCACCGATTGCCACGACCACCGGACGATTTGCCGACGAGGAGGGTTTCGTGTCGGGTTCGAGCGTGGCGGGAGAGCATCCTGCGAGCGCCAGCATTGCGCCAGCGAGCACGATCGCAGAGGCGCGTGTTCGCAAAGAAGTCATGGAGGACGAGTCAACCCTGGCACCCTATGAGGATGCCGAGTGGAGCACCATAGGCTTGTCCCATGACTGATGTATCGACCCGTCCCGTCCGACTCGGCGTGCAGATCGCGCCCCAGCATTCGCGCTACGAGAAGATTCGCGATACCGCCACCGAACTAGAGGAGCTCGGCGCCGATATCCTCTTCAACTGGGACCACTTCTACCCGCTTTCCGGCGAACCCGACGGTCTGCACTTCGAGTCGTGGACCATGCTCGCGGCGCTCGCCGAGCAGACCTCGCGCGTGGAGCTCGGCGCACTCGTCAACTGCAACAGTTACCGCAACGCCAACCTTCAGGCCGACATGGCCCGCACCATCGACCACATCAGCGCAAAGGGCACGGGTATCGGCCGATTCATCTTTGGCACAGGCTCCGGATGGTTCGAGCGTGACTACGACGAGTATGGCTACGAATTCGGCACCGTCGGCCAGCGACTGGATGCTCTCGCGGCCAATCTCCCGATCATCGAGGATCGCTGGGGCAAGCTCAACCCGCCGCCCACCCGGCACATCCCGGTTTTGATCGGGGGCGGTGGCGAGAAGAAGACCCTGCGAATCGTTGCGAGGCACGCGGATATCTGGCACTCATTCAGCGACCCAGAGACCCTCCAGCGCAAGCTCGGAATTCTCAGAGAGCACGGCGAGGCCGTGGGGCGGGATGTCTCGGAGATCGAGATCTCGACCGAGCTGCGTGGGCGTACTCCAGAGCAGGCGGATGAACTGCACGATCTCGGAACGACCCTCTTCACGATCGGCATTACCGGTCCGGACTACGATCTCGCGCCGGTGCGCGACTGGCTCAGCTGGCGGGATGGCAAGAACGCCTGACACGGTTTGCGGTGAGGGGACCATAGGCTGAGCCCATGACTCTCCCCACCGCTGTGGAGAGTGCCGCGGCAGTCCGCTCCGGCGCTCTCACCGCCGTCGATGCCACCCGCGCCGCGCTCGCTCGAATCGAGAGGGGTACCGGTTTAGGTGCTTTTCAAGTGGTACGCGCCGAAAAGGCCCTCGCCGAGGCGGCGGAGGTGGATGCTCGCATCGATCGTCCGCTACTTCCGCTGGCTGGCGTGCCGATCGCCATCAAGGACAACATCCCGGTCGCGGGGGAACCGATGCGCGACGGGTCGGCCGCCACAGATTCGGCAGCACAGTCGGCTGATCATGAAATCGTCGCCCGACTTCGGGCCGCCGGAGCAGTCGTCGTCGGCATCACTCGAGTGCCAGAGCTCTGCGTCTTCGGCACCACCGATTCGGTCTACGGCACCACCCGCAATCCATGGAACGTGAAACGCACCTCCGGCGGCTCATCCGGTGGTTCCGCCGCCGCCGTCGCATCCGGCCAGGTACCATTCGCGCACGGAAATGATGGCATGGGGTCGGTTCGAATTCCCGCCGCTAACTGCGGCTTGTTCGGCATCAAGCCAGGCAGCGGACTCGTCCCCCAGGGGATCGGCGTCGATGCCTGGCTCGGCATGAGCGAGAACGGAGCCCTCGCCACGACGGTGGCGGATGCCGCGCTCCTGCTCTCGGTCATGGCGGGGCGTCCGGAGCTTGCGTTCCCGGTGATACCGTCGCGGCCACTGCGCATCGCTATCGCGGCGGGGGAGCCCTCCGCGCTCGTCTCTCTCGACCCGGAGTGGCGCCGGGGTCTCGTCGAGACGGCTGCCGCGCTGCGCGCCGCTGGCCACAGTGTCAACGACGTGACGTTTCCCTACGACCCGAACCCGCTTCCCCTGCTCGCTCGTTGGTTTGCGGGCACCGCCACCGATGCCGAGGGCCTCGATCCCGCCAAGCTCGAGCGGCGCGTGCGAGTGCATGCCCGACTCGGCCGGCTCGCACGCCGGACGGGCCTGCTGAAGGCGGCACCGGTCGATCGCCTGCGGGCCACGGTGCACAAGTTTTTTGCGGACTACGACCTGCTGCTCACGCCGACGCTCGCGCAACCCGGTCCGCTCGCCGAGAACTGGCACGAGCGCGGCTGGTGGGCAAACATCCTTTCGAACATCCGCTATGCCCCGTATCCGTCCACCTGGAATCTCCTCGGCTGGCCGGCGGCGAGCATCCCCGCCGGCTGGCACGCCACGGCACAGGTGCCGCTCGCGGTGCAGATCGTCGCCGAGCCACAACCCGACGGCGCCGGTGAGGCGCTGATCCTCTCGCTCGCGACGCAACTGGAACAGCTCTGTCCCTGGCCGCGGATCGCGCCCGGTTTCTCTGAGAGCTGACGCTAGCCTGATGCTGGGCTGACGCGTTTCGGCCAAACCTGCCCGAATTGCGGACATCTTCTCGCAGGCTGCACCGCTGCAACGGTGGCTGTGGATAGCCTGAGTGGATGACCCGCATTCCCCTCCCCAGCGCTGATCCAGTCGCTCAATCCACCGTCGCCCCTAAGCTCAGCCCCTCGGTACTGATCGCGATCATCGTGACGCTGCTCGCCTGGTCGAGCGCATTCATAGTGATTCGCGGTGTCGCCCCGCATTTCACTGGGGGTTCTTTGGCGCTCGCGCGGCTGGTCGTCGGTACGGTGGTGTTGTCGCTTCTCCTGGTCGGTCACCGCTGGGTGCGCCCGACCGGTCGGGAATGGCTGCTGATCGTGGTGTTTGGGATCGCGTGGTTTGCGGCGTACAACGTCTCACTCAATGTCGCGGAGCACACCCTGGATGCCGGGACGACGGCGATGATCGTGAACATCGGCCCGCTGCTCATTGCGCTCGGTGCCGGTGTCTTCCTCGGAGACGGCATCCCGCGGTGGCTGCTCATCGGCGCCGGTGTCGCGTTCCTCGGCGTCGTGCTCATCGGTATCTCAAGCGGAATTACCGGAGTGGGCGATGGAACCGGAGTCCTCTGGTCCCTGGTTGCTGCCGTCACGTACTCGATCGGCGTCCTCTGTCAGAAACCGGTGCTGCGTCGACTGCCCAATCGCCAGGTCACCTTCCTGGGGTGCGCCATCGGCGCGATCGCTTGCACCCCGTTCGCCGGATCGCTGGTCCATGACCTGTCGCGGGCGCCGGTTTCGAGTGTCTTCGGCGCGATCTACCTCGGTGTCGTGCCCACAGCGATCGCGTTCAGCACCTGGGCTTACGCCCTGTCGAAGATGTCAGCCGGATCGCTTGCCGTCACCACCTACATCGTTCCGGCACTGGTCGTGCTCGAGGCATTTCTCTTCTTCCGGGAGGTGCCCGCGCCCCTCGCGGTCGTCGGCGGAATCGTGTGCCTGGTTGGTGTCGCCCTGTCGCGCAAGCGTGCTCGGGTGCCCTTCACAGCGGTTGGTTCCTGAAACCGGCAAAAACCTGCAAGAATGAGAAGTCGAGCGTTATGCCGTTCGACCCTCTAATCCAACGGCATCGTCTCCCATCAGAGCTTTTCTGCCGAGTGTGCACCCCACGCTCACGGCAAGCAGTTCGCCCTCATAAATCATCTCTGGAGAATTGTGGCTGTAAAAATTCGTTTGAAGCGCATGGGAAAGATCCGCGCTCCCTACTACCGTATCGTCGTCGCTGACTCACACACCAAACGCGATGGTCGTGTGATCGAGGAGATCGGCAAGTACCACCCCACCGAAGAGCCGTCGTTCATCGAGGTCGATTCGGCCCGCGCGCAGTACTGGCTCGGAGTCGGCGCGCAGCCGACCGAGCAGGTCGCCGCCATCCTCAAACTCACGGGCGACTGGGGGATCTTCCAGGGCGACAAGAACGCCGTCAGCACTGTCAGGACCAAAGAGTCCAAAGTGGAGTTCGTCGCGGATGAGAAGAAGAAGCCTGTGCTCAAGCCAAAGGCCGCGGCACCCGCGCCAAAAGTCGAGGCGCCGGCCAAGGCATCCGTCGACACGGCTGTCGAGGCGCCGGAAGCTGACATTGCCCCGGCGGTCGAAGGTCTGAACGACGCCGACGCCGCCAAGGTCGAGGCCGTCTCCGACGCCGCCGAGGTCAAGGCCGATGACGCGACCGAGGCTGACGCCGAGGCTGCCAGCGCCGATAAGGCGTAGGTAATGCTCGCAGCCGCCCTCGAACATCTCGTCAAGGGAATCGTCGATAATCCCGACGAGGTTCAGGTCGTAGCAAAGAATTCACCACGTGGTGAGGTTCTCGAGGTGCGCGTGCACCCCGAGGACCTCGGCCGTGTGATCGGTCGCGCAGGTCGCACCGCGAAGGCGCTCCGCACCCTCGTTTCGGCCATTGCCGATGGTCGTAAGGTGCGCGTCGACGTGGTGGATACCGATTTCTAACAACCCAGAACCCAGCACACCCCCGGCACCGGTCCTGAATGGGACTGACCAGTTGCGCGTCGGTCGTCTCACTAAGGCCCATGGCCTCAAGGGAGCGATCAAGGTCGAGCTCTACACGGATGCCCCGGAACGTCGTTTCGTTCCGGGGGCCGTGTTCACCCTCCAGGTACCGTCCTCTTCGGCGTGGCACGGAAAGACCCTGGAACTCATCGAGCTCAAGTGGTACAACCTGCAGCCGGTCGCATTCTTCACGGGCGTCTCCGACCGGTCCGCCGCGGAGGGCCTGATCAAGGCCATTCTCTGGATCGACCACGACCTCGCCGCCCCGTCGGACGAGGAGGATGCCTGGTACGACCATCAGCTCGTCGGACTCGCGGTCGTGCGTGACGGCATCCGCGTCGGAATCGTCAGCCAGGTGGATCACCTTCCCTCGCAGGATCTCATCCACGTGACGACCGATGCCGGTGAAGTTTTGGTGCCGTTCGTGAAGGCCATCGTGCCGACCGTTGACATCCAATCGGGAACGATCACGGTCACCCCCCCGGATGGCCTCTTTGAAGAGCTGCCGGACGACGACGGAGAGACGAACCCGGATGCGGCGTCCGCTGTTGGCGAGTCCGAAGTCGAGCCCGAAGTCGAGCCCGAAGTCGAGCCCGGCCCGACGTCGACCGACTAGAGAACTCAACGATGCGCATCGACATCGTCACGATATTTCCGGAGTTTTTCTCCGTGCTCGATGTTTCCCTTCTCGGCAGAGCGCGGCGGTCCGGGCTGATCGAGCTCGGCATCCACGACCTGCGCGACTTCACCTTCGACCGGCATCGCACGGTCGATGACACGCCCTACGGCGGCGGGGCCGGAATGGTGATGAAGCCGGAGCCCTGGGGCGAAGCGCTCGACAGCATCCTCTACGCGGGTGAGGCGCAGGGAGCGGATGCCCCGGTCGTGATCTTCCCCTCACCTGCCGGGGAGCTCTTCACCCAAAAGCTTGCCAACGAACTCGCGACCGAGCCCCGGCTGGTCTTCGGCTGCGGACGGTACGAGGGCATCGACCAGCGCGTCGTCGACTACGCCGCAACCCGCGCCCGCGTGCGTCTGGTGAGCCTCGGCGACTACGTGCTCAACGGGGGAGAGGTCGCCACGATGGCGATGATCGAGTCAATCGGGCGACTCATCCCCGGTGTCGTCGGTAACCCGGAGAGTCTTGTCGAGGAATCCCATTCCGATGGACTGCTCGAATACCCCAGTTACACGAAGCCGGGAGAGTGGCGCGGATTCGAGGTGCCTCCCGTGCTGTTGAGCGGCAATCACGGTGCGATCGCTACATGGCGGCACGAGCAGCAGCTCGAGCGCACCCGGCGCGTGCGGCCCGACCTGTTGCCGCCGGAGAATGCGGTGCCCAAAGACGTCGCTCCGCGCGCGCGACGGACGCGCCTGTGAGCGAAGGCCTCGGAGCCGTCGCATGGCCGGTTCGTACCGAGCGCCTCGAGATCCGCCCGGCGACAGAGGCAGACGGTCCGGCAACCTGGCGCTATCGCCGACAAGAGTCCGTCGCACTCTGGATTACCAGCGCTCAACCCGACAGCGAGCACTATCTCGCCGATTTCACCGAGCCCGCGCGACTGGCCAAGACCCTGGTGATCGAGTTCAATGGACACGTGATCGGCGACCTGATGCTGGCCATCGAGGATGCGTGGGCCCAGGCTGAAGTTACGGATCGGGCGCGCGCGGTGCAGGCCGAGCTCGGCTGGAGCCTCGACCCCGCCTACGCGGGCAGGGGATACGCCACCGAAGCCGTCGCCGAGTTGATCCGAATCTGCTTCGAGGAGCTTCACCTGCGCCGGGTGCTTGCCCAGTGTTTCGCCGACAACCTGCCGTCCTGGCGCCTGATGGAGCGCGTGGGCATGCGCCGCGAGTCCCACGACGTGCGCGGGTCGCTGCACCGTTCCGGCGAATGGCTCGACGGGCTTGCGTACGCCCTGCTCGCCGACGAGTGGCGCAGCGCACGACCCGGCGCCCTGTAGGGCGTCTGCCCGCTGCATCCGCTTCGGGGAACCTCGCCGTTCACCGGCGACGCCGGACATCGGTCCGCACCCGTGTCGCCCTGCCGGTAGCAAATGCAGGACCGTGTGTTTCGGATGGGGCGGATGAGCCTTTCCTGCCACTCCTGTCACGCCCAGTCCTGCATTTGCTACCGGGAGCGGATGACGGGCAACCGTGACGGATGAAGGGCTACCGGGCGGGGGACTGGTGCGGGGGAGACCGTCACGCCGGGCGGGGGACTGGTGCGGGGGATACCGTCGCGCCGACGAGTGACACGCGCGCCCGAACGTTCGGGCGCGAGTTTCACTCATGGGCGCAGAGCGCGTCGATCGCTGTCGAGCGATGCGCGACCCAGTAGCAGTGAGGTTCAGCGGGCCGTCAACACCACCGGGCCGGCATCCGTGATCGCGATCGTGTGCTCGCTGTGGGCGGCCCGTGAGCCGTCCAGGCTACGCAGGGTCCAGCCATCCGGGTCGGTAAAAATGCGGTCCGTACCCTCCATGAGCCACGGCTCGATGGCGAAGACCAGACCTGCGCGCAGTGGCAGTCCGCGGCCAGGGCGACCGTCGTTCGGGATGTGCGGATCCCCGTGCATCGTCCGGCCGACGCCGTGCCCGCCGAAGTCGACGTTGACCGAGTATCCCGCCGCCCGGCTGAGCTCGCCGATCGCGGCCGAGATGTCGCCGATGCGAGCCCCCACAGTGGCGGCCGCGATACCCGCCGCGAGCGCGCGTTCCGTCGTCTCGATAAGAGTGACATCCTCCGGCCGCGGGGTGCCCACGATCACCGTCACGGCAGAATCGGCCACCCAGCCGTTGACGGATGCCGCGAAGTCGAGGCTGAGCACGTCACCGTTCTTCAGCGCATAGTCGTGGGGGAGCCCGTGCAGAGCCGCATCGTTCACCGAGGTGCAGAGCACCTTGCCGAATGGCATGGCACCGAACGAGGGGTGGTAATCCACGTAGCAACTCGTGGCCCCAACCCGGCGGATGAGCTTCGCCGCCAGCGAGTCGAGCGCGAGCAGGTTGACCCCCACTTGCGAGGCCGCGACCAGTTCGGTAAGGGTGTTTGCCACGAAAGTGCCAGCGGCGCGCATCTCGTCGATTTCTGCCGGCGTCCTGAGCTCGATCATCCGTGTCTCCTCACTGCGACCTGCCCGCGAACTACCCGCGATACCGCGTGGGCGGTTGGTCTTCTCTGTCGAGCGTAAACTTTTGTCCATGTGGTATCGCCGGGTTTTGTTCAACACCCAGTTCGCCGCAACCATCGTGCTGCCGCTGTGGCTGCTGATCGGGCGGGTATTCTTCGGCGTCATCCTCGGCTGGCACTACGCCATCGGGCTGTTCCTCGCCCCGGTACTCTTCATTTTCCTCGCTGTGGTGACGACCATCACGTGGGCACGCAGAAGCGCGCGTCGCTCTGGCGCCGTATCGAAGACGGATGCCGTGCTCCTGTCCGGCTGGTATTTCGCCGTGCTCTGCTACGGCTTCTTCGTCGTCGACTCGGTGCACAGTACCGAACCGGGCACCTCCATCGCGACCCACGTCTTCGGGCAGGGCTTTCGAGATGCCTCTTTCACGATCGCAGACATTGCGGGCGGAGTCATCATCATCATCGCGTTCACCACTCTCTGGGTCGTGCTGATCGAGTACCTCGTCGAGACGCGGCAGGAGGCGGTGACCCGCCTCACCGGACTCGACTATGAGGAGCTGCGTCTCCGCAGTGAATCAGGGGGCCCTGATGCAAGCGAGGGTGCCGCCAGGCGCGCGAGTGGCTTAGTTCCGGGCGATGTGGCAGAATAGCGACTTGTGCCTACCGCACGGCTCTGCCACAGGGGAGTCGTCATCGCTATCGGCACCATTTCTCATCTGATGTGACACCCTAATTCGCGGTCGACCTGTGGCGGTTGCAGAGAGCGAACCACCATGCATATTCTTGACGCCGTCGACGCGGCCTCCCTCCGATCGGACATCCCGGACTTCCGCGCCGGCGATAACGTGAAGGTCCACGTGAACATCGTGGAAGGTACCCGGTCCCGCATCCAGGTCTTCCAAGGCGTCGTTATCGGTCGCTCCGGCGAAGGTGTGCGCGAAACATTCTGCGTTCGCAAGGTCAGTTTCCAGGTGGGCGTCGAGCGCACATTTCCGGTGCACTCTCCGGTGATCGACCACATCGAGGTCGTCACCCGCGGTGACGTGCGTCGCGCCAAGCTGTACTACCTGCGCAATCTCCGCGGCAAGAAGGCGAAGATCAAAGAAAAGCGTGACGCGCACTAGACGCGCCGTTTCACCGAAGTTTTGACTGAGCTCCCCACCACCTAAAATGATGGGGAGCTCAGGGGTTTAATGACAGATATCGATCCAGCCACGTCGACGCACGACGTGGCTGAAACGCGGCGCCATAAGACACGTGGGGTGAAACTCTTCATCCGCGACATCGTGTTGATCGTGGTCGCGGCGATTATCATATCTGTCGGGATTAAGGCGTTTCTCATCCGATCCTTTTACATCCCCTCCGGGTCGATGGAAAACACGCTTCAGATCGACGACCGCATCATTGTCAACGAATTGGTGCCTCGGATGGTTCCGCTGCAGCATGGCGATGTCGTTGTTTTCAAAGACCCAGGGGGGTGGCTGTTGGCCCAGCCGGCGGTTCAGCAAAATGGGTTCGTCGCGGGCGTGGACTGGGTGCTCTCCGTGGTGGGGCTCAGCGCTCCCGACAGTAACGATCACCTCGTCAAGCGCGTGATCGGATTGCCGGGCGACACAGTGGCCTGCTGCAACGCCTTCGGACAGATGACGGTGAACGGCATCCCCCTGGTAGAGCCGTACCTCAAGCTCCAGAACGGCGAGACAAAGGTCGCGGCAAACGATTTCTCGGTGACAGTGCCGAAGAACTCGCTCTGGGTGATGGGTGACAATCGCTACAACTCGCGGGATTCCCGAGCGAATGCCAACACCCCGACCAAGGGCTTCGTGCCGATGGATGACGTCGTGGGCCGCGCCTTCCTGATCAGCTGGCCGTCGAGCCACTGGACCTGGCTTGATGACTACCCCAACGTCTTCAGTGGCGTCTCGGCGGCTAACCCGGGCATGTCGAAATAAGTGGTTATCGCCACTCCCACTTTCGCCTGTGAGACGCAGCTCCACGATGGCGGCGCCCGATTCGTCATCGGCTGCGACGAGGTCGGGCGAGGCGCAATCGCCGGACCGGTGGCCGTCGGCCTCTGTGTGGTGGATGTCTCGGTCGGTGCGATGCCGGAGGGCCTGCGCGACTCAAAGCTGCTGAGCGAGAAGCGGCGGGAGGCGCTGGCGCCGCTCGCGGCATCCTGGGCGCTGTTCAGCGCGGTCGGACTCGCCACGGCGAAAGAAGTCGACGAGGTCGGCATCATCGCAGCCCTCGGACTGGCGGGAAGACGGGCGCTTGTGTCGCTGCACGAGGCAGGGGCGCGCGTGCGCGAATCGGTGATACTGCTCGACGGGAGTCACGACTGGCTCAGCCCTGCGCTGCAGAGCCCCGTGCCGCTGACGACCCGCGTGAAGGCCGACCGGGACTGCGCATCAGTCGCTGCTGCATCCGTTGTCGCGAAGGTGCACCGTGACCGGCTCATGATCGACGCCCACGACAGCACCCCGGGCTATGGCTGGTCCTCGAACAAGGGCTACGGGAGCGCCGACCATTTCGCGGCGATCGCCGTACTCGGTGCCACAGACTTCCACCGCCGCACCTGGTTGCATGCGGGCGAATCCGCTCTCCGTGGCTGAACTAGAATTACCCCAGCATGGACGAAGACGAATTCGAAGACTACGACCGCGAGGTCGAACTGGCGTTGTACCGCGAATACCGGGATGTCGTATCCCAGTTCCGGTACGTTGTTGAGACCGAGCGTCGTTTCTATCTCGCCAACGAGGTCGAGCTCGTGCGCCAAGATACCGAGCACGACTTCTATTTCGAGCTCACGATGAACGACGTCTGGGTGTGGGATGTGTACCGCTCTGACCGGTTCGTGAAGTCGGTGCGCGTGCTGACGTTCAAAGACGTCAACGTGGAAGAGCTCTCGGCCAAGGAGCTCGAGCTGCCCAAGGAACTCGCGCTCGACGAGTAGTAGCCCCGCGTAGGCTTACTCGATGACCGACGAGAACCTCTGGCTGGAAGAGATCCACGGGGAGGCTCCCCTCGAGTGGGCGGCCGTGCAGTCCGCAGCAACGCTCGCCCGGTTCGCTTCTCCCGCATTCGACGCGCTGTCGGGCCGCCTTCTCGAGGTGATCGACTCCGACGATCGCATCCCGATCGTGAGCCGGCGCGGCGCCCACTATTACAATTTTTGGCGGGATCGCGAGCATCCGCGTGGCCTCTGGCGACGCACCACGCTGGAGAGCTACCGCTCGGCCGACACCGACTGGGAGCTGCTGCTCGACGTCGATGAACTCGGGCGACGCGAGGGTGCCGAGTGGGTGTTCTCCGGGGCGACGCTGCTGCCGCGTGACTACACGCGGGCGCTCGTTGCGCTCTCCCCCGACGGCGGCGACGCGGTGACCGTTCGCGAGTTCGACCTGCCAACCCGCAGCTTCGTGCTCGACGGGTTCATCGTGCCGACCGCCAAGAGCGAATATTCGTGGATCGACCGCGACACCATTTACCTCGGAACCGATTTTGGGCCGGGCAGCATGAGCCAGTCGAGCTATCCACGTACGGTTCGTCGCCTTCGCCGGGGGCAGCCGCTCTCGGATGCGACACTCGTGCATGAGGTCGCTTCCGGTGATCTCGCGGTGGCCGGCGTCCACCATCACACTCCGGGCTTCGAGCGCGATCTCATTGTGGAACACCTCGATTTCTATCGCAGTCGCACCTTCCTCGTGGTCGACGAGGAGCTCGTGCCGCTGGAGGTTCCGGATGACGCGGACCTCTCCCTTCGCCGCGAGTGGCTGCTCGTGCATCCGCGGTCCGACTGGGCGATCGGCGGAGTGGTGCATCCCACCGGGTCATTGATCGCGATGAGGCTCGACGCCTTCCTCGCCGGCGACCGTGATTTCGACGTGTTGTTCGTGCCTGATGCGCACACGGCGCTCGAGGAGTGGGACTTCACCTACAGCCACCTCATCCTCACACTGCTCGTGGACGTAGCCTCCACCCTTGTCGTGCTCGATCCCTCAAACGGATGGTCGCGGTCATCACTCGCCGGCCTTCCGGCCCTCAGCACGGTGCGAGTGATCGACACCGATCCGGACGAGTCCGACGAGTTCTGGGTGCACGCGACCGGGTTTACCGCTCCATCGACGGTGCTGCGGGGCGTTCTCGGATCCGTTGAGCCGGAGGTGATCCGCTCGTCCCCGGCGTTCTTCGATGCCGGGGGGATAGACGTGCAGCAGCACTGGGCGGTATCGGATGATGGTACGCGCGTGCCCTACTTCCAGGTCGCCGCCGGCGACCTCGCGCTCGACGGCTCGCATCCGACCCTGCTCTCCGGCTATGGCGGATTCCAGGCATCCCGCCTGCCGGAATACAGCGGAATCGTCGGCCGCGCGTGGCTCGACCGGGGCGGAGTCTTCGTGCTCGCGAACATCCGCGGTGGGGGAGAATTCGGCCCAGGCTGGCACACCTCCGCACTCAAGCAGAACCGTCCGCGCGCCTACGAGGACTTCGCTGCGATCGCCCGGGATCTCGTCGCCCGCGGCGTCACCACGGCCGCGCGGCTTGCGTGCGAGGGCCGAAGCAACGGCGGGCTGCTCGTTGGCAACATGCTGACGACCTACCCTGAGCTCTTCGGAGCGGTGGTCTGCGGCGTGCCACTGCTCGATATGAAGCGCTACACCCACCTCTCGGCCGGCGCCTCCTGGATCGCCGAATATGGAGATCCCGATGTCGCGGAGGAGTGGGAGTACATCCGCACCTTCTCGCCATACCAGCTGCTGAAAGACGATACGGACTACCCTCCGGTGTTGTTCTACGCCGCCACGAGCGACGACCGGGTCGGCCCGGTGCAGGCGCGCAAGATGGCGGCGCGGATGCAGGCAATGGGGATCGACAACGTGCTGTACTACGAGAACTCCGACGGTGGACACGGCGGCGCGGTCGACAATTCGCACACCGCACGCTTGCAGGCCCTCATCTACGAGTTCCTCTGGAAAAGCCTGGCCTGACCGGTGGAAAGTGGGACCTGCCCCTCCCACACATTCGGCCCAGACCCTCGGTCATGCACATTTAGGCAACGGGTAGCTCGCAGCCGGCCCAGCCCGCGGCATCCTCTTCCTCGGAGGTAGCCATGGCTGCGAAAGACCTGTTGGGCCGGCGAGGGGAAGACTTCGCCGCGACATTCCTCACCGCGGCCGGTTACCTCGTCGTCGATCGCAACTGGCGCTGCAGCCAGGGGGAGATCGATATCGTCGCGGTGGATGGCGCTGATACCGTGTTCGTCGAGGTCAAGACCCGGTCGAGCGTGGCTTTCGGACATCCGTTCGAGGCCATCACCCCGCAGAAGCTCGCGCGGGTCAGGCGCCTCGCTGCCGCGTGGTGCGCGGTGAACCCCGGTGATCACCGCAGCATCCGCATCGATGCGATCTCGGTGATTGCGCCCTCGGATGGACCTCCGGAGATCGACCATCTAACCCGGGTGTTCTGATGGCGATCGCGCACACCACCGCCGTCGCCCTGCTCGGGCTCACCGGCACTCTCGTAGACGTCGAGGCAGATATCTCGAGCAACCTTCCCTCTTTTGTGCTCATCGGGCTCCCGGATGCCGCGCTCAACGAGGCTCGGGATCGCGTACGGGCCGCCGCGACGAACTCCGGATGCCCCCTGCCGAATCGCAAACTCACCGTGAATCTCTCCCCGGCCGCGCTACCCAAACACGGGTCCGGTTTCGACCTCGCCATCGCGATGGCGGTGCTCGCGGCGGCGGGCGTCATTTCCCTCGACTCGGTCGCGCGGGTGGTGCACCTCGGCGAGCTTGGCCTCGACGGGCGGCTGCGCCCGATCGCGGGCATCCTGCCGGCGGTGCTCGCGGCCTCACGGGCGGGAGCCGCGATCGTGATGGTACCG
>JANYIZ010000030.1 GCA_025408445.1 Frigoribacterium sp. | reverse complement strand
AAAACCGGCGCGTCGCCTCCCCCAGTTTATGACGCGGGATGGCCTCTCAGACGGGACCGAGAAAGGCAGGCTGGACTGCCAGAACCGTCACGCAGTGCGCACCAGGGAGAGAGCGTGACGACGAGAAAACCGACCTGAGAGTTGATGACCTTCGCGAGGGTGGTGTGCACAGTGGGTATCGGTCTGAACTCCCCGTGGAAATTTCGGTGCAGAGAGCGCCGTGGTGAACCGCAGCAATTGGTGAAACTCGCCTCGGGACCGGTCAGAAAGAGCAGCAACAGGCGAGCGCAATACAGGAGGCTCCGGTTGACGCTCAAAAAATCGGCGGCGGTCTCGCCCACAATAGGCGACCCAATTCACGGCGCTGCATCGCCCCGGCCCTCCGTCGATTGGTGGGTGATGGCCCCAATAGCTCGACCGATGACGAAGGTGTCGCCCCGCTGTAACCGGAGCAGTGCTCACCGGTCCGGTTACCCAGCGCGGGAATCGCGATCACCCCGACGAACAGCACGCCAGAGGCGAGGCAGCCGAGGTGCAGTGTCGGCCTGTCAGATCCCCGGCCGCGTTTCCGAGGGCACAGAGCGGGTTACCGCAAATAAGAGAACCACGGCGATGGTGACGACGACGACACCAACGCGAACAGCGACGGCAGGTTTGATCGAACGGACCACAAAGTCCGAGGCGGGCTCACCCATTCCCGTCGTCAGCGCCTTGACGATCCAGAACATGGCCGTGACCTGTGGCACCTTCACTGCAGAAACCGGCGCGAAACTTCGCAATCACACTAGCGGGGGGCTTGTCTTCACGCCGCGAAGCGTGTCGTCCAAGAACTAAGAAAGGCCTGAGAATCGAACGGCTTCGACGTTTATCGAAATTCCGCTTGCGCAGACTTGGAGCACCATGATTCCTCTTCACATCCCCGCGGGGCTCCTCGATCCTCAGTCTCTCATCTCGGGTGCCGGCGCGTGGGGCCTGGTGATCGTGTGCGCTGCGGTGTTCGCCGAAACTGGCTTGCTCGTGGGGTTCTTTCTTCCCGGCGACACCCTCTTATTCTTCACCGGCGTGCTCACCCTTGGCGGCGCCATCCGGCAACCGCTCTGGCTGGTCATCCTCCTCGTCGGCATTTCTGCGGCGCTCGGCGACCAACTCGGCTACACGATCGGGCGAAGGTCGGGGCCCGCTGTCTTCGAGCGCCGCGAGTCCGGGCTATTCAGCCGAAAGAGCGTTAGTCGCACGCAGGGTTTCTTCAATCGATTCGGACCGGTCGCGGTAACGATCGCCCGATTCGTTCCTGTCGTGCGCACAATCGCTCCTGTCGCTGCCGGCGTCGGACGCATGCCGCGTCGGCTGTTCACCGTATTTAACCTCGCAGGAGCCGCACTCTGGTCCGGATTGATAATCCTTCTCGGATTCGGGCTTGCTCATGTGCCGGGAGTGACCGACTTCGTCTCGCAGTACATCGACATCGTCTTGATCGTAATTGTGGTCGTTTCTGTCGTGCCGATCGTCGTGCGAGAGATCATTGTGCGCAAACGGGCTGTGCCATCGCACGATGCCGAATGACCAACCGGTTTAGGGTCGCTTCGCAGTCGGCCGCCACTGTCAGTCCGACCGCTTATCTCGCACACGCTGCGTGCCGGTGACAGCGTAGAACTCGACCACAGCGGCTCGGTTGTAGGCAACCCCGTCCAGGAACGAGGGCCGCACCTCTTCCCGAAGGAATGCACGCATCCCTTCCGCGAGCCCCTCATCGCTCTGCGGCACGATCCGAATCGCCGAATCGGGGAGCGCATCGTGAACGGAGTCGAACTCTACCGAAACGATGGGCATACCGGCGAGCGCGGCTTCGAGGAGCACCATCGGTTGACCCTCGTAGTTACTGGAGAGCACAAAACAGTCGGACGCTGCAAGCACAGGAAAGGGATTCGGGAACGGACCAACGACGAACGCGACGAGTGACAGGCCAAGTGTGTCGATCAACGCCTGAAGTTCGCCGCGAAGAGGGCCATGGCCGATGATCATCAATCGGACCGCAGGGTGTTCTCGATAGACCTCGGCGAAGGCGCGGATGAGTCGAGCCTGGTTTTTCTCCGGAGAGAACCGTCCGACAGTCGTGAACCACACCGAGTCCACCCGCTGCAGTTCGTCGATCCAGCGACGGTCATCCTGCTCCGGTGTCTCGTCTTCGTTGTGATAAATCACGACCGACGATAACGGGCTCGCGAGTCCCTTTCGCACATGCGATTCGTCCACAAGGTTGCGGGCGAAGACGAAACATTCCTGGCGGAGTCCGTATGGCGGGCCGAGCGCTTCACGGTTGATCCGGGCGAGGCTCGCCGACACGGAGACCAACGAATCGAAATCCCGATACAGGCTGAATACCGCGGGAAGGGAGCGCTTCATCCGGCGGCGACTTCCGACGAACCGGCTCTTCTCCAGTGCCAGGTCATTGTGCAGCCAAATGGAGCGAAACCCGCCAGGGGAATGAAGAAGAAGCGATGCCCAGAAAGCGGTGTAGCCACTGAATTCAACGACTGACTCGAATTTCGAGTCGCCGAAACAGCGCGCCCACTCACTGCGCCACATCCGTTGCTCGTTCATCGTCTCTGGCCGTCTCCGGAGCGCGGGGTAACGCTCTTGAAGTCGACGAAACACATGCGTGAATTTGCTGCCATTCATGCCACCGACCCGAAGAAACTGTCGCACCTCGACTGGTATCCGCTGTTGGTTTGACAGTTGCTGGGCGCGACGAGGACGGTTGAAAACGACGGAGACGTCATAGAAGCTGTGATCGATCGCGCCGAGCAGGTTGAGCGCTGAGTTCGTGATGCCATTGGAGCGCATTCCGCCCAGGCTCAGCAGCATCGAGGTTCGGGGATCCTCCGCAAGGGACTTCGTTCGAGCGTTCAGCGTGAGACCGCGGAAGACGAGGTCGACGATCCGGCGTGCGGCGACACCATCGTCATGCGGCACGAAGCGCTCCTTCCAGGCCGAGGCCACGGCGCGATAGCTCTCGTCGCCGTCGGCAGAGCTCAGCGAGCGGATCGCATCGCCCGCCTCGGAAACCGTGTGAGCGACCGGCCCGGGGAGCTCGTCGAGGGGAAAATACAGGCCCCGGGATGCGGAGTAGTCCATGTCATCCGGAGTGAAGAAGACCAGGGGTCGGTCGAGAGGCAGAAAGTCGAAGAGGATCGACGAATAGTCGGTCACCAGGATGTCGGTGAGCCCGAGCATCATATTGGTCGGCATATCGTTCGAGACCAAAATCTTGCTCAACTCGGGTCGGTCAGCCGCGAATCGGTGCACAACCTGATGCGTTTTGAGCAGTACACGGTAACCCTCACCGACCTCTTTCTGGAGTGCCTGCGCCTGCGCGAAGAGATCACCGGCATCGTCCGCGGGGGAGCTGAAATCAGTGCCCTTCCAGGTGGGCGCGAACAGGATGACGGTGCGGTTGCCGAGGTCGATTCCGTCGTCCGCCAGTCGCGACCGCGCCTCAGCCGCCTCCCGCTCGTTGAGAAACTGCCGGTCGACCCGGGGGTACCCCTCTTCGATCACCAGTCCGCGAAACACACCGCGCAGTTTGTACGCCTTCTCGTACATTTGCTCTGTCATGAAGGAGTTCTGGGAGAGCAGAAAGTCTGCGGCGACGAAGTTGCGCAGTGTGTTTGCGGAGTCGAGGGCTCCGTTCGGCATGTCGTAGCCCATTCGCTTCAGCGGAGTGCCGTGCCAGGTATTGAGGTAGATCTGGCCGGACCGCTTGCTGAACTCGGCCGGAAATGTCGCATTGTTAACCAGGTATTTACTGGTCGCCAGGGCGCGAAAGTATGCAAGGGATCGTCGCCTCACAAAGCGCACTCGAGGATTTTCGGCGAACTCCTGCTGCACCTCCGAATGCTCGGACAGACTGTTCAGCGCCCAGACGTGGCGCAACTCAGCCAGGTCAGACGATCGAAGAACTTCCCGGAAGATTGCCTCGGGGTTACACAACACGCCATTACCGGCGAAGGATTCGTAAAGTACTGCGTGCCGGCGAAGTTTTCCCCGACGGGCGAAGGCCTGCAGTTCGGCGCGGCCAGCGACTCCGACTTGCCTGAACAGCTTCACCACACGACGGAACACTCGTTTCATCGCGTTTTCTCCCTCACACCAGCCATACAGACGATTATCTCAGGGTGATTCGCAACCCTCGAACGCTTCTAAGCTTCAACCAGGACCATCCCCGACACGGCAGGCATCCGCCTTGGAGGTATCTGGGAAAGCGCCTGTACCGGTGGGCAAGGGGTAATTATTTAGCGGAGGGAGGCCGACCATGTCGAGGCTACTTGCTGGAAGTATCGGCGGCCTGGTCATCGCTGTGGCGCGCGTGAGGTCCGTCGTTGCAGAGTAACCGGGCGGGGGCGCAGACTCCCCCGAAAGTGACAGTGAATCACGACGAAAGCGACGCAGTGTCTGGGCAGCCCCCGCTGAACGCGCGCGGACCGGCCGCAGTCGTCCGATTTGCGTGCCGACACATTTCCGTCTCGTCTCTGGTGACGCTATTCCTCGGCGTATTGGCCACCGCGGTCTCCGCGGCCGGATCGTGGATTCCGTCGCTGTGGGGTGACGAAGCGGCAAGCGTGCTTTCGGCACAGCGATCACTTCCCTCACTCTTTCGGATGCTTGGCAGTGTGGACGCGGTGCACGGCACCTACTACCTGTTCCTGCATTTCTGGGTGCAGGCATTCGGGGCATCCCCGTTTTCCGTACGGTTTCCGAGCGCGATTGCCGTCGGGGTCGCGGTGGCGGGGATCGTCGTGCTCGGCTCCCGTCTCGCAGGAAACCGCGTGGGCGTCATCTCGGGAATCGTGGCCGTGTTCCTGCCCCGAATCACTGACATGGGAGAAGAGGCTCGCGGTTACGCGATGTGCGCGGCCGGCGTCGTCTGGCTCACCGTCCTTTTGGTGCAGATCGTCAGTCTCGAGCGGCCGAAAAGACGACTGTGGCTTGTGTACTGCATCGGGCTTGCCGCCTGCGGTTATCTCTTCCTGTTCAGCCTGCTGATCGTGGTCGCTCATGCGGTGATCGTGCTCGGCACCCGGCAGCGAGCCGTCCTGAGGTCATGGGTACGAGCCACCCTCGGAAGCGTTGTGCTTGCCGGTGCGGTGATCGGATTCGGTATTCACGAAGGTGGCCAGATCGCGTTTTTGGCGACCCGCGACAATACGAACATCCACACTCTCCTGGTGACCCAGTGGTTTGGTAACGACCTGATGGCCCTTGTCGCCTGGACTCTCATCATCACGGCGATCGCCGTCTGGGCAATCGGCGTCTATCGCACGCACCGAGACCCTGGCGAGCCCAGCGCACTCCGAGATTCCCGCGCCAGGAGGCCGGCCCTGGTGCCGCTGGCCGCGACCTGGCTCCTCGGCCCTCCCGCCATCCTTCTCGCGGTCAACTCCGTGCACGCGGTCTATTCCTCCCGCTACCTGTCGTTTGCCGCCCCGGCCGCGGCGCTCCTGATCGGATGGCTCCTTGCCCGGGTCCGTCCGCAGATCGTGGCGATCCCTCTGCTCGCGCTTCTCGTGGCTGCCTCGTCGATCAGCTATCTGGCCCAGCGCACACCCTTTGCCAAGAACAACAGCGATTGGTCGCAGATCGCTGACACCATCAAGGCCAACTCCGAACCCGGCGAGGGAATCCTGTTCGACGAGGGCACTCGACCGTCCCGCGCCCCTCGACTGGCCTTGCGCACCTATCCGTCTGCCTTCACCGGGCTGATGGATGTCGCCCTGAAGGCCCCGTGGTACGACACGACCAACTGGCATGACTCCGTCTATCCCTCGTCCGCCATCGCGGCGCGAATCGGCTCGATGAAGACGCTGTGGTTGATCGAGTATCGACTGCCTGGTACTCAGGCCGGTACCTATGACCGATCAATCCTGTCGTCGTTGGGGTTCGCCATCGTTGCCGAGTACCCCCAGCACAGCAGTGTGGTGCTCAAGCTCACGCGTCGGTGACCGCCCCGACCGCCCGATAGAACTCGCTGAGCGAGACTTCGTCACGTGCGGCCCAGTCGAGTGAGGATGCACCGAGCTCGCCTTCGAGAAACTCGACCATACCGTCAGCGACGGCTCGATCATCCGCCGCAACTTCGAGCACGCCGCTCGACGGCTTTCGGCCGTCGTCTCCGCCAGCAACGGTGACAATCGGAAGCCCGAGAACGCGAGCCTCCAGGACCACCCGGGGATCTCGGGTGTACCCGGTGAAGACGAAACAGTGCGAATGCCGGAGAAGCGAGAAGGGATTTGCGCGATAGCCGGCGAGCCAGACGGCCCCGGAGAGCCCGAGAGCGACGACCTCCGACGCCAGGCTCGGGCCCAGCGGACCATTGCCGATCACCAGGAGTCGCGACTCCGGGGCGACAGCGTGAACCAGGGCGAACGCGCGCAAAAGTCGGGACGGGTCGTTCTCGACCGACAGGCGACCGAGGGAGGCGAAGATCCTGACGTCTCCCGCTGAGCCGGTTTCGGCCAGCCAGGCCGGTGTTGGCGAGTCGGACACCGGCGAGTTCGATGTGGGCGAGAGGTCATCACCGAAGGGGATTGGCAGTGCGGCATCCGCCAAAATCCGCCTGCCTCCGATGAGGGATGCCGCCGAACACACCCGCTGTGAGCTCCCACGCACCGCCGGCGAGTGCGAGACCAGGTGATCGTAGGCGCCATACAGGGGGCGGATCTTCGCGAGCTCGTCTGCGCGGTAGGCCAGGTCACTGCGCAGCCAGATCGAGCGTTCGGAACCGGGGCTCCGCAGCATCAGTGACGCCCAGAACGAGCTGGTGCCAGCAAAGTCCAGTGCGAAGTCGAAGGTGGTCAAGCCGAAGCATCGGTCCCATTCATCCCTCCAGAGTCCCGTCTCGACAGCCGAACGCGCCACCGATCCCTGGCCAGCGAATCGGGTCGAGCGTAGTCGGGCAAGCGACAGTTTCGAACCGTTCATCCCTCCGACCCTGGCGAACTGCCGCACCCGCGGACTCAGTAGTCGCTGCTGGTCCTGCACCGATCGCGTACGCGTCGGCGGGAATACGATCGAGACATCGAATCGACTGTGGTCGATGCGGTCGAGGAGCGCGATCAGTGCGGAAGTGACCGTGTTCGGTCTCATTCCGCCGGCATGGATGAGCATCGTGCGGCGCCCGTCATTGGCGAGCGGCGTCACCTGGTAGCCGGCGGTGTTTCCGCGAAACACGATGTCGACGATCCTCTGCGTGGCATGGCCGTCATCCCGCGCGACGAACTTCGCCTGCATTGCTCGGTAGTTCGCCGCCACCTGGCTGTCCACGCCCGCCCGGTCGAATTCGTTCACCGCGTCAGCGAGCTGGCTCACCGTATCGACCACCGGGCCCGGCCATTCGGCCGGCGCAATGTACAGGCCCCGGTACCCGGCATAGTCGGCGAGGTCCGGAGTGAGGAAGAAGATGGGGCGGCCGGTTTCGAGGAAGTCGAAGAAGATACTCGAATAGTCGGTGACCAACAAATCGGTGATACCGAGGATGACGTTCGAGGGGATCTCATTCGGAATCAGCCGCCCCGCCAGGCCCGGAATATTCGAGACGAAGCGATGGACTACCTGGTGGGTCTTCAACAGCACCACATACTTCGTCGTATCGATCAGGGATTCGAGGAGCTCGACCCGGGCGACCAGCTCGTTGATGTCGTCCTCCGGCAGGGAGAACGAGGTTCCCTTCCACGTGGGCGCATAGAGAATGATTTGCCTGTCATCGATTGCGACTCCC
>JANYIZ010000029.1 GCA_025408445.1 Frigoribacterium sp. | reverse complement strand
AGGCTCGGAGCCACGGTGCGCTCATCGATCTCTGGATCGAGAATTACCATTAGTTCGTACTGATGCATAACTAACCCACCTCCTTTGGACTAGAACGGCCACAGACGATCTGTGACAGGAGGGTTTTGGCATCGTTGTCCGTATGCGAATCGCTCGCAGACAACCTGCCTAGTGTAGTCAGTCGCATCACTATCAATCAAGGAGCTCTACACGCATGTCCCTGAAAGTTGCCATTGCCGGTGTCGGAAACTGCGCCAACTCCCTCGTGCAGGGGGTCACGTTCTACGCGAATGCTGACGAGTCCCAGGTGGTCCCTGGCCTCATGCACACACGATTCGGCGGATACGCGATCAGCGATATCTCCTTCGTCGCGGCTTTCGACGTGGATGCCGCGAAGGTGGGTCTCGACCTGGCGGATGCCATCTGGGCGAGCCAGAACAACACCCTGCGGTTCACCGACGTGGCGATATCCGGCGTGCTCGTGCAGCGCGGACCGACCCTCGACGGCCTTGGCGAGTATTACCGCGAGCTGGTCGAGGAGTCACCGGCTCCCGAAGTGGACGTCGCCCAAGCACTGCGCGACTCCGGCGCAGAGGTGCTGGTCTGCTACCTGCCCGTCGGATCGGAGCACGGTGCGAAGTTCTACGCCCAGGCCGCACTGGACGCGGGCATCGCCTTTGTCAATGCGCTGCCGGTCTTCATTGCGAGCGATCCGGTGTGGGCAAAAAAGTTCACCGATGCAGGACTTCCGATTGTCGGAGACGACATCAAAAGCCAGCTCGGAGCGACCATCACTCACCGCGTGCTCGCCCGGTTGTTTGAAGAGCGCGGCCTCGTACTCGACCGCACCTACCAACTCAATGTCGGTGGAAACATGGATTTCAAGAATATGCTCGAACGCCGCCGCCTCGAGTCGAAGAAGATTTCCAAGACCCAGTCCGTGACCAGCAATATCGATGCCCAGCTCAACTCGCACGACGTGCACATCGGGCCGAGCGACCACATCCCGTGGCTGGATGACCGAAAGCTCGCCTTCGTTCGGCTTGAGGGCCACGGCTTCGGAAATGCTCCCACCTCACTCGAGTACAAGCTCGAGGTGTGGGACTCGCCTAACTCCGCAGGGGTCGTGATCGACGCCATCCGCGCCGCCAAGATCGCCCTGGATGCTGGGCTCGGCGGTCCGGTGGAGGCGGCATCCGCGTACTTCATGAAGAGCCCGGCGAAGCAGTATCCCGACCCGGTGGCGCGCGAGTTGCTCGAGCAGTTCATCCGCGACCACGGCTGAGGCCCTGCCGCTGGGCGGACGAGCGCCGGTGGCGCTCGTCCCACGATCCCGCGTTGCAAATGCAGGAATACCTGTGGCAGAAGTTGACTCCGGCGTCACACCCGTCACTTGAGTAACGTCACGTCCTGCATTTCGTACCCGAGAAAGCGAATCCACGAGAGCGGCGCGACGACGGCCACGAGAGCGGCGCGACGACGCGCGGTGTCAGCGGCGGGCGGCCCGCCACGCGAGCAGGCGCTCGGAAGCGACGTGCGCCCCGAGGGGTCCCTCTTCCAGCCGCAGTTCGAGCAGGAACCGGTAGGCCTCTCCGACTTCACGGCCGGGGCTGAGCCCGAGGATTTCCATGATCTGCTCGCCATCGAGGTCTGGGCGGATGGCGGCAAGCTCTTCCTCCTGCCCCAGCGCCGCGATCCGCTGTTCCAAGTCGTCGTAGGCGAAGGACAGTCGGTCGGCCTTACGACGGTTGCGCGTTGTGACATCAGCCCGGGTGAGAATGTGGAGCCGCTCGAGTAGGGGACCGGCATCCCGCACATAACGACGCACCGCGGAATCGCTCCAGGCCCCTTCGGTGTAGCCAAAGAACCGCAGATGTAGCTCGATGAGTCGTGATACCGCCGTGACCGTGTCGTTGTCGTAACGCAGTTCTTTCAGTCGCTTCTTCGCGAGCTTCGCACCGACCACATCGTGGTGGTGAAAGGTGACGACCCCATCACCCTCTGTGCGCTTGGTCGCAGGTTTGCCGATGTCGTGAAGGAGCGCCGCAAGGCGCAGTACCAGGTCCGGTTCCTCACCCGGATGCCGGGACTCCTCTAGCTCGATTACCTGGTCGACCACGGTGAGGCTGTGCTCGTAAACGTCTTTGTGATGGAAGTGCTCGTCGATCTGCAGCCTCAGCGCAGGCAACTCGGGCAGCACGATCGCGGCAATTCCGGAGTCGACCAGCAGCTGCAGCCCCGGCCGCGGGTTCGCCGAACTCACGAGCTTGCTGAGCTCTTCGTTCACCCGCTCCGCGGAAATCATCGAAATACGATCCGCGAGTGCGTGCAGCGCGAGTGCGGTCGGCGGCGCCAAAGTGAATCCCAATTGCGACGTGAAACGGGCGGCCCGCATCATCCGGAGCGGGTCGTCGCCGAAGGAACGCTCGGGGGCGCCCGGAGTGATGAGCCGTTTCGCGACCAGGTCTTCCAGGCCGCCGGAGGGGTCGACGAGCACACGTTCGGGCAGCCGAAGGGCCATGGCGTTGACGGTGAAGTCTCGGCGGACCAGGTCGGCCTCGAGGGTGTCACCGAACTGGACTATCGGCTTGCGGGTCGCTCCGTCGTAGGCATCGGACCGATAGGTCGTGATCTCGACGGTATGACCGTCAATGCGCGCGCCAATCGTGCCGAAGGCGCGGCCAATGTCCCAATGAGCGTCCGAGATCGGCTTCACCACGGCCAAGATGTCATCGGGTCGCGCGTCGGTGGTGAAGTCGAGGTCGGCAAGTTCACGGTCGAGAAACGCGTCGCGCACCGGTCCGCCGACGAGTGCGAGCTCAAATCCGGCCGCACTGAACGCTGTCGTAAGTCGCGAGATGTGGGGAGTGGACGCGAGGTCCGACAGCCGCTGAATTGCTGATGCGACGCTGTCCATGCCCCCCAGACTACCGGCGCGTCGACGTGGGCATCGCGGTCGCACCTCAGACGACATCGATGCGCAAGACTCTAGAATCACTGGAGGATGGCCGGGGCGCGAGCTTCACCATTCCCCTTTCGCTATGAGACTCATCACATCCCTGTTCGCGGTGGCCCTTGCCATCGGAGCCGTCGTCGCGCCCGGTATCGTGCCAGTGATCAGCCACGCATCCGTGCACGCTGCGGATGATGCCAAAGCGGTCCTCACTTTCGCTCCGTCGTCGAATGGGCTGCTCGCCCCCGGGCAAGACCTGGTAATCACGGGGACCATTTTCAATCCCTCAGCCAAATCCATCGTGGCTGGATCCGCGAGCATCCGCCTCAATCGCTCGGCGGTGCGCTCCCGCGCCGAACTTTCGAGCTGGCTCGCTCCGGCCTCCACCTCCAGCGATGACGCCCTCGGTACTGAGGTGTTGACCACCACGACGCCGGAGGTGCCGGCGGGGCGCACCGTTCCGATGCAGTTCACCGTGCCAGCTGCATCCATCAATTTTGGTGCACAGGCCGCAGCCTGGGGAGCCCGAACTCTCGCCGTGCGCGTTACGTCCGTCGGTTCTGAGGTCGGACAGGCACGCAGCAGCATCGTCTGGAATCCGGGCACCGGCGTGCAGTCGACCCGTCTCGCTCTTGTGATGCCACTTACCGTTCCGCAGGGTTCGGATGGCCTCATCCCCCGCGACCTGCTCGCCGTGTACACCGCGGATGGCGGCTTGCTCGCCCGCCAGCTCGACGCCATATTCGACCAGCCGGACATCGCGATCGCGATCGACCCGCGCATCCTGGCCTCGATTCGCATCCTGGGAGATTCGGCGCCCCCCACGGCCAAGACCTGGCTCAGGCGCCTTGAGTCCGTCTCGAACGACACTTTCGCTCTGAGCTATGCCGACTCTGATCTGGCCGCGGCCAGCCAGGCGAAAGCGCCACGCATCCTTGCCCCGACCAGCTTTCCCATCGACACGACACTGTTCCCCGGCTCCCCGACCACGCTTCCGTCTGACCAGGCGAGCCCTACTCCTTCGCCAGGTCCGACCGGCGGTAGCGGAGGTACGACCGTGACGCCATTGCCCGATCTCGCCTCACTCCAGTCTTTCGGCTACACCCTGCCCGCAGTGGCGTGGCCGGCGAGCGGCAGCGTGGTCGAGGGAGACCTCGCCAGTTTCGAAACCGGCGGCCTGACCACGACGATCCTGAGTTCCGGCAATGTCGGTTACGGTGATCTGACCTACACTCCCAGTTCCGCCGCACTCGTCGGCAAGCACCCCGCACTCGTCTCGGACGATGCCCTGTCGGCATACCTGAACGCCGCGGTAGAGGCGTCAACGCCTGCACTCTGGGCGAAGGCGATCTCAGAACTATCGAGCGCAATCGCCGTAATTTCCCTCGAACGTCCCGCCGCAACCCGCACTCTTCTCGCCGCCTTCGACCGCTCTCGATCCGGCTCCGACGCGCGGCTCGTTCAAACGCTCGCCGCTCTGGCGACACTTCCCTGGGCGACAGCTGCGTCGCTCTCAGAGGCGGATGCCGCGTTCGGTAGTGGCTCGGCAGTGCTTCCGACAGCCGCCACCGTGACCGCCCGACCCGAGCCGGCTGGCCGCATTTCGGCCGTCTCCGCGCTCCTTGCCGCGGAGACTACCGCCAACAGCTTTTCCTCGGTGCTCACCGATCCGACCCGGATCACCGGTGAGCGCCGCCTCACACTCCTTGCACTCCTGTCCAACTCCTGGACCGGGGTCGAAACCTGGGCGACGGCCACACAGAAGTACCTCGTCAAATCGAATCGATATGTTACGAAATCGGTGACTATCGCTCGAAGCAGCGCGACCGTCTTCACCTCTCGCAACAGTCCGCTTCCCATTACCGTGACCAACGAGTTGCCGTGGCCGGTCACCGTCTACGTGAGCGTGCGCTCCCCCTCCAACATCATCACGATCGACAAAGACCGGGTCGAGCTCGTCGTAGAGGCGCAATCCCAGGCGAAGACCACTGTTCCCGTCACCTCCAACGCCAATGGACCGGTCACGCTCACGGTGTCGCTGTCGAGTGCCACCAACGTGCAGATCACCACGCCGACGACCATCGACGTTGACGTGCAAGCCGGGTGGGAAACGGCCTTCACCGCCGTTGTCGCTGTGTTCGTCTTCGGGGTGTTCGGCTTCGGCATCTACCGCACGGTCGCCAAACGACGAAAATCGAAGCGGGTCAGGGATGCCCCGGAGCCCAACGGAAACGGTGCAGACCCCGGCCCCTCGACCTCATGACGACCGCCGAAGGCAGGGCGGCAGTGGGCGGAATGGGGCGCGCGAGCGCAATCCTCGCCGCCGGCACCATCGTGTCGCGTGTGCTCGGGTTCGTGCGCACCATCGTTCTCGCTGCGGCTATTGGCACATTCGCCGCCGGTGATACTTTCGCCATCGGTAACCAATTGCCCAACAACATCTACGCACTCGTCGCGGGTGGCGTGTTGAGCGCCGTGCTCGTGCCGCAGATCGTGCGTGCCGCCGCCGATCATGACGGCGGCCAGCAGTTCATCAATCGCGTCGTCACACTCGGGATCATGGTCTTCGCCGTTGTCACTCTCGCAGCGACTCTCGCGGCCCCCGCCCTCGTCGCTCTCTATGCGCAGCCGTCGAGCAGTGGGCGGGGCTTCACTTCGGAGGCGCTGGCCCTTGCCACCGCCTTCGCCTACTGGTGTCTTCCCCAGATTTTCTTCTATGCGCTCTACAGCCTTCTCAGCGAAGTGCTCAACGCCCGTCGTGTTTTCGGGCCATTCACCTGGGCGCCGGCACTCAACAACGTCGTCAGTATCGCCGGGCTCGTTCTCTTCATGGCCCTGTTTGGTGCCAAGGCCTCCAATGGCGCTGTCGCCGATTGGGATCCCGGAAAGGTCGCGATACTCGGGGCAATAACGACGCTTGCCGTCGCGGCCCAGGCATTCATCCTGTTCCTCTTCTGGCGGCGTGCCGGGCTGCGCTATCGCCCAGATTTCCACTGGCGTGGGGTAGGACTGGCCGCGACGGGAAAAGCCGCCGGGTGGCTCTTCGGAATGATCCTCATCACTCAGATCGCCGGTGTCTTTCAGAGTCGTGTTGCATCGATCGCCTCTGGCCAGGACGCGTCGGTCTCAGTGCTGCAGTACAGCTGGCTCATCTTCATGCTGCCGCATTCGGTGATCGCGGTTTCGATCGCCACCGTCTACTTCACCCGGATGAGTGGGCATGCCAGCACCGGGGACCTCGCCGGAATGCGCAGTGACCTCTCGGCATCACTGCGGTCCATCGGTCTTCTCATCGTGTTTGCTGCGGTCGCGCTGTCGATCGTCGCCTACCCGTTCGCCCGACTTTTCACCTCGGGATTCGCGAACGTACAGTCGATGGCCAATGTGCTGCTTGCATTCTTGCCAGGGCTAATCCTGTTCAGTGCCCTCTTCGTTCTCCAGCGGGTGTTCTACGCGCTCGGGGACACGCGCACCCCGTTTTTCATGCAGTGCGTGCAGTCGGGATTCTTCATTGTGGGAGCCCTTCTGTGTGGAGCGTTTCTGCCCAACGAATGGATCGGCGTGGCGATTGCGGCTGTAACCTC
This sequence comes from Frigoribacterium sp., assembly GCA_025408445.1. GTDB lineage: Bacteria > Actinomycetota > Actinomycetes > Actinomycetales > Microbacteriaceae > Lacisediminihabitans. The sequence goes on along the minus strand of JANYIZ010000029.1, from coordinate 8,498 downwards.
CATAGCCGGTAGCGCCCAGACAGTCGTCGCCATTGTGCTGGTTCGCAAGCGGATCGGCGGAATCGACGGTCGGCTGGTGCTCCGTCGGCACGTGCAGTACCTGGTGTTCGCGCTGGTCGCCGGTGCGGTCGGCTTCGGAGTTCTCGCGCTCTTCGGGGGGCTGTCACCGACCGGGTTCGCGGTTTCCGGCCTGGCACCGGCATTCGTGTCCATAGTCGCCGACGGTGTAGTGATGTCCACCGTCTACTTTGGATTGCTCGCGGCATTTCGCAACCCCGAGCTCGCCGCTGTCACCAGCACTCTCACCGCCCGGTTCCGGCGCGGGCGTTAGGACAGTTTTCAGCACTTCAGATTCGCGGAATATCGAACGAATAGAATGTGTTAGGAATGCAAGTGGGCCGGGCACAGACCGACCCCATGCCGCCCAGGGAGTTGTGTGAAGTTGCGCCAGACCATCATCATCGGTTCCGGTCCTGCCGGCTACACCGCGGCGATCTATGCCGCTCGAGCCAACCTGCGCCCCCTGCTCATAGCGAGCTCGGTTGAGGCCGGTGGCGAACTCATGAAGACCACGGAGGTCGAAAACTACCCCGGGTTTCCCGAGGGCATCATGGGACCGGATCTCATGGCCGCGTTCCAAGCGCAGGCCGAGCGATTCGGCACCGAGATCGTGCTCGACGACGTGACGTCCCTCGACCTCAGCGGTGACGTCAAGACCGTCACCCTCGGCAACGGCGACGTGCACCAGGCACTCTCCGTGATCTTCGCCACTGGCTCCGCCTACCGCAAGCTGGGACTGGACGATGAAGAGCGACTCAGCGGCCACGGCGTCTCGTGGTGCGCCACCTGTGACGGCTTCTTCTTCCGCAAGAAGACCATCGCGGTCGTGGGCGGGGGCGACTCGGCGATGGAGGAGGCCAACTTCCTCACGAAGTTTGCCGACAAGGTCTATGTGATCCACCGCAGCGACTCTCTCCGAGCCTCAAAGACAATGCAGGACCGCTCTTTTGAGAATCCTAAGATTGAGTTCCTTTTCAACCAGACCGTCGAGCACATCTATGGCGACACTGCAGTCACCGGTATTGGTCTCCGCAATACGGTGGATGGCTCGGAGTCGACCCTCGACCTCAGCGGACTGTTCATCGCGATCGGTGCCGACCCGCGCACCCACCTTGTGCACGGAATGCTTGACTTCACCGCCGAAGGCACCATTGCCGTGGAGGGTCGCAGCTCTCGCACCAGCCTCGCCGGAGTGTTCGCGGCGGGCGATGTGCTCGATCCCACCTACCGCCAAGCCGTCACGGCCGCCGGGTCAGGAACAGTTGCCGCTCTCGACGCCGAGCACTACCTGGCGTCGCTCCCAAAAGGTCTGCTGGCAAAGGCGACAGCTGACCCTGAGCCCGCAAAAGTATCGGCCTGAAAACTACCCTCACGAAAGAGAGAAACCCATGTCAACAGCGAAAGATGTGACCGACGCCAGCTTCCGGGCCGACGTACTCGACTCAGAGAAGCTCGTGCTCGTGGACTTCTGGGCCGAATGGTGCGGCCCGTGTCGCGCCGTCAGCCCGATCCTCGACCAGATCGCGGCCGAACATTCCGACAAGATTGAGCTCGTCAAGGTGAACGTCGACGACAACATGCAGATCGCAGCGAAGTACCAGATCACTTCGATCCCCGCCATGAAGCTGTTCAAAGGCGGCGTGGTCGTGAAGAGTGTCATTGGCGCCAAGCCGAAGCCCGCCCTCGAGGCAGACTTCGCTGAGTGGCTCAAGTAGCATCGCGTCTGAGGGAGCATCCCTCGGTTGCCGGTCCGTTCACCACAGGGTGAACGGACTTTTTCTGATACCCCGACTATTCTTGGATCTTCACCCCACCGATCGACGCGGAACACCATGACACACGACGGCACGAACGACGGCACGAATCTCGATCCTTGGTACGACCGGTACGCCGACCGAACCGCAGGCCTCAGCGCTTCTGAGGTGCGCGCACTGTTCGCCGTAGCCTCCCGCCCCGAGGTCGTCTCTCTCGCCGGGGGCATGCCCTTCGTTGCAGGGCTCCCGCCGGAGCTCATCGCGGGGGCCTTCGAACGGATGATGGCGACGCAGGGTCCGCTAGCCCTTCAGTACAGTTCTGGGCAGGGTATCCCCGCGCTGCGCGAGCAGATCCTCGAGGTGATGGCACTGGAAGGAATTCGCGCGAGCGTTGACGATGTTGTCGTCACCACCGGATCGCAGCACGCCCTGGAGCTTGTGACAAAACTGTTCATCAACCCCGGCGACGTCGTGCTGGCGGAGGGCCCGAGCTACGTCACAGCCATGGTCGTGTTCAACTCGTTCCAGGCCGACATCACTCACGTTCCGATGGATGAGCATGGCTTAATCCCCGAGGCGCTTCGTCAGGCGATCTCACGCCTTAAGGCCTCCGGTAAGACCATCAAGTTCTTGTACACGATCCCCTCGTTCAGCAACCCGGCCGGTGTGACGCTCACCTGGGAGCGCCGACTCGAGATCCTCGAGATCTGCCGGGCGAACGACATACTCGTGCTCGAAGACAACCCCTACGGGTTGCTCTACTTTGATTCTCCGCCTCCGCAGGCGATGCGATCAGTCGATGAGGACGGAGTCGTCTACCTCGGCACCTTCTCGAAGACTCTCGCTCCCGGCTTCCGCGTGGGCTGGGCACTCGCCCCGCACGCGATTCGTGAGAAGCTGATCCTCGCCAACGAAGCGGCCGTGCTCTCTCCGAGTTCATTCAGTCAGCTCATGATCTCCGAATATCTGGCCACTGCGGATTGGAAGGGCCAGATCAATACCTTCCGCGACATCTATCGCGATCGGCGGGACGCCATGCTAGCTGCCCTCGCCGAATACCTTCCGCAGCTTTCCTGGACGGTGCCCACAGGCGGCTTCTACGTGTGGGTTACCCTGCCCGACCACATGGACTCCAAGGCGATGCTCCCTCGCGCGGTCAAGGAGCTGGTGGCCTACACACCGGGTACAGCCTTCTACGCCGATGGTAACGGGCGCAACAACATGCGGCTCTCGTTTTGTTATCCGACACCGGATTTCATCCGGGAAGGAATCCGCCGACTGTCCGTCGTCATAAACGGAGAGCTCGACCTGCTGAGCACCTTCTCGCAGACTTCGCCACTGGCGACCATCCCTCTCAAGCTGGGGATTGCCAGCCCCCCGTCGAACATCGGTTAGTCGATGGCCCCCTCCACCCCGGTGCGAACCGTCGTCGTTCTTGCGGGCGGTATTTCTCACGAGCGTGACGTGTCATTGCGCTCCGGCCGCCAGGTGGCAGACCGCCTGCAGGAACATGGCATCAGTGTGACGCTCCGGGACCCGGATGCCTCGCTCCTCGCCTTTCTCGCCGACACCCGACCCGACGTGGTCTGGCCGGCGCTGCACGGCGCAAGTGGTGAGGATGGCGCCCTGCGCGGCCTACTCGAATTCATCGGCATCCCCTTTGTCGGTTCAACCTCGGGCTCGGCCCGTCTCGCCTGGGACAAGCCAACTGCGAAAGTGCTCGTGTCGCGTGCCGGGGTACCGACGCCGCTCTCGATCGCTTTGTCCCGGGATACCTTCCGCGAGCTCGGGGCAAAAAGCGTGCTCGACAGCCTCGCGAATGGCCTTCCCGTCCCCCTCGTGGTGAAGCCAGCCCAGGGTGGTTCCGCCCAGGGCGTCACGCTTGTGGATGACCGGGACGATCTTCCCCGTGCCATGGTGGACGCCTACACCTATTGCGACGTCGCGATAGTAGAGCACCGTGTCGTCGGTAGCGAGATCGCGATCAGCGTGATCGACACGGGAGACGGACCCGTGGCACTGCCAGCGGTAGAAATCAAGCCCCTCTCCGGTGTCTACAGTTTTGAAGCGAAATACAACGCCGGCGAGACCCGTTTCTACACCCCGGCACGGCTGAGCGACGAGGTCTCGGAGGCGGCGGCTGAAGTGGCGCTCCTCGCCCACCGCGCGCTCGGACTTCGCCACATCTCGCGCGTCGACCTCATCGTGGATGCCGGGGGAATCCCCTGGTTCCTCGAGGCGAATGTGCTGCCAGGACTTACCGAGACCTCCCTGTTGCCACTGGCACTCGAAGCCGCCGGACACGACATCGGATGGGTCTATTCGGCTCTCGCCGAGGCGGCGATACGAGACTCGAAATAGAATCAAAACATCGCGCTGAACAGGAGTTTAGCTGAATCCAGGCTCTTTGAGTTCTGCGAGAATGCGGTTGAGGTCAGCCACTGTAGCGAAGTCGATCACAATGGTTCCCTTGCGTGAACCGAGGCTTACTTTCACACGGGTATTGAGCCGGTCACCCAACCGTTCCGCGATCTCATCGAGGTGACCCTGACGACGCCCCGCGCTTGGTTTGCTCGCGCGGGATGGCTTTGTCGTCACCAGTCCAGCCGCCGCTTCCGCGGCCCGCACCGAAAGGTCTTCGTTCACGATCTTGTCGGCGAGCCGTTCCATCGTCGCCTCGTCACCGGCCGAGAGAATGGCGCGGGCATGCCCCGCGCTGAGCACCCCAGCAGCGACTCGGTTCTGCACCACGATCGGGAGCCGTAGCAGGCGGATCGTGTTCGTGATCTGCGGGCGGGATCGGCCGATACGCGTGGCGAGCTCATCCTGCGTGATTCCGAAGTCGGCCAGAAGCTGCTGATAGGCGGAGGCCTCCTCCAGCGGATTGAGGTTCGCGCGGTGCAGGTTCTCAAGAAGGGCATCACGCAGCATCGCGTCATCCGCGGTGTTCTTAACGACGGCCGGAATGCTCTCGAGGCCGAGTAGCTTGCTCGCCCGCAATCGACGCTCACCCATGACCAACTCGTACTGCGGCTCACCGGCAAGGGCTCCGGCGAGGGGGCGCACCACGATCGGCTGCAGAACCCCGACCTCACGAATAGACGCGACAAGTTCGTCGAGGTCCTCCTGAACGAAGCTCGTTCGGGGCTGCGCGGCGTTCGGAACGATGTCGCTTGGGGAGAGGTTGGCCAATCTCGCCCCAGGAACACTAACGAGCCGGTCCGTCGCCACATTCACGGCCTCCGCCGAAGAGGTGGGAAAGAACACATCGACAGGGCGAGCGGGGCTCCCGAGATCGCTCGGGATGAGCGCCCCGATACCACGCCCCAGTCCGGTTCGTTTTGGTGCGGCCATCAGTGCGGGGCTCCTCTTCGGGCGATTTCGGCAGCGGCTTCGAGATAGGACAGAGAGCCGGGTGAATTTGCGTCATAGCTGATCACTGTCTGACCATAGCTGGGAGCTTCAGATATTCGCACCGACCGTGGGATGAGTGTTGCCAGCACCTGCTCGGGAAAATGGTCGCGCACATCCTGCGCCACTTGGTTGGCCAAGTTGGTACGAGAGTCGTACATCGTGAGCAGAATCGTGGAGACCATGAGTACTGGGTTGAGGTGGCGTTCGATGAGCTTGATGTTTGTGAGCAGCTGGCTCAAGCCCTCCAGCGCGTAGTACTCACACTGGATGGGAATGAGCACCTCCTGGGCTGCGACGAAGGCGTTAATGGTCAGCAGTCCCAGGGACGGGGGGCAGTCGATGAAGACGTAATGGAAAGGCTCATCACTCTCCTCGAGGAACTTCTCTAGCGCCGTGCGCAGACGCTGTTCGCGCGCCACCATTGACACGAGTTCGATTTCCGCGCCGGCCAGGTGAATTGTCGCTGGCACACAGAAAAGCGTCTCAAAGTCGGGACTTTTCTGGATCACATTAACGACAGGCTCGTCGTTGATGATCACCTCGTAGACGCTCACCGTTTCGGAGCGGTGCTCAATACCAAGCGCCGTGGATGCGTTTCCCTGCGGATCGAGATCAATGACCAATACCCGCGCGCCACTGCGCGCGAGCGCGGCGGCAAGGTTGACCGTAGTGGTGGTCTTTCCCACACCGCCCTTCTGGTTCGCAACCGTGAAAACCCTCGTCTTCACCGGCAGTGGCAGCACCTCGGCGGCGAGGGCCTGCCTCCGTCGGGTTATCTCCGAGAGTTCACGAGCCAGAGGCGTATCACCAAAGGAAAGCTGTGCTTGCTTCGCGGAAGCTGGACCCGGGCTAATCGCTCCCGAGGCTTCCCCAGGGACGGCTGGCATGTCGGCACCCTCCGCGCGCGGAGTCTCCTCGGGGGGATCAATGACGTCGCTCACCTGTTGGGCGTCACCCGTCACCCCGGTATCGTTCAACATCGCCGCGTAGATCTCCGCGGCATAGTCGACGCGCGTACCGTCGTCATTCGGATGTTTCACGTGAAACCTTCTCGATCTGGTGGTTGGTCATGCTCGACCTGGCCAAGCAGAATACGTGCCGACGGATAAATTCAGGAAGCCCGCGAGTGGTTCCCACGCAAGATAGCCGCTTGAATTAATTGCAACGAACGGTCAGTCAACTGTAGCCCGAAAGACGCGTGTCACTTCTGCCATAAGCCCGCCGCCGAGCGTGAGCACCTCGACGTCCGCCAGTCGCGTACGACGAATCACCGGTGAGGCCGCTTCGATCTCCGCTTCGACGCTCGCCCCTTTGAGAAACAGTAGCTGACCCCCTGATCGAACGAGCGGTACTGTCAGCGGGATCAGCTTGGACAGGGCACTCACTGCTCGCGCGGTGGCCTGGTCTAACCAGGGAGAAAGCTTCGCTTCTTCGGCGCGGGCACGAACGACTTCGACGTTATCGAGCTCAAGCGCTGCGGATTCACGCTGTAACCAGTCGACCCGGCGCTCCATCGGCTCGATCAGGATGAACTGGACATCGGGCCGGACTATCGCCAGCACCAGTCCGGGAAGCCCAGCGCCGCTACCAATGTCACCCACGCGACCCGGCTTGACGAGGGGAGCGAGAAGAGCACAATTCAGGATGTGCCTGGTCCAGAGACGTGGAATCTCCAGCGGACCAATCAGTCCAAGCTCTTCCCCTCGGGAGGCGAGGTCGGCCGTAAACTGCCGAGCGCGATCGATGCGAGCACCGAACAGCGTCCCCGCTGCGGCTGGCTCTGCCTCGACGCTCATTTCCACCAAATGCCCCTCTACCGTCTTCCGCTGACAAAGCTGGCCCGCAACGCGGAATGTTTCACGTGAAACTATGCGCGGGTGATGACGGTATGGCGATCCGAGCCTTCACCCTCGGACTGGGAGACAAGCCCGCGGGCGGCTACCAGGTCATGCACCAATTTTCGTTCGTATGAAGACATCGAGGGCAGGGACGCCGACTGTGCACCACCCTCGACCCGCTCCGCGGCCCGCTCAACGAGCTGCGCAAGCTCTGCTTCCCGCGCCTGACGCGATCCGCCCACATCCAAAATGAGACGCGAGAACACGCCCGTTTTCGCCTGCACGGCGATTCTGGTGAGCTCCTGCAGAGCATTGACTGTCTCCGGCTTCGACAGCAAACGAAGGTTGCTCTCCTGGCTCGAGTTGACGGAGAGGTAGGCGCGGCCATCACGAGCGTCAATGTCGATGTCTCCATCGAGGTCGGTGATGTCGAGTAACTCCTCGATGTAGTCGGCGGCGATCTCTCCCTCCTCTTCCAACTGGGTTACCGTACGAACCGCATCACTCGAGCCTGACGCATCCGCGAGGCCGACCTCTGCGCTCACGGCTCCATCAGCAATGGTGTTTCTGGCGACGTCAGCGGTTTCAACGACATCGGTATCAACGTCAGCGGTATCGACGTCAGCGTCGGTGCTGGGCTGGGGAATGGTCTCTGACATGGCGAAGCTCTCTTTCTCGGGAAGGTAATGATGAAAGGCTGACGAGCGCTATTTTTTGTTGCCGGTTTTCTTCGCGCGATTCTTATTCACCGGCTGGACCCGCTGGGTGTTGATCTTGGCTTCGTCAACCGTGAGGGGCTGGTCCTCGATAATTGAGAATCCACGACGCTGGGCCTTCTTCGCCAAGCGCGACTCACGTTGCAGTGCCGCTTCGCTTCCGGGTGTGGGCATATTGCGAATCACCAGGAACTGCTGGCCCATGGTCCAGAAGTTGGAAACGAGCCAATAGAACATCACGCCGAGCGGGAAGGTGTAACCAGAGAAGGCAAAAACCAGCGGCAGCAGGTACAGCAGGATGCGCTGCTGCTTGAACATCGGGCTGGCCTTCATCTCGGCCGATTGGTTCTTCGACATGATTTGCAACTGGGTGATGAATTGGGACCCGGTCATCAGGATGATCATGATGATCGCAATCACGATGACAGCAGGATTACCGCCCGCTGTGCTGATGGCGAGGTGTAGGGGGGCGATATCAAACAGCGACGACGTTCCGAAGGACTTCGACAGGGCTGGGTTCAGCAGGCCAACCCCAACCACGCCGGTCTGGGCGTTATGAAGCACCGAGAACAGACTGAAGAAGATGGGCATCTGGAGAAGGAGCGGAAGGCACGAGCTGAGCGGGTTGGTGCCGGTCTTCTTGTACAGCTCCATGGTCTCGCGCGACATCGCCTCACGGGAAAATTGGTCTTTTTTTCCCTTGTACTTGTCCTGGA
>JANYIZ010000028.1 GCA_025408445.1 Frigoribacterium sp. | reverse complement strand
GTCGTCGTCGGCACGGAGATCGGAAAACTGGTCAACCGACGCTGATTGGGCGAGCACCCGGAACACGATACGGGTTCTTCCGATGTTGATGACGGAATCGGGGGCGAGTGGCGCTTTGTGAACGGTTCGCAGCTCAACGGTGCCCCCGTTCACAAAGCGCCACTCGCCCCCGATTCCGTCATCAACATCGGAAGAACCCGTATCGTGTTCCGGGTGCTCGCCCAATCAGCGTCGGTTGACCAGTTTTCCGATCTCCGTGCCGACGACGACGGTGTCGGCGGCCGTCGATGAGTGAACTCACCCTCCTTCTTTTGCGGTTCGGCTTTCTCTTCATCCTCTGGGTTTTTGTCTTCGCCGTCGTCTACGCGCTCCGCACCGACCTGTTCGGGCAGCGCGCGCGGCGCCTCCCCGCGGATGTGGCGACCGGCCAGCCGTTCGTGGCGTCGGCCGTCGCTCCATCCGTGACGTTCTCCACTCCCGCTCCAGCCTGGAATCCGGGATCGGCCTCCGACGCCACCGAGGCGTTCTCAGTCCAGTCAGACCGAGCACAGCCACCCCGAGCACAGTCCTCGACCGCTATCGCAACCCGGCTCGTGATCACCTCCGGGCCGAAGGAAGGGCTCGAACTAACCCTTCCGACGGAGCCGCTCACCATTGGCCGGTCGAGCGAGAGCGGTCTCGTCATTCGCGACGACTACACCTCTACCCACCACGCGCGCCTCATGCACTGGAGTGAGGACTGGGTGATCCAGGACCTAGACTCGACCAACGGCACGTTCCTCAACGGCACTCGGGTTACCCTTCCCACACCGGTACCGCTCAACACTCCGGTTCGGATCGGCACGACCAGTTTCGAACTTCGGCGGTAGGTGAATGGCCACATCGAGCAAGAGCACGGCCGTTTCGCACGTCGGAAAGATACGGGCGAACAACCAGGACTCGGGCTATGCGGGCACGCAGCTCTTCGTCGTCGCCGACGGAATGGGCGGTCACGCGGGCGGTGACGTCGCCTCGGCGATCGCACTGAAGCGGGTGATGGAAGCCGACCGGCAGTTCGCCTCGGCCGCAGATGCCGAATTCGCGCTCCAGTCCGCCCTCAGCGCCGCCAACACGATGCTCGCCGAGACCGTCTTCGAGCATCCCGAACTCACCGGAATGGGCACGACGGTCAGCGCGATCCTGCGCTCCGGCTCCCAAATCGCCATCGCGCATATCGGCGACTCCCGCATTTACCTGCTGCGGGATGGCACGCTCAAACAGATCACCGCCGACCACACTTTCGTGCAGCGTTTGGTCGACAGCGGCCGCATCACTCCCGAGGAAGCGGCGGTTCACCCCCGGCGCTCGGTATTGATGCGGGTGCTCGGCGATGTCGATGCCGCCCCCGAAATCGACACCACGGTGTTCGACGTTCTCGCCGGTGACCGCTGGCTGCTGTGCTCCGACGGCCTGTCGAGCTACGTCTCGGACGACAAAATCGCTCAGGCTCTCAAATCACATCCCGCCGTGAGGGATGCCGCGGACCGCCTGGTGAAAGAGAGCCTCGACCAGGGTGCCCCCGATAATGTGACCGTGGTGGTCGTGGATATCGACGAGAGCGGTGAGTCTGCCTCCGTTCCGGTCATCGTGGTCGGGTCCGCCGCCGCGCCACTCTCCTTCGAGGGCGAGTCGGGCCGCCGTCCGCTGCGCCTGCCCACGCTGTTGCTGCATCCGCTCAAGTTGACCCAGGCGCACGAAGACAGCCACTTCGAGCCGGAGTCCGATGAATATCTCGACGAGCTGATCCTCGAAGACCGCCGCCGTGCGCGTCGCCGCCGCATCACCTGGTTGGTCGGCGTCGTCGTGATTGTCGCACTCATCGCGGCCGCCCTGGTTGTGGGATACCGCTGGTCGCAGTCCCTGTACTACGTGGGAGCTGATGGCCAAACCGTGGCTATTTACCGCGGCATCCAGCAGGATCTCGGCCCGATCTCGCTGCACAGCGTTTACTCCCAGACGAGCGTTCGGCTGAACACCCTGCCGAGCTACACCCGCAAGACCGTCGAAGACACCATCAGTGCCGCCGACCTTGCCGACGCAACAGCGATTATCAAGCGACTGACAGATGCCACCAAGTAGAGCTGCATTGTGACGAGCCCCGACGCAGTCACTCAGATCGTGCGCCCGGCCACCGATACCGGCGCGCTGTCGACCTTCACGAGCACCATCCGGCTGCGGCTGCGAGTGCCCGCAAAGCTGCGCAACCTCGAGCTCGTGTTGTTGGCCTTCGCCCTCGCCATCGTTGGCGCCTCCATAGCGCTGGTCGAACTGGGTGCGCTCGGCAGCGTGCAGGGCCCAGTGCTCGCCCTCGGTGCTGGCCTCGGCGTCATCACCCTGATCATCCATGTGGCCCTTCGCTTCGCGGCTCCACAGGCCGATCCGTTTCTCCTTCCGATCAGCACCATGCTCAACGGCCTCGGTATCGCGGAGATCTACCGGCTCGACATCTCCAAAAATCTTTCGGGCTGGGGGGCGGCTGGCGTGCGGCAGATCGCCTGGACCGCCATGGCCATGCTGCTCGCTCTCGCGGTGCTGCTGCTGATTCGCAATCATCGGGTTCTGCAGCGATACAGCTACATCGCGATGTTCGTCGGAATCGTGCTGCTGCTCTTGCCCATGCTGCCGGGAATCGGCCAGAACATCAACGGAGCTCAACTCTGGATCCACGTTGGGAGCTTCAGTTTTCAACCCGGAGAGCTCGCCAAGATTGCGCTGGCCGTCTTCTTCGCCGGTTACCTGGTGACAGCGCGCGACAGCCTCTCCCTCGTCGGTAGAAAGTTTCTCGGGATGCGCTTTCCGCGCGTGCGGGACCTCGGCCCGATCCTTGTGATCTGGCTCGCCGCGATGGTCGTGTTGGTGTTTCAGCATGACCTGGGGATGGCGCTTCTTTTCTTCGGCCTCTTTCTTGTGATGATCTATGTCGCGACGGGGCGCTTGAGCTGGGTCATCCTTGGTCTCGCACTTTTTATTGGTGGTGTGCTCGTCGCCAGCCGCCTGCTCGGCTATGTGCAGGCGCGCTTCGAATCCTGGCTCGATGCCTTCAATCCGAAGGTCTACGACGCGGTCGGTGGCAGCTATCAGATCGTGCAGGGCATCTTCGGATTCGCCCATGGCGGCCTGATCGGCACCGGGTGGGGCCGGGGCAGCCCGGGAATCGTGCCACTCGCCGAAAGCGACTACATCATCGCGAGCCTCGGTGAGGAACTCGGCCTGGCCGGCCTCTTCGCCATCCTCGCCCTCTACCTGCTCTTCGTGTCACGGGGGTTCCGGATCGGATTCGTCGGCCAGGATGATTTCGGCAGGCTGCTGGGGGTCGGGCTTTCATTCGTCATCGCGCTGCAGGTCTTCATCGTGCTCGGCGGGGTAACCCGGGTGATCCCGCTCACCGGTCTTACGACGCCGTTCCTCGCGGCCGGAGGTTCATCGCTTGTTGCCAACTGGATCATCGTGGCCCTGCTGCTGAGACTTTCTGACAGCGTGCGCACCCAGCCGCAATTGGTGGTGGAGTAATGGATCGACAGCTCAAGCGCGTGACTGTCGCCGTGTTGCTCATGTTCCTCGCCGTGTTCACCTCCACTACGATCATCACCGTGTTCCAGGTGGACGCACTCAACGGTGACAGCCGGAACACACGCACCCTGAATGACAGCTACTCGGCCGAGCGCGGCCCGATCCTCGTCAACGGCCAGGCCATCGCCGAATCGAAGCCCGCCGCCGATAAGTACAAGTTCCAGCGGGTCTACGCCAACCCACAGCTCTACTCTTCTGTCACCGGCTACTTCACCCTCAATCAGGGCAACACCGGCGTGGAGGGTGCCCTGAACAGCTACCTGAGCGGCACAGCGAACGACCAGTTCCTCACGAAGGTCAACTCGATCCTTACCGGGCAGAAACCCAAGGGCGGATCGGTCTCGCTCACCATCGACCCGAAGGTGCAGCAGGCGGCCTGGGATGCCCTCGGCAACAATTCCGGCGCCGTGGTCGCCCTCAATCCGCGCACCGGGGCGATCCTGGCCATGGTGTCGAAGGCCACCTACGACCCCAACCTGCTGGCCTCCCACAACTCGAACGATGTGATCAGTGCCTACAAGAAACTGCTGGCCGACCCCACGAAGCCCCTGATCAATCGCGCCATCTCCGGTGACCTCTACTACCCGGGATCGGTGTTCAAGCTGGTCACCACCTCCGCCGCCCTCGACAGCGGCAAGTACAAGCCAGAAGACACCTTTCCCAACCCGAGCAGCCTCACTCTCACTGGCACCTCTACCCCAATCAACAACGCGGAGGGTGGCAGTTGCGGTGGGCAGGCCACTGTTTCAATTGCGGATGCCCTGAGGCTCAGCTGCAATATCCCGATGGCCCAGCTCGGTGCCGCCCTCGGGGGCGATGTGCTCAAAAAGTACGCCTCCGCATACGGTTACGGCCAGAAGCTCTCCATCCCAATGAGGGTCACACCGAGCATCTACACTGTCGGGGACACCGCCCAGGTGCAACTCTCCGCCTTCGGACAGTTCGAAGATCGCGTCACCCCGCTACAGGTGGCGATGACGTCGGCAGCCATTGCCAACGGCGGTTCGCTCATGCAGCCCACTCTCGTCAAAGAGATCACGGCGCCGGACCTCACGGTGATCCAGCCGTTCCAGCAGAAGGTGTTCAGCCAGCCGATCACACCAGCCACCAGCGCCACCCTGACGCAGCTCATGATCAACAACGTCAACAGCGGGGCTGCCAGTAATGCAAGAATTAGTGGTGTCGATGTGGCAGGCAAAACGGGGACCGCGCAGAACGGCGACGGCAAGCCCTACACCCTGTGGTTCACCGGATTCGCCCCCGCAAACGACCCGCAGGTTGCCGTAGCGGTGGTCGTTGAAAACGGAACAAGCTTCGGCAATGCGGTCGCGGCTCCAATCGCGAAAAAGGTTATAGAGGCGGTGCTTGGCAAATGAGACCCACGAGTGGCCTCACTTTCGGGGGACGTTACCAGCTCTCCAGCCGAGTCGCCATCGGTGGCATGGGCGAGGTTTGGCAGGCGACCGACCTGGTGATCGGGCGCACCGTCGCCATCAAGATCCTCAAGGACGAGTACCTCGGTGACCCCGGCTTTCTCGAGCGTTTTCGCGCCGAGGCGCGCCATGCCGCACTGGTCAACCATGAGGGCATTGCCAATGTCTTCGACTACGGCGAGGAAGAGGGAAGCGCCTATCTCGTGATGGAGTTGGTGCCGGGAGAAGCCCTGTCCACCATCCTCGAGCGCGAACGCGTGCTCTCCACCGACCGGGTGCTCGACATCGTGGCCCAGACCGCATCCGCACTGCACGCCGCACACTCGGCTGGCCTTGTACATCGCGACATCAAGCCGGGAAACCTGCTGATCACTCCGGATGGCCGCGTCAAGATCACCGACTTCGGTATTGCGCGGATCGCCGACCAGGTGCCGCTCACGGCCACCGGCCAGGTGATGGGCACCGTGCAATATCTCTCACCGGAGCAGGCCAGCGGACACCCCGCCTCGCCCACCACCGACATCTACTCGCTCGGCATCGTCGCGTACGAAGCCCTCGCGGGCAAACGGCCATTCACCGGCGAGTCGCAGGTGGCGATCGCCATGGCTCAGATCAACGAGGCTCCACCAGAGCTGCCGATCACCGTGTCCGAGCCCGTGCGCAATCTCGTGTACGCCTGCATTGCCAAGAACCCGGCCGATCGACCCGCCTCCGCCGCGCATCTCGCTCGAGCAGCCCAGGCGCTTCGCCGCGGGGATGTTGCGGGCGCGGCATCCGCGGTACCAGGCGTGCTCGGTGCTGGCACCCTCCCCGCCCTGCTGCGGGAGAACCCGGCAACCCAGGCCACCCGTCTGCTCACCACGGCCAACGCGGTCGAGTCGGGACCCCCGACGACTCCGGTGCCCACCAAGTCCCGCAGTCCCTGGACCTGGCCACTGATCGCGCTAGTCGCGATTCTCGTCGTGGTGCTTGTCGGTACCCTGATCACCCTGGTGGCGAATCCGTCTCCCGCGCCGAGTTCGTCCCCCACCACTCCATCGCAGACACCGTCGCCCACCCCAACGGCACCGTCGCCCACCCCCACGAGCAACATCGTCAATATCGGCCCGACGATGTTCATCGGTGAGAAGTTGGCCGAAGTGCAAGCGCAGCTCGACAAGCTCGAACTCGGTGCCAATATGGTGCCAGATGCGACGCCAGCGCCCGACGCGTCGAAGGTGGGTACCGCCTACTTTGTGAACCCCACCGGCAATGTACGCAAGAACGACACCATCACGGTGCGGTTCTACGGGGATGTGCCCGCGACGGCAAGCCAACCCGCTGCCCTCACCGCGACCAAACCGACGGTGACCAATATCGTCACCGTCACGATTCCGCCCTATAGCGGCTGTCCCTCGGGTTCGACTCTGCAAAACTTCACTTTCATCGCAAGCGCTCCCTCGACCTTTGCTCCGGCTAACCCGGTGCCGCCGACGACCACCAGTCTCACCTGGACCCTCGCTCCAAACACCGGGAGCAGCACCCAACCCACTCAGAACACCATGAGTTACGTCGCCCAGTGCTCCGGCGGGCCGTCTCCCTCATCCGCGACACTCCCGCTTCCCTCGTTCGCACCCTAGCTAGCCAGCCGGCTGCTAGACCCCGACGCATTACACTGACAGGGTCCTGCCCGCATCACCCAGGAGATAATTCGTGACTGAAGGCACTCGGCTGCTCGCCGGCCGCTATGAGGTCGGCGCACTCATTGGCCGTGGCGGAATGTCGGATGTTCACGTCGGCAACGACAGCAGG
Source organism: Frigoribacterium sp. (assembly GCA_025408445.1). GTDB lineage: Bacteria > Actinomycetota > Actinomycetes > Actinomycetales > Microbacteriaceae > Lacisediminihabitans. Next base: position 19,325 of record JANYIZ010000028.1, on the reverse strand, counting down.
CTCGGTCGGCGCGTGGCGATCAAGCTGCTCAAGCCGGCGCTTGCGACGGATCCGCGATTCCGCGTGCTGTTCCGCGAAGAGGCGCAGAAGGCCGCCCGGATGGCGCACCCCACCATCGTGCGCGTGTTCGATGCGGGCGAGGAAACCGTACGCGAGCCGAACGGGCTCGAATCCCAGGTGCCCTACATCGTCATGGAATTCGTCGATGGCCGGTTGCTGAAAGACATCGTCGCGGATGGCCCCCTTGAGCCAAAGGAGGCGGTACGTATCGTCTCCGGAATCCTCACCGCGCTCGAGTACAGCCATCGAGCTCTGCTCGTGCATCGCGACATCAAGCCAGGAAACGTGATGATCACGCAGAACGGCCAGGTGAAGGTGATGGACTTCGGGATTGCCCGCGCCGTCTCCGACAACTCCGCAACCGTCGCCGACACCAGCGCGGTTCTCGGCACTGCTCAATATTTTTCTCCCGAACAGGCACGCGGCGAGACGGTGGATGCCCGCACCGACCTTTACTCCACCGGTGTCGTGCTCTTCGAACTCCTCACCGGTCGACCCCCATTCCGCGGCGACCGCGCGGCCGCTGTTGCCTACCAGCACATCAGCGAGCCTGCCGTCGCTCCGAGCACCATCAACCCTCGGGTGTCTCCCTCGCTCGACTCCGTCGTGCTTCATGCTCTGGCGAAAGACAAGTTTCAGCGCTTCCAGACCGCGGCCGAATTCCGCCGGGATCTCGAGGATGCGAGCGCCGGCGGCATCCCCCCTCGTAAGCCCCCGGTGAGCGACTTTAACTCCACGCTCTTCGGTGTCAATCCGTCCGCCGCCGCCGGATCCGAGGCCGCCCTTCGACAACTCGCCGCTCCCAATGATGAGCGCGGCGCTCGTACCCAGACCCGGCCGCCGGTCGCTTGGATCTGGGTGGGAATCACGGTTCTCGCAGTAATTCTCATCGCTGTGGTCTTCTGGGTCGTGAATTTGCCCCCCGCCACGATCGGTAACAATCTCTCGGTCAAGGTTCCGTCCGTCACCGGGCAGCTCTACAACGAGGGGGCGGCCAAGTTCAAGGATCTCGGACTGAAGACGACGAAACTCGAGCAGTCGAGCTCCAGCGTGGAGAACGGACACATCATCAGCACCGATCCGGGCGCCGGACAGAAAGTACCGAAACTCAGCACGGTGCTGATCACCGTTTCATCGGGCAAAACGCCCACCTCCGTGCCGAGCCTGAGCAATTTAACTGTTGAAGCCGCAAAGGCCGCGCTCGAAGCCCGGAAGCTCGCAATGGGCACCAACACCCCAGAGAATTCGGCGACCATCGCCGCCGGCACGGTGATTCGTAGCGACCCGACTGCAAGCACTGCCGCCCGCGAAAGCGACGTTGTTAACCTCTTTATTTCCACCGGGCTAGTCACGATCCCACCCGTTGTGGGTCTCGATATCGGTGATGCGAACACCCAGTTGGGTGCGCTTCAGCTCACGATCAACCCGGTGGCCGACGGCACGTGCACCGGTAGCAAGGTGAAGGCGCAATCCCTCACTGGAGACCAGCCACAGCGCTCCACAATCACACTCACGTACTGCAGTGGCTGAACGCCCGATCCCGTACGGCGCGCCGTTCCGTGATGGCCTGGGCTACTAGCCGAGGTTGACCAGGGGGGTGAGTCCCCGGGCGGCCTCGCGGGCCGTTCCAAGCCCGGCAATGGTCAGCCAATTCGCGATCATGCTGTAGCCGCCCTCTGTAAGCACCGACTCCGGGTGGAACTGCACCCCGAAGATCGGCGCGGATTCGTGACGGGCACCCATGATCACTCCGCCCTCGGTGCGCGAGGTGACTACCAACTCATCCGGCACAGTCGAGTCGACCACCGCGAGCGAGTGGTATCGCGTCGCTCGGAACGGTTGGGGCACCCCAAGGTAGAAGTCGCTGTTGTCATGGGTGATGACCGAGGTCTTGCCGTGCATGAGCTCTTCGGCGTGCGTGACCGTGGCTCCGAGGGCTTCCGCAATTGCCTGGTGGCCGAGGCACACGCCGAGCAACGGCAGGCCAGACTCGAGGGCCGCCGTCACGATCGCGATCGATACCCCCGCACCCGCGGGAGTGCCTGGACCAGGCGAGAGCAACACGCCGTCGTAGTCAGCAATACGCGTCGCAGCGTCGCGCACAGCGAAGGCGTCATTTCGCACAACTTCTGTTGTTGCTCCGAGCTGCAGGAGGTAGCCGTTCAGCGTGTAAACGAAGCTGTCGTAGTTGTCGATCACCAGGATGTGTGTCATGTTCCCACCGTCACGTCGTTCACGTTCACGAAGCTGTTGAGCCACGGGAACACGAACAGGACCAGTGCGGCGAGTACCGCCGCGAAAAAGAGGAGTAAGAGGAGGATACGCAACCACAGTGGTCCGGGCATTATGCGCCAGAGTGCTCCGTACATCGCCGCCCTAACTCTTCGCCAAAACGGCCGCCGCGATAGCGGCGGGGGCTCCAGCAGAAATCGGCTGCCAAGATTCGAGGGCAGCGTACGCGATGATGCGCTCGGATGCGGCGAACATTGGGTTGCAGCTCGTCATGGTGAGGATGCGATCGGTCGGCGCGACCCCCGCAAACTGCGGCACCGGGTCGAGCACGCCCACGCCGCTGGGACGCACATACTCGAGCCCGCGGAAGCCGTAGGTGTAATAGCCATCCGGCGTCTGCACGTAGATTTTGTCGCCGACCTGGAGGCTTGCGAGCGGCTTAAACGGGGCACCATGGGTGGTGCGGTGCGCCGCTACGGCAAAGTTGCCAACCTGGCCGGGCATCTGGGTTCCCGGATAGTGCCCGATGCCATTCTTGTCCAGCACCTTCGCGGTCTCCACTCCTTCGGAGATGGATCTCGCGAAGTCCGATCCGAAGCGCGGCACGTACATCACAGCGAACTTCACGGCATCTCCGGGAGCGACGGCCACCACCGGATCGTCGAAGGTGGCGCCGGGCGTGGTGTGTTGATGGGCCGATATCGCAGTGCTCCAACTCTCACCGAGCGCGGAGCCGGCCTTGTCTTGGTCGGCGCCGACGATGAGGTCATTGAGCCACAATTGCCAGCCGAGAAATAGAAACACCAGAGCGCCCACGGTGATGAAGAGCTCGCCGGCGATTCCGACCACGCTCACACGTTTCCGGCGCTTCAGCGCGCCCGCGTGCACTTCGCCCCGCCGGTCAGTCTCCATGATGTCGATCCTAAGTGTTCGGTCTCAATTCGAGGTCTGAGAGACTCCACCCTTGGCCCGGGTGCTTTTAGGGCCGGAGCCCTTTCAGGCTAGAATTCCGGAATGGCAAGATCCACTCCGCGCACTAAGGCCGTTCCTCCCGAAGACACTCGCTCGGGAGACGATGCTCCGAACCCGGTCTGGTTCAAGCCAATCATGTTCGGCCTCATGCTTATCGGCCTCGCTTGGATCATCGTCTTCTACGTGAGCCAGGGCACACTTCCCGTGCCGCAGTTCGGTCAGGGGAATATCTTGGTCGGCTTCGGGATCTTGTTCGTGGGCTTCCTCATGACCACACGCTGGCGCTGAGTTCACACGCGGCCCCCTAAGAGGGGGCAATTACACCTCTGTAATTATCCCCATTGTGGACAAGCCTGTGGATAACTCCCGGGTCATGCCGTGATGAGCTGCACACCAGCAAAGGTGGCGATCAGCAAGAGCAGGAAGACGCCGACGAGAAGCAGGAGTTGGACTCCTCGTTTCTGACCGTCCCGTGTGCGCACGAGAACGAATGCCACCAGTGCCCCAATGAGCAGCCCACCCACGTGCGCCTGCCAGGCGATGCCGGGCACGATGAAGCCGATCACCAAGTTGATTACGATCACGATGATGAGCTGGCGGCTATTTCCCCCCAGGTGCCTGGCGATTACGAAGTAGGCACCGAACAGGCCGAAGATTGCCCCGGATGCTCCGATGACCGGGGAGCCCGGGCTGCTCAGCAACACCGCCACTGAGCCGCCGAGGCCGCTCAGCAGGAACAACGCGATGAAACGCCAGCGGCCCACCAGTCGCTCAAGCTCCGGCCCCAACACGAAGAGCGAATACATATTAAAGAGAATGTGCAAGATCGACCCGTGCACGAAAAGCGAGGTCAACATTCGCCACGGCTGGATCGAGGTGTAAGGCGGGTAGTACAGGAGTGCGCTCACGATCGGGCTGCCCGATCCCACGAGTTGACCAGTGATCGCCTCGGCCGCGAACACGATCACACACAACGCCATGATGGCGTAGGTCACAATAGGGCTTCCGGGCTGCGCGAGTCGGCGCACCGACGTCACCACAGCGGGCTTGGTGCGTGGAGCGCTCTGGCGGGATTCGCGCATGCATTCCGGGCAATGCACCCCGACGGCCGCTGGCGTCTGGCACTCGGCGCAAATTGTTCGGCCACATCGCTGGCAGAGCACAAAACTCTGCCGATTCGGATGCCGGTAACAGAAATTGTCGGGGTTCGCCGACGTCTCGCTCACTGCTCACTCTCGACGGAGCGACCGGATCGGTGCATCAGACTTCGTCGATCGAAACCGAGTTGATCACGATGGGTTCGAGCGGGCGATCGCTGCGGTCTTTCTTGACCGCCTCGATCTTCTTCACCACGTCGCGGGACGCTTCGTCGGCGACCTCGCCGAAGATGGTGTGCTTTCCCTGAAGCCACGTGGTCGGAACAGTGGTGATGAAGAATTGCGAGCCATTGGTGCCCTTACCGCCACGGGTGCCAGCATTGGCCATAGCGAGCAGGTAGGGCTTAGTGAACGTGAGCTCCGGGTGGATCTCGTCGTCGAAGTTGTAGCCCGGCCCGCCGGTGCCCTGGCCGAGAGGGTCGCCACCCTGGATCATGAAGTCATCGATGATGCGGTGGAAGACCACCCCGTCGTACAGCTTGTCTTTCGACACCGTACCGGTGCCAGGGTGGGTCCACTCGATGTCCCCAGCAGCGAGACCGACGAAGTTCTTCACGGTCTTCGGTGCGTGGTTGCCGAATAGGTTGACTGTGATGTCGCCCTCGGTGGTGTGGAAAGTAGCGGTGTGGGTATGCATAGCCATGCCCTTATTCTTTCACAGCAATCGATGGCGTTCAGGGCGCATCCAGGCAACTGGGTTTGAGTCTGCAGGCGTGCGTGCAAAGATGGATAAATTCTCCGTCCGACTACTGGAGGTTCCCTTGGCCCTGTCACGCAAGCGCGCGAAAGAATTGAAGCGGCTCCGCGCCGCGGCGTCTGACCTTTGGGAGGACCAGAGGGAAGTTCTCGAGCACGCCTCTCTTGTTGTGAAGGAAGCTGGCCGCCAAGCGGCTAACGCCGGTCGCGAAGAGGTGGCGCCGCGCGTACGCGAAACCTACGACCACCGGGTGCGCCCGGTCGTCGACCTGGGGGTCGCCTCCGGCCGTGCCGTTGCCGACACCGCCAGGGAGAAGGTGCAGCGCGATGTACTGCCCGCCGTTTCCTCGGCGCTCGCAGCCGCTGTTGCCGTATTCGAGGTGTCAAAGGACCCGCGGGTGCGCGAGGCCCTCAGCAACGTGCGCAAGGCCGGAAACCAGCTCGGCGCCAAGGTCGGCGTCGTGCCACCCAAGCCGCAGCCGGGCCCGGGCCGCTACATCCTGATTGCCCTCGCTGCGGTTGCTGCGGTCGGAGTCGCCTACGCGGCTTGGCAGACACTGCGCGCTGACGATGAGCTTTGGGTGAGCGACGACGAAACGGATGACCCGATCGCTCCCTCGTCTTCTCGCGCATAGCGCCTGGCAAGTGTCGCGGTCTTCTCGCGCGCAGCGCCGGGAACTTGGGACGAGTAAGCCCGTGCGCCGCACGGGCTTCGCCGCATGCCAGGTAACGCACGACTGGGCGCTGCATCTTCAGAGTGATCACAACGCCGACCGATGTCGAGCTTCTGAAGCTGGGCCCGGCGGTGGAAACTGGCGCGCGACGTCGGCGTCAGCATCCGCCTGTGTCGCCGTTGCAAATGCAGGAAAATTCGTGACTGTTGTGGTGCGTGAGGCTCATACACCCCACCCGTAACACCGCATCCTGCATTTCGCACGCGGGCGAAGGTCACTTCGCACGCGGACGCGGGTCACTTCGCACGCGGACGCGGGTCACTTCGCACGCAGACGCGGGTCATTTCGCACGCAGCCGCGGGTCATCACACGCGCGGTCGAAGGTCATCACACACGCGGGCGCGGGTCACTGCAAACGGAACCGCGGGCGGATGACGAATCAGGATTCGGCCGGACGTGAAAGCCGTCCTGCTGTGAGTGCCACCTGCGACAGTGGAGCTTAGGAGAATCGAACTCCTGACCTCCGCCTTGCAAAGGCGGCGCTCTACCAATTGAGCTAAAGCCCCGTGGGCCGTTGGGCCACACCGGTGTTCATGAACACGTGGGGATACCAGGACTTGAACCTGGGACCTCTTCGTTATCAGCGAAGCGCTCTAACCGCCTGAGCTATATCCCCATTGCCCCGATTCAGTCAGGGCAGATACGAGAGTATCGCACCTGCCGAGTTTCACCGAATCGAGCGATCGGCCCCGCTAGTGGTTGGTGAAACCGACCAGAAGGCCGCCGGTGATACGCACGCTGAAGTTGTACAGCATTGCGGTGATTGCGCCGAGGGCCGTGCCGACGACGGTGTTGAGAATGGCGACGACAACAGCGAACAAGCCCACCTGCCCGAGGGAGAAGCTGGCCGTGACGCTGAATGTCGGCTGTCCCAGGATATCGCGCAGAACCTTGTTCAGGCTGTCGAAGATGCCGGTGCCATCGAGCACGATCCACACCAATAGAGAGACGACGACCAAAATGATGCCGAGTGTCAGTGCGATAAGGAACGAGAGTTTTACCGCTGACCAGAAATCGACGTAGACCAGCTTCAGGCGTACCTGCTTCGTGGCGGTGGCGCGCTGGGATTTTCGTTGGAGTTTTTCGGCGACGCTACTCATCTACGGACTCGTCCTTTCCGGTCTGGAGCTCTCCGGCCGGGGGCTCCTCGTCGGGAGCATCCTGACCTTCGGCTTCCAGATTGCGTTCACTGTTCTTCGCGACTGCGATGATCTTGTCGTCGTCCGCGAACCGTGCGAAGACTACCCCCATGGTGTCACGGCCCTTGGCTGGCACCTCGGAGACAGACGAGCGTACCACTTTGCCGCTGGCGAGGACCACGAGCACCTCATCGTCGTCCTCCACGATGAGTGCGCCCGCCAAGTCGCCGCGCGCTTCCTGCAGCTTGGCCACCTTGATGCCGAGGCCACCACGATTTTGCACGCGGTACTGGTCGGCGCCGGTGCGCTTGGCGAAGCCACCCTCGGTCACGACGAACACGAATCCGGTGTCCGCGACAACGGATGCGTCGAGCAGCGTGTCCTCGTCACGGAAGTGCATGCCGATCACACCGGACGTGGCGCGACCCATCGGGCGCAGCGCGTCGTCGGATGCGGTGAAGCGAATCGACATACCCTTGCGCGACACAAGCAACAGGTCGGAGTCCTCCTCCACGAGCATCGCCGAGACGAGCTCATCGTCCTCGCGCAGGTTGATCGCGATTATCCCGCCGGTGCGATTGGTGTCGTATTCCGACAACAGAGTCTTCTTCACCAGGCCGCCACGAGTCGCCAACGCGAGGTACTTGGCCACTTCGTAGTCGCGGATATCAAGGATCTGGGCGATCTCCTCATCCGGCTGCAGCGCGAGCAGGTTGGCCACGTGCTGGCCCTTGGTGTCGCGACCACCCTCCTGCACCTCGTACGCCTTCGCGCGATAGACACGGCCCTTATTGGTAAAGAACAGCAACCAATGGTGGGTGGTAGTGACGAAGAAATGCTCGACCACGTCATCCGCCCGCAATTGTGCACCCTTGACGCCCTTTCCGCCGCGGTGCTGGGTGCGGTAGTTGTCGCTGCGGGTGCGTTTGATGTAACCGCCTCGGGTGACGGTGATCACCATCTCCTCTTCGGGGATGAGGTCTTCCACGTTCATATCGCCATCGAAACCAAACATGATCTCGGTGCGGCGGTCATCGCCGTACTTCGCGATGAGTTCGGTGAGCTCCTCGCTCACGATGTCGCGCTGGCGCTGCGGACTCGCCAGGATCGCCTTGAAGTCCGCGATCTCGATCTCGATCTTCTCGTTCTCCTCGATGATCTTCTGGCGCTCCAGAGCCGCGAGGCGGCGCAACTGCATCTCGAGGATGGCGCGGGCCTGCTGCTCATCAATCTCGAGCAGTGTGATCAGGCCATCGCGGGCATCCTCGACAGTCGCGGAGCGACGGATCAGTGCGATGACCTCATCGAGCGCGTCCAGTGCTTTGAGATAGCCGCGCAGGATGTGGGCACGCTCTTCGTGCCGGCGAAGCCGGAACGCGGTGCGGCGCACGATCACATCGATCTGGTGGTCGCTCCATGCGGTGATGAAACCGTCGATCGCCAGGGTGCGCGGGATGCCGTCGACGATCGCGAGCATGTTCGCGCCGAAGTTCTCCTGCAGCTGGGTGTGCTTGTAGAGATTGTTGAGCACGACCTTCGCCACGGCGTCGCGCTTCAACACGATCACGAGGCGCTGGCCGGTGCGACCGGATGTCTCGTCGCGAATGTCCGCGATGCCCGAGATCTTCTGCTCCTTTACGAGCTCAGCGATCTTGAGAGCGAGGTTGTCGGGGTTCACCTGGTACGGGAGTTCGGTGACCACGAGGCAGGTGCGACCCTGCAGTTCCTCGACGTTGACGACCGCGCGCATCGTGATCGACCCGCGGCCGGTTCGATAGGCATCCTGGATGCCCTTGAGGCCAAGGATCTGCGCGCCGGTCGGGAAGTCTGGTCCCTTGATGCGCTGGATGAGCGCAGCGACGAGCTCCTCCTGGGATGCGTCCGGGTTGGCCAGGTGCCAGAGTGCGGCCGCACCAACCTCACGCAGGTTGTGCGGTGGGATGTTGGTGGCCATCCCGACCGCGATACCCACCGAGCCGTTGACGAGCAGGTTGGGGAACCGGCTCGGAAGTACGAACGGCTCCTGGGTGCGTCCATCGTAGTTGTCCTGGAAGTCGACGGTCTCTTCCTCGATGTCCCGCACCATCTCCATGGCGAGCGGAGCCATCCTGGTCTCGGTGTACCGGTGAGCGGCCGCGCCGTCGTTGCCGGGAGACCCGAAATTACCCTGCCCCTGCGCCAACGGATAGCGGAGGCTCCACGGTTGCACCAGTCGCACCAGCGCGTCGTAGACCGAGGAGTCGCCGTGGGGGTGGAATTGGCCCATGACGTCGCCGATGACGCGTGTGCACTTGGAGAATCCCTTGTCCGGGCGGTAGCCCCCGTCGTACATCGCATAGATAACGCGGCGGTGCACAGGCTTCAGTCCGTCGCGCACCTCGGGCAGCGCTCGTCCCACGATCACACTCATCGCGTAGTCGAGATAAGAGCGCTGCATCTCTAGTTGGAGATCGACCTGCGTCACCTTGTCGTGAGCAAGATCAATCTCCTTGCCAGCGATCTGCGGGTCAGCGTCTTCCGGGGGTGTTAGATCAGCCATTTTTTTCCAGTCTGTGATGTGCCGTCGGTGAAGCGTGCGCTACCGGTCCAAGACAGTCGTGCTCGACCAGTGACCCTTGTCTAAATATCGAGGAACCGCACGTCCTTCGCGTTTTTCTGGATGAAATTGCGGCGGGATTCCACGTTCTCCCCCATGAGGGTGTCGAAGATCTCGTCGGCCGCGGCGGCATCGTCGAGAGTCACCTGCAGGAGGGTGCGGGTGACCGGGTCCATTGTGGTCTCCCACAGTTCCTTGTAGTCCATCTCGCCGAGACCCTTGTAGCACTGCACACCGCTGTCCTTCGGCATCCGCTTGCCGGCAGCCGCGCCGGCGGCGAGGAGGGCATCCTTTTCGCGGTCGCTGTAGACGTACTCGTGCGGCGAGTTGGTCCACTTGAGCCGGTAGAGCGGCGGCTGGGCGAGATACACGTAACCGAGGTCGATGAGTGGGCGCATGTAGCGGAATAACAGGGTGAGCAGCAGCGTCGTGATGTGCTGGCCGTCAACATCCGCATCGGCCATCAGCACGATCTTGTGATAGCGAGCCTTCTCTGGATTGAAATCTTCCCCGACACCAGCACCGAACGCGGTGATCATGGCCTGCACCTCGTTATTGGCGAGTGCCCGGTCGAGACGAGCCTTCTCCACGTTGAGGATTTTGCCGCGCAGAGGAAGGATCGCCTGGAATTCCGGGTTTCGTCCCTGCACAGCAGAACCGCCGGCGGAGTCACCCTCCACCATGAAGATCTCCGAAAGGCTCGGATCTTTGCTTGAGCAGTCCCGCAGCTTTCCGGGCATCCCACCCGATTCGAGAAGACCCTTCCGGCGGGTCTGTTCGCGCGCTTTGCGGGCAGCAAGACGGGCGGCGGATGCCTGGATTGCTTTACGGATCACGTCACGGGCCTGGGTAGGGTTGCGGTCGAACCAGTCGCCGAGCTGATCGCCGGCGATACGCTGCACGAACGACTTCGCGATCGTGTTGCCGAGCTTCGTCTTGGTCTGGCCCTCGAACTGCGGCTCAGCGAGCTTTACCGAGATGACCGCAGTGAGACCCTCGCGTACATCGTCGCCGGTGAGGTTCTCATCTTTTTCCTTGATGATCCCCTTCTCTCTCGCGTACTTGTTGACGAGAGTGGTGAGCGCGGCACGAAAACCCTCTTCGTGTGTTCCCCCCTCGTGGGTATTGATGGTGTTCGCGTAGGTGTGAACGCTCTCCTGATACGAGGTGGTCCACTGCATTGCGACCTCGAGGGAGATCTTGAGGTCTGTGTCTTCGAGCTCGAACGAGATGACGTCGGGATGCACCACCTCTACCTTCTTCGCCGAGTTGAGGTACTCGACGTAGTCGACGAGCCCGTTCTCGTACATGTAGGTGACGCTCACGATCTCATCGCTCTCGAGTAGCCGCTCGTCGGTGAGGGTGATCGCGAGGCCCTTATTGAGGAATGCCATCTGTTGGAAGCGCGCGCGTAGTGTCTCGTAGTCGAAGATGACCGTCTCGAAGGTGTCGGGGCTCGGCCAGAAGGTCACCGTCGTACCGTGGTCATCGGAGCTCTCACCCCGCGCGAGAGGAGCCTGCGGGATACCGTGCTGGTAACTCTGACGCCAGACATGTCCCTGGCGTCGCACCTCGACATCCAGTTCCTTCGACAGCGCGTTGACAACAGAGATTCCCACGCCGTGGAGACCGCCGGATACCGAGTACCCGCCGCCGCCGAACTTACCGCCAGCGTGCAGGATAGTGAGCACGACCTCGACAGTCGACTTGTTCTCCGACTTGTTGAGGTCGACCGGAATACCGCGTCCATTGTCGATGACACGCACGCCGCCGTTTTTGAGCATGGTGATCAAGATGGTGTCGCAGTAACCGGCGAGGGCCTCGTCAACGGAGTTATCAACGACCTCGTAGACGAGGTGGTGAAGACCGCGCGGGCCAGTGGAGCCGATGTACATGCCCGGCCGCTTGCGAACCGCCTCAAGCCCCTCAAGCACCTGGATCTGATCTGCTCCGTAGCTGTCTTCAGATTCGGAATTTGAGCGGTTCTCTGCCATGTGAAATTGGGCTCCTGCCAGGTAGATCGATTGTTCGTTCGCGGCTCGGGTTCCCCAGGAAGGAACTGCCATGACGACGAATCAATTCTACCAAATCATCGGGGCTCGCGCTCGCGCATCGGCGATCTGGGGACTCAGAGGCACCACGGCGACCTATTTTGCCCTGTCAGCCATAAGTATCGCGCGGACCACGCCCTGGGATTGATCTGGGGCCGCGTTTCCACGAGGGGGCACCCGGCCCCTCGAATCGAATCGACTCGATTCCCGCGTCCGGGTAGCGGGAGATGATGCGATTCATGATCTGCACCCGCATCAGACGCAGTTGCGTCGCCCAGGCGGTCGAGTCACATTTCACCGTGAGGACGCCTTCTTCGATGCCGACCGGAGTCGAATGCTCGGCCGTCTCAACGCCGGCGATCTCGAGCCAGGAGGCGAGGAGCTCCGAGCGCGCAAGCGGCGAACTCCACCCCAACTTCGAGGTCACCGCGTCCATAACCGCTCCAAGCCCTTCTGGATCTCGTCCTGACCCGAAAGGGATCGTCGAGCCGGGCTCCTTCTTCGCCCGCTTGCGAGCGTCGGCCGATCGGCTTGAGCCGTCGCCGAAGACGCGTCGAAAACGAAGGTAAACGGAGACCGGCTCGGACTCTTCCGGTGCGTCTTCCATTTCCTTCATGACAGCCCCTGCTCCACGATGGTGCCCCGGGAGATGTGCACTGTGTTGCCGGTGAGCTCATCCGGAACATCATCAAGGACCGCTGCAGTGATGAGAACCTGCTCGAAGCCTCGAATTGCGGCAGCGAGGCGGATGCGGCGTGCCCCGTCCAATTCGGCGAAGACGTCGTCAAGCATGAGGACCGGGTCGCCGGTGGAGGAATCGCGCCGCAGCAGCACCGCGGACGCGAGCTTTAAGGCAAGCGCAAACGACCAGGATTCCCCATGGCTCGCGTACCCGCGCGCAGGAAGCGAGTTTAGCTCGAGTACAAGGTCGTCTCGGTGGGGGCCGACCAGGGTTATTCCACGTTCGAGTTCGTTACGGCGGCGGTCAGCCAGGGCCTCCGTGAACGCGGCAGCCGCATCTTCCGCCGTGAGGCGGCCGTAGCTCAACCCGCCGGCATCGACATCCTCTTCACCCGCACTGTCGGCGCCCGACCGCCCACCAAAAATACTGAGCTGATTACCCAGCATCGCATGATGATCCTCGCCCGCTATCGAGGTGTATGCGTGCGATACCTCGGGTGACAACTCAGCGACCAGTGCGGTGCGCGCTTCGATCAGTTGAGATCCGAATGCGATTAGCCGCTCATCCCAAATATCAAGCGTGGATAAGGAGTCATCGCGCATTCCAGATGCCCGCGCGGACTTGAGCAGAGTGTTGCGCTGCCGCACCACCCGTTCATAGTCCGAGATCACAGCAGCAATTCTGGGAGACCGCAGCACAAGCAGTTCATCGAGAAACCGGCGGCGGCCGGCGGGGTCACCACGAATCAGGGCCAGGTCTTCCGGCGCAAACAACACGCTCGAAAAATATCGAGGGAGCTCGCGGGTCTTGATCACCGATCGATTGACCTGTGCTCGGTTGAGTGAAGATCGATTGAGCTGCACCTCGACGAGAATCTGCCGTGCACCGTGTTCGAGACGGGCACGGATGACCGCGGAGTCGGTGCCCTGCCGAATCATCGCGTGGTCGACAGATACCCGGTGTGAGCCGAGAGTGCTGAGGTAGGCGAGGGACTCGACCAGGTTGGTCTTTCCCTGTCCATTGCTGCCGACAAAGAGGTTAGAGCCGGCTACCAACGCGACTTCAGCCGCGCGGTAATTGCGAAAATCGGTGAGGCTGAGGTGGGTGACGATCACGACATCAGTCGACAGCTTTGACCGAATGCCCGCCGAACTGGTTACGCAGCGCGGCAACGGCCTTCATCGCGGGTGACCCCTCGGGTTGACGTGACACAAATCGCGCGAAAATTGAGGCGCTGATCGTCGGAACGGGGACAGCGTTTGCGAGTGCCTCTTCAATAGTCCAGCGCCCCTCCCCAGAATCCTCGACATAGCCCTCGATGTCCTTGAAATCAGGATCTTCCTCAAGGGCGCGAACCAGTAATTCAAGCAACCAGGAGCGCACGACCGTGCCGCGTTGCCACGCCTTGAAGGTGCCGGTGACGTCTTTGATGATGTCGTCGCGCTTGTCGAGCAGCTCGTAGCCCTCGGCGTAGGCCTGCATCAGCGCGTATTCGATGCCGTTGTGCACCATTTTCGCGTAGTGACCGGCGCCGATCTCTCCCACATGAACGAATCCCTCGTCGCGTGGCCCCTGCGGACGAAGCGCGTCGAAGACAGGCATCAAAAGGTCGATGTTCTTCTTGTGCCCGCCGACCATCAGGCCGTAGCCGTTGGCCAGGCCCCAGACACCGCCAGAGACTCCCGCGTCCACATATTCGATGCCCTTGACCGACACTTGTTCGGCATGCTTGATGTCTTCGGTGAAACGCGAGTTACCGCCGTCGATGATGATATCGCCCGCCACGAGCACCTCAGCAAGTTCTGTGATGACTGAGGTGGTGATTGCTCCGGAAGGCACCATCACCCAGATGATGTGCGGAAGGGGAAGAGCCTTGACTAGATCGGCGAGGTTTGCGACATCCGTCACCTCAGGGTTGTGATCGTATCCCGTGACCTCGATGTCATTCGCTCGCAGGCGCTCGCGCATGTTGTTGCCCATCTTGCCGAGACCGATGAGGCCGATATGCATGTCAGACGCTTCTTTCGGGTGGTCTCGGGGCGCTGCGGTGCGACACTAACGCAGCAAGAGGTTTGGCTGCAAAAGGTACTTGTAATTATCCGCCCCTGGCTGGTCCTTCGACGACTGGCTGGTGATAAGCACCGGGCCTGGCTTGTTGGGATTGTCGGTCTTGGTGAACGAGATGCGCACGAATTCGGAATGTACTGCGCCGAGGCCGTCCAACAGAAAAGCCGGCTTGAGGGAGACCACAGTGTCAACACCGCTGAGGTGGGCATCGATCGATTCCGAGGCCTGAGCCTGCTCAGATCCGATCGCCTCCAGAGTCACGCCGTCGATGGTGAAGGTGAACCGCAAGGCCGCCTCCCGCTCGAGTACGAGCGATACCCGGCGCACCGCTTCGATCAGCTCTGCCGTGTTTATCACCGCATAGTTATCCACCGTCTCGGGGAATAACCGCTTCACGGGCGGAAAGTTGCCTTTGATGAGGAGTGAAGTCACCGTTTTGCGATCTGCGCGAAACGCGATCAGTTCCCGATCGTCGGTGTTGGTGATCGCGACAGAGATAGTGCCGCTGTGACCGAAGGTCTTTCCAATCTCCTGCAGCGTGCGTGCGGGAACCAGAGCGGTGAGTGTCTCGGTGGACATCGCGTCTCCAGAATCCCAGTCGATCGCACGCACCGCGACCCGGTAGCGATCAGTTGCGACCATCGTTAGTCTGCTCTCCGAGACCTCGAGCTGCACACCGGTGATCACCGGGGTTACATCATCACGGGATGCGGCGACCGCAACCTGGGCGACAGCGGTCGCGAACGCTTCGGCCGGCAGCAGCCCGGACTGTGCCGATACCTCAGGAAGGGTGGGGTACTCCTCCACCGGCATGCTCAATAGTGTGAATTTCGCCGAGCCGCAGGTCACAGAGATGCGCCCCTCGTCGGTCGAGAACCGCACGGGAGCGTTCGGAAGACGGCTAGCAATATCGGCCAGGAGACGCCCTGACACGAGGATCTTGCCCGGTTCCTCGACCTCGGCTGCAATCTCAGTTTGCGCGGACACCTCGTAGTCGAACGATGAAAGTGTCAGCCCCGAGTCCGTCGTCTCGATCAGCACCCCACTGAGGATGGGGAGGGTGGTGCGTTGGGGAAGCAGCTTCACGGCAAAGGAGACGGCTTCACTGAAGACGTCGCGATTGACTTGGAACTTCATGGGCACCCCTTGCTATCGAATTGTTGCGCTCGGAGGGAGCGTTGATCCGGGAGCTCAATACTGGCACAGCCGGTACTTTCGCTGAACCCAAGGGTTATCTCTCTCACATTAATTTCTATTAAGAACTAACACTCTTAACCGCTGTGCGATCTGTGAGTAACTCGGCCGATGCCCGTCGAGTGCGGGGAACTACAACGGTGTGAGTTGTGGGGAGCATGTGGCATCGGCCTCGAACTGAGGCTTTTCGTTCGCCGTCTTCCGGGCGAGTTTCCACAGGGCGAACTCTTATTGCACAGTGTTTACCGGAGTGTCTGATTGTTATCCACAGGTTATCCACACTGTGAGACTGGAACGTCTCCATCACCGGTCAGATCGACTTGTAGCGGTGGTTCTGCTTGATTCGGCTGGTGAGCTCGGTCACCTGGTTGTAGATGGAGCGACGTTCTTTCATGAGCTCACTGATCTTCTTATTGGCATACATGACCGTGGTGTGGTCCCGGTTACCGAACAGCTGGCCGATCTTGGGCAGAGAGAGATTGGTCATCTCTCGGCACAGGTACATTGCGATCTGGCGAGCTGTGGCAACGGCTTGCGAGCGAGATGATCCGTAGAGGTCGTCGACCGTGAGTTTGAAGTACTCGGCGGTGTGATTGATGATGTCCACCGGCGCGATGACATTGTCGTCGTCGAGCGTGATGAGATCTTTCAGCACCGTTTGGACGAGCGCGAGGTCTACGGGGGTGCGATTGAGGCTAGCAAATGCGGTGACTCGGATGAGAGTCCCCTCGAGTTCGCGGATGTTCGAGGATACCTTCGTGGCCATGTACTCGAGGATTTCGGCGCTCACCTGGAGGTTCTCGCTTTGCGCTTTTTTCCTCAGGATGGCGATGCGGGTTTCGAGGTCCGGAGCCTGTACATCGGTGATGAGGCCCCACTCGAAGCGCGAACGCATGCGGTCTTCGAAACCGGTAAGGGCCTTTGGCGGCAGGTCACTGGTGATGACCACCTGCTTGTTGTGGTCGTGAAGCGTATTGAAAGTGTGGAAGAAGGCTTCCTGGGTCTCAACGGCGCGCTGAAGAAACTGGATATCGTCGATGAGGAGAATATCGATCTCGCGGTAGCGCGACTGGAAGACCGAGGCGCGGTTGTTAGCGATCGAGTTGATGAAGTCGTTGGTGAACTCTTCCGAACTCACGTAGCGCACGCGGATGCCCGGGTACAGGCTTTCCGCATAGTGGCCGATCGCGTGGAGGAGGTGGGTCTTGCCGAGTCCGGAGTCGCCATAGATGAAGAGCGGGTTGTAGGCCTTGGCTGGGGCCTCGGCCACTGCCACCGCCGCGGCATGAGCGAAGCGGTTGGAGCTGCCGATGACAAAGTTGTCGAAGTTGTACTTGGGGTTGAGTCTCGAGTCCGCGCGGCGGGCCCCGGACGGGATTCCTTCCGACTGCGGCACAGGGGCGGCCAGCTGCTCGATATAGGGCTGTTCCACGGTCGCGCCGTTAGGTTGGCCGAGCGCGTCGTGTGCGATCTCGGGGTTGACGACGATTGCAAAATTACTCACCGACTCTTCTCCATCGAGGCCGGTGATCGCGTTGAGCAGGGGAAGGCGGATGCGCTGTTCGAGCATTCCGCGGGTGAGATCGTTGGGCACTTCGAGGTAGAGGGTGCCGGCCATCACACCTTTTGGTTCAACAAGGCTGAGGAAGCCCTGTAATTGGGGTGTAATCCGCTCATCATCGCGCAGGGTGGTGAGCACGGATTTCCAGATCTCCTGGGTCGAATCCGTGATGTCCGTCATTGTTTCCTCGCTGTGATCGGGAGTAGTTATGCACAGGTTTATCCACCGTCTGTGCAGTCACACCACCTTAGTTCCGGTCGCATGTCGCTGCCACGTCGACTTCGAAGGAGTGGGGATAATGCGCCGGATCGCTCCAGAGTTTGACCGCAGCACTTTAAGACCGTATTTTTAATCAGTTGACTTCAGCCTGACGGCTCACCTTCACTTCGCTGGCTTCCTGGCTCTTACCGAGCTGGCCATCCGGAGTTCTGACACGCGAGAGATTTAAACCATGAGCAAGAGAACCTTCCAGCCGAACAACCGGCGCCGCGCCAAGGTGCACGGATTCCGCTTGAGAATGCGCACCCGCGCCGGCCGCGCCATCCTCGGTGCACGTCGCCGCAAGGGGCGCACCGAACTCTCCGCGTAGTCAAACCCTGTGTTGGCCAAAGCCAACCGGCTTGTCCGGGCTGACGACTATCGACGCCTTGTGCGGCGAGGTCGGCGAGTGGCTACCCGTTTCGCCCTGGTCTATCTCAGTGTTGGCGACCCGTGCCTGCCCCCCCGGTTTGGCTTCATCGTCGCTAAAACGGTAGGCGTGGCGGTGGATCGCAACCTGGTTCGACGGCGTCTCAAGGCAGTGACCTTTGCGGCGATCCCGGATCTCCCCCCGGGCACGGAGGTTGTGATCAGGGCCTTACCAGGCGCAGCGCAGGCTGGCTGGGATATTCTGCGTTCTGAACTATTGGGGGTTCTGGGCGGAGGAGTGACACGAGCGTGAACTCCGTCGCTGCATTTGTGCTTCTCCTCCCCCGCAACCTCAGCGTGTTAGTTTTGCGGCTCTACCGGGTCGCGATCTCGCCGCTTTATGGTGACGTTTGTCGCTACTATCCGTCCTGTTCTTCCTACGCACTCCAGGCAATTCAGCAGTACGGTGTCGTTCGCGGCAGCTGGATGGGAATGCGCCGGATCGCGCGTTGTCACCCCTGGGCAGCCGGTGGAGTGGATGACGTGCCGCAGCGCCCAGAGAGTAAAAATGGGCAAAAGTACGCGGTGACACGGTTCGGTTTCGTTGTATCGATGGCCACGGAAAGGTGACCTAAGTCCATGAACATCATCGACACGATTCTCTGGCCGATCAAATGGGTAGTCGAGCTAATCCTGGTGGCATTCCACGAGCTGTGGAGTTACATCGGACTCGACCCAAATGCCGGTCTGACCTGGGTTTTATCTATCGTTGGGCTCGTTCTCGTCATCCGCGCAGCTCTCATCCCTATCTTCGTTCGTCAGATCAAGAGCCAGCGGCGGATGCTGGAAGTCGCGCCCCAGCTCAAGAAGATCCAGGACAAGTACAAGGGAAAAAAAGACCAATTTTCCCGTGAGGCGATGTCGCGCGAGACCATGGAGCTGTACAAGAAGACCGGCACCAACCCGCTCAGCTCGTGCCTTCCGCTCCTTCTTCAGATGCCCATCTTCTTCAGTCTGTTCTCGGTGCTTCATAACGCCCAGACCGGCGTGGTTGGGGTTGGCCTACTGAACCCCGCCCTGTCGAAGTCCTTTGGAACGTCGTCGCTGTTTGATATCGCCCCCCTACACCTCGCCATCAGCACAGCGGGCGGCAATCCTGCTGTCATCGTGATCGCGATCATCATGATCATCCTGATGACCGGATCCCAATTCATCACCCAGTTGCAAATCATGTCGAAGAACCAATCGGCCGAGATGAAGGCCAGCCCGATGTTCAAGCAGCAGCGCATCCTGCTGTACCTGCTGCCCCTGGTTTTTGCCTTCTCTGGTTACACCTTCCCGCTCGGTGTGATGTTTTATTGGCTTGTTTCCAACTTCTGGACCATGGGCCAGCAGTTCCTGGTGATTCGCAATATGCCTACACCCGGAAGCGAAGCGGCACTGCAGCGTGAGTCGCGCATGGCGAAGAAGGCCCAGCGTCGTGGATTCTCAATTATCGAGGACCAGCCCCTCACGGTTGACGAAGCCAAGACCAACACCCAGCGGATCCAGCCGGTG
>JANYIZ010000027.1 GCA_025408445.1 Frigoribacterium sp. | reverse complement strand
CAGGATCTCCGCAATCGCATACTTGCCGCGCCGAACGAAATAGAAGTCGACCAGGTTGACGGCAGTCCACGGCACGAGGAAGTACAGCATGAGCAGAACGAAGCTGTTGAAGCTGCTCACGTAGTTGTCCGGGATGACCAGAGCGATGACGACAGAGGTGACGCCCACCACGATGAGGCCGATGACCCGCAGCCGCACGGTGGGCCGCACGGCAGTGAATCCGTCGATCGCGCTCGATCCCGTGAGCATCGCGCCATAGGCGTTGACACCCATGATCGAGATGAGTGCGAGCACGGAGACAAGCACAGTTATCGTGCCGAAACCGGGGAAGAGCAGGTCGCCGATTTGGTGAAGGGCGAGGATCGGATCGGCGTTGGGAATATAGCTGGCCAGCAGAGCGCCGAGCGACATGAGCCACACTGCGGACAGGGCTGCTCCCGCATAGACGGAGGTGATGAGTTTCGGAGCCGAGACGTCCGCAGGGAGGTAGCGCGTGTAGTCAGAGACGTAAACGGCATAGCTGATGTTGTAGCCGGCAGCGATTGAGAATTGCACGAGGAACGCGACGGTGTTCCATCCGGATGTCGCCACCGCGGCCCCCTGCACGACAGGTACAGAGGAGAAATGGACGATCGCGACGATGGTGATAATCGTGAAAACGACGATGAGCAGGTAGGTGAGCCAGCGCTGCACGAAATGCAGCAGATCGTGGCCGACCACGGCGATGATGATGGAGACCGCGATAAGTAGCGGGTACCACAGGATTTTGCTGGCCGGCGCGATGAGCCCGATACCCTGCGTGGCGAGGATCGTATCGAACACCATGAAGCCCACATAGACGAAGACGGTTGCGGCGAACGGGACAATGGCCCCGCGGCTGCCGAATTGAGCGCGCGACTGGATCATCTGCGGTAAGCCCATGCGTGGCCCTTGATTGGCGTGGAAAGCCATGAAAAAGGTTCCGAAACACGCGCCGAGCAGAATAGAGAGCACGCTGAACCACACACTCAGCCCCATCGACGGGCCAATGAACCCGGTGACCAGCGTCGGCAGCACGAAATTGCCGGTGAACCAGAAGGGCCCCTGGTGCCAGACCTTGCCGTGGCGTTCGGAGTGTGGAATGTAGTCGATTGAATGCTGTTCAATCACACTCTCGCGTTTGCTGTCGAGGGTAGTGTCCGACATCTTTGTCCTTTCGGGTTCTGGTCGTCAGCACACCGCACTAGCGAAGAAAACGCCAAGCACCACGATGTTGGCTTGCGGAACATCGCGCAACTGGGTACGACGAGCGAACGTCTTCACGCCGGCGTACCGCGGGTTAGCGCTCGCATCGGGTGGACCGACTGGTGGGTGGGACATCGGCGTTTCCCGCTCGTTTTCTCGGACAGTGAAGTACTTATGTGCAACAGGTGATGCGTAACAGACAACTCTGATCCCGCCAGCATGATCGTGGCAGGTGGAGAAGTCAAGTCCCCGAGCCGCTCACCCGGATCAATTGGTGGGAGGCGTCGGCCGAGATCATCTGGATGATCCTGCCCACATCGTGGAGTGGGTCTTCGCACTCACCGGCCGCAGCTACCGATGCTTGTGCCCGAAAGACCTCTCCTACATCGCGTCGCCGATGTAGGAGTATTTGACGAATACCTCGGAGGCGAGGCCGGATTCTTCGAGCACTCCCTGCACCGCGGTGAGCATGTACTTCGAGTCCCAGCCCATGTAGAGAAAGTGTGATTCGTCCAGCTCGTCCCACTGGCCGTTCCATGACTTGGCGCCGAAGATCGGCCCACTGCGTCGCGCGCTGAAGGCCACAACATTTTCGTGCGAATCGGCCCAGAGCCGCTTGAATACCCGATTAAACAGCGACTTGACGTCGTGGACCTCCCAGTGTTCGCCACGGTATTCCACGTATTCAAACTCCCGCTGCCAGCCGCGCGGCCATCCGCGCCTCCGCTGGGCGTCGAGAATCGGTGTGAGCCCGTCATCGTCGATATCGACGGTCGCCGGGCGCGCCCAGATCGCCAGGAAGTCGATGCTGAGCCGGGCAGTGCGATCGCTGATGCCGGCGGTTCCCCATGCGGGTATGTGGGCGAGCATACGGGTGGACGGGATGCTGCTCTTCTTGTACAGTGCGCGCTTCTCGGGGAAGGATTCGTCGAGTGCGCGCTCGGCTAACGACGACTCGAGGAGCGTGAGGTTACCGAGAGTCTCTGCGAGAGCACGATGGCTGTTCTGCTCGTCGTCGGTGTAGTCCGCCCACGCTCGGGACCCGTCCCCGCTCCAGGTGTCGGCCGGTGCCAGCGGGAAGATGTGCTCCACGTCCAGTTCGAGAGGGCCATCAATGCCAGCGAGCCGCGCCAGAACGTAAGTGCTGTGCGGGAGGACTCCGTACTTGAGCGCGACGCGCACCCGCGCATCTGACGGGGTGATTCGGGCGATCGCGCGAGCCAAGGTATCCGCTCTCGCTTCTCGTGCTCGGCACAGGCGTCCCACCAGCCGGTCGTTATCAAGTCCGACGATCGTGCGTCTTAACAAAAGGGACTGAACCTGTTCCAGCGTTTCGATGAGGGCGTTCGCGTGCTCCGTGCCGCGCGAGTGGTCGCGGTAGGCGCGCATCATGAGCGGGTACATCCCCCGACCGAAGGTGTTGGTGAAAGCGAGCTGACGGGCTACCTCACTGTCTGCCGCGTGCGCCGGTTCCAACAAAATGCGGTAGATCTCCGAGTACTCCCGCCACTCGGCGGCATGCTCTCGAAGGGACTCGAGGTCCAGCCGGGGAAAACTTTGCCGAAATGCGGCGTAGACGCCACGTCCGCCAGTGGTACCGACCTCGTGGCCCGTCGTCATGACCAGATAGTGCTGCCAGAAGCTGGCGATCGACTCTCCGGTGTTCTGTTCGATCGGTACCCAGAACGAATCTTCGATCTCGCTCTGCTCCGCGTGCGAGAGTCCCATCAGCACGTAGTTATGGATCAACTCGTGATCCCGCAGGGGTTCGCCGGTGGAGTTCAGGCTTTCGAAGATCTGCTGGGCGTTCGCATCCGCGCCAAGAGTGATGGCGACATGCTCCAGCCGCTGTAGTCCCGTCCAGATGCGTACCACCTCAGCCGCAGGAACCTGGCTTCGGAAGAAGGCGTAGTTGTCGTCGAAGCGCGAGTCGCGGATGTCGGTGTCCACCAGTCGACGGTCGAGCACTACGCTCTCGAATATCTGGGCCCAGGCACGGTGCGGTCGGAGCTTGGTGCGCGCGGGGTCGGCGTCGCGCACCAACACCTTTTCGAGGTCGGCGGCGAGTGCCGGGTCGGCGGCCAGCACCGGGTCATGCAGCACGCTGTGATGTAGGGCGGCGACAAGCAGCATGAGGGTCGTGATGCGCTGCTGGCCGTCAATGAGTACGAGCTCGAAGGCAGCCCTTCCGGTGCTGTGGGACGGCTCGGTGCTGGCGGAGGACAGGATCGATCCGATGAAATGCATGTGTCGCTCGTCCGAGTCGGCGGCGGTTCGGATGTCGGCGAGCAGTTGCTCACAGGCGCCGATGTCCCAGCGATACTGGCGTTGGTAGACGGGAACGACGATCGTTGTATCCGCGGCGGAAAGCCAGCGAATCGTGTTGACCGCAGTCGCGTCGATATTCGTGGCAGTTCCCATAATTGACTCCAGCCTATTCTGACGACGGCGCGGATCAGAGCCGACAGGGTGCCAAATGTTAGGCTTACCTAAGCTGGGCCTGTTAAAACGTGCTGGCCCCTGACGGAAGGTCATGATTCGCATCATGGGTTATATCAAGTCCGCCGCTCTCGAAGAGACCGGTTATGTCGTACTAGATCGCTACAACCAGGAGCTCGACCCCAACGAATGGCAGGATATCGAGTTCGTCGACTGGAAGTCGTCGGGTGAGACGCAATTCGCACCCCTCACCAGTGCGAAGGGTGAGATCGAGGTCAACGGTTTCTGGAACCACAAGCCGCCGCGCACCGACAAGGACGGCGTCTGGATTCCGTCGCAGGTTGAGAAAGCGCCTAACCTCGTGCGTCGCGCGCAGGAACCTGCCGCGAACGTCGGCCGATGCCGCGTCATCGAGTTGCAGCCGAATGTGTACGCTGACACCCTTTACAACCTGCACCAGGACGATAACAACCGCCTGAATCCGGATGGCACCGGCTGGGTCGTGCGCGGATTCTTCAACCTCACCGACGACAAGGACAGCTACTTTGTGCTGCGCGAGAACCGCACCGATCCCAGCGTCGAATATCGGATCGCGCTGCCGGCCGGTTCCCAGCTGATCATAGACACGCAGCGTCTGTGGCATGCGGCCACCCACGTGGGCAGCGAACCGCGCTACTGTCTGATCACCTCGTGGGAGTCGGGCCCCGCGCTCGATGCCTACATCGCGAAGCACAACGGCGTCAGCCGCGTGCCCAATGTCGAAGTACCCCAGGACATGCTGGATGCCGGTCAGGCCGAACAGGCCAGGCGCATCGCGGCACGTGCAGCCTTCTATGCGGCCAAGGGCCAGGCGGAGAAGACTGCGATGAGCGAGGCCTGATCCTCCGATAGTTCGTCAGAAAGGCCCTGGTCGCAAGACCGGGGCCTTTCGTCGAATTCCCCGAGTTCTGCCGAGTTGGGGAATGGGTGCCTTGTCACCATGCGTTGGCGGGGGAAGCTACGACCGCCACCGGGGATGTGTGCCACCGAGAGCCGTTGCCGTAATGGCTTGACGCCCAGGGTGACGCCCAGATGGCCTGCTCGGTGATGGACGTCGGGGCGGAAACCGCAAAAGCTTCGACGATTGTTGCAAACGACGGATTGCGCTGCAGGTTCTCTGCGGCCTTCTGGGCGGCAATCACAAGATTTGCATAGCTGCCGGTGCCACCCCCACCGCCGGACCCGTAGCCGTTGTTCATGGGGTTGTTACGGTTCCACCAGTTGTCGGCGCCGTTCTCCTGCCGCATCCAGCGCACCATCACCGTCACGTTCGCTTCGGACTGTGGCCAGCCGCCGGAGAGCAACACCATTTTCGCCCAGTCGTAGTTGGTGCCGCTGGATGCGAGGGATTCGACTCCAGCGGTCGCCGAGTAGCCGTCGCGAGACCCGACGCCGATCGAAACTCGTTCCGACACGCGGAGGGTCTGCGGGTGAGCGGCGATGTAGAGCGCGAGCTGGCCGGAGGCATCCGGGGTGGCGGGCGGCGCGATGGCGAGGAGGGCGAACAGCGAGAGCGCTGCGAGGGATGCACCGACGGAAAGCCACCTCCGCCGTGGCGCTCGCACGACCCGACGCGGCCGAAGAGCAGCACGTCGTGAGGAGGGAATGTGTCGAGGAGAGGGCATGGTGTGTCGCTCGGTAGGACCCCGCTGGATCCACCCGGCTCAGAGGAGGTTACCAGAGGACATTGCGCGCTCACGATGTGGACCAGTAACAGCACGCGGGCGCATAGCGGGATACCGCCTTCGATGTCAAGCCCTGGGCCCGAAATTCTGCATTCCCATACTCTGAAGCCAACGAGAAAAGGGGTCAGTCATGACGATCAATGCTTACGAAAACGATGGGTCCGCCATCGAATGGCCCCGCGGCGCGGCGCAAGTATCCGTCGACCCCCTTCGCGACTACCTTCAGCGGATCGGGCGCGCTCAGCTCCTCACTGCCGAAGAGGAAGTGAGCCTCGCGCGCCGGATCGAGATCGGAGTGCTGGCAGGGGAAAGGCTCGCGGCGCTGCCTGAGCTCGACAGCAAGTCGAAGCGGGAACTCCTCTGGCTGGCCCGTGACGGGGACGCCGCCTACCAGCAGTTCGTCTGCGCGAACCTTCGGCTCGTAGTGAGCATCGCCAAGCGATATGCGGGACGGGGGCTGCCGATCATGGACGTGATCCAGGAGGGGAACCTTGGCTTGGTTCGCGCTGTCGAGAAGTTCGATTACTCGATCGGTAATAAATTCTCTACCTACGCCACCTGGTGGATTCGCCAGTCGATCCTCCGCGGGATTGCGGACTCGAGCCGTATCATCCGCATTCCCGTTCACACTGTCGAGAAGATGGACAAGCTGGACCGAGTGCGCCGCGACCTCACCAACGAACTCGGTCGCACTCCCACGATCGAGGAGGTGGCGGACTCTGCCCAAGTCACCGTGGCGGAGGTCATCAAATTGGCGAAATCAGACCACGACACCATTTCGTTCGGCATCCCCATCGGTGACGACGGTAATACGGAGCTCGGTGACCTCATCGAAGACACCGACACTCCACAACCTCACGAGTCCGTTGAGCTCGACCTGCGGCATGACGACATCCGGCGCAAGCTGGACGCACTGCCGCCTCGCGACGCCACGGTGATCCGTCTACGGTTCGGTCTTGAAGGGCGCCAAGCACTTACGCTCGACGAGGTTGGGGAGCTTTATGGCATCACCCGCGAGCGGGTTCGCCAGTTGGAGACCCGCAGCCTCAAGCGCTTGCGCAGCGAAGACCTGCATTCCTACCTTGCTTAGGTCCGAGCGCTGAAGGGGCGGTTCGGTGTTTTCCAGTCCCGTGCCGTCTTGCTCGGCGATGGTCTCTTCGAACGTGAGGTCGCCTATCGCAGGGATGTGTGAGAGTTCCACGTTCGATTGGGCGCGGCCATCGCCCCCGCGGCCCACGTCTCTCACTCTTCGGATGTCTTGCCGAGAGCACCGACCTCTTCGGTGAGCTGGAGGCCCTGGGCGCTGTTGGAGGAGAGCGTGAGGGCTTCGAGCCACTCGCGGTTGATCTTGGCCATCCGTCCACCGTCGTAGCGGAAAACCAGAGGGATGGCCGGGTCGAGCCAGATCACGCTGCGTCCATCCCCGCCGCTTTGCTCGTCACGCCAAGAAAAGAAGAAGCTTTCGTCGCGCCTCAACTTGAGACCGATGACCAGCTGCAGGTGCGCGAGAACGCGGTCGTCGAAAATCACTTCGATAGTCTGGCCGTAGAGCAACTTACCCACGCGTGGTCTCCCATTGTGCCGGTGAATCGAGGAGCGCCGCCCTCGGTCGTGAAGTGAACATTACTACGTCGACCATCGGGGAAAAATGATTGGCGGAGAACTCGACTTTGGTAATCTTTCCAGCTCGCAACTCGTGCTGCCATTCCCGGTCAACCTGCGCTGCGTAACGCAGATGCGGGGCAGCCCATACAGTCGGACCTCGTGGGAATGACTGTCCGGGGTGCGCGCGAATCCAGGCCGCCGATGAATCGAGCGGCACTCGCACTCGTTCTCTCGTCGATCCTCTGGGGGACCACCGGCACGGCCGCGCGCCTCCTGCCTGCGGACGTGAGCCCCCTCGCCGTCGGTTCAGCGACAATGGGCGTTGGAGGAGTACTGCTCTTCGGTATCTCCATGCGACTGGCCATCTCAGCACTTCAGGACCCCGCTGCCCGCCGCTGGTTGCTTGTCGGAGCCGCCGGGGTCGTCGTCTATCCTCTGGCCTTCTACGGGGCGATGAACTTGGCAGGGGTGGCGATAGGGAATGTCGTCGCTCTCGGCTCTGGTCCGGTGTTCGCGGCCTTCTTCGAGTGGGCCGGGGAACGTCGGCGGCTCGGACGCGTCTGGGTCGCCAGCACGGCGACCGCGATCGTTGGTATCGGCCTGCTCGCGCTCGGCGGCTCGGCCCGGGGCGACCGCCCCGAGGCGAATGTCGCCTCCGGGGTGATTCTCGGGCTCGTCGCCGGTAGTGCCTTCGCGTTTTATACCTATGCGTCATCACGAGCCATGACCCTCGGCTTACCGTCGCGTGGCGTGATGGGAGGAATGTTCGGACTCGGCGCGATGGGACTTCTGCCGGTGCTGCTGGTGACCTGCCTGCTGTTCGGTATCGCCCTTGGCACCCTTCGAAGCAGCGCTGCGACCACTATCGCCCTCATTGAGTCGCTGATCGCCACGGTTCTCGCTGTGGTGGTGGGGGAGCGACTCGGTGCGGTGGGATGGGTTGGGCTTGCACTTATCCTCGCGGGGGTAATCGCGCTGAGTACGGCCCGTTATCCTCATAACCGACCGTGAACCCGTATCATCTTGGGCATGGAAACTGGGCATGGATACTGACGCCGATCCGGAGGCCAGCGTCGAAAATGGCGCCCGCCGGGCGACCTTCCTGCCGTCTACTGTAGAATCACGGACAGCCGCTGCGGTCGACAACTCGGAACGTTTCGATGACGACGTGCTCGCGGCGGCAATGGCTGATGAAACCGCACGTCTCGGACTCACCGGCGCTATCTCGGTCATCGCTCTTCCCACAACACCGTCCTCCAGCCGGCCTGTCCCTCTGCCACCCGCTCGCTCGGTCGCGACCGGTCTCACCCCCCCGCGCACGCCGACAGGGGAGCAACTCTTCACAGTGGGCGGTCTCGATCTGCCGTCCGTAGACGCCGAGACTGCGCTTGCATCTTCGGTCTCGGTCACTGCAATACCCGCCCTATCACTGGCCGAACTCCCCGCCCCCTCTGGTCAACCGGTCGTGCTCGACGCAGAATCTGCGCCGGCTGCGAATGGGACGCGGCTTCCGACTCGTCGCTCACTTCGTGACGCGGAACTGGCACGCAGCCGAGAAGAGCACGTGAGGCGAAGTGCGGGTCCCGGTCCGAATGCGGTGTCTGCGCCAGCTCCAACCCCTGCCGTCAACGTCACGGCACCCGCACCGGAGGTCGCGATTTCGCCGGATTTTTTCCCGGCGCCGGGCGCTCCTGAACACGCAGGGGAATCCGGTGACACCCCATCGGTATCCACAATATTTGACAGGGCGGATGGCGCGCCGGCCCCCGCCCCAGCCCTGTCGGCGCCCGAACTGTCGGCCTCGAATCCGCCGTTCTATGACCTCGTCGAGCCACAGCCCTATTCCGCCGGTCCCGCGGTCTTCCCGTTCGAAAACCGTGCGAAGGACTCGGATCTTGCCTCAAGCGCAGAGCCGGCGTCTCAACCCTCACGACAAATGGATCCCTTTACCGCCCTGAAAGCGGATACCGGATCGCTGGGCAGTGACGTTTCGGGTGCAGAAGACTTCGAAGCAACCGACGCGGCTGCCCTCGCCGCTCGCGCGAAGACGAGTCCCTGGCTTCGACCCACTTCCATCGAGGTCGCCGCGGCCGATCCTGTCCACCCGGGGGCTTTCGCTCCCGAGTCGAGCGGACCGGCCCCGACCCCCTTGGACCAGCGGGTCGGGCGGGCATCCCGACTCTTCTGGCTTTGGTTCGCCGCGAATTCATCGGTGCTGAGCCTCGCCTTCGGCGGTGCACTCTTCTCCCTTGGCATGAGCCTGCGCCAGGCAGTCGTTGCGACGTTCATCGGAGTCGCGATCTCTTTTCTCCCCCTCGGGCTCGGCACCCTCGCGGGCAAGTGGAGTGGGCAGCCGGTCATGGTGGTTTCCCGGGCCACTTTCGGTCACCTCGGCAACATCATGCCGGCGTCGATCGCACTCCTCAGCCGACTGTTCTGGGGCGCGGTGCTGTTATGGATGATCGCGGCGACAACCGCCCGGATCCTGGTCGGCGCGAAGCTGGCCGGTCCGTTCACGGAGTTGCAGGTGATGGTGATTGTGATGGCGGTCGGCTTCCTGCTCGCCCTGGTCGTTGCCTACTTCGGCTATGCACTTTTCGCGCGCATCCAGTTTGTTGTCGGCATCCTCTCGGCCGCGCTCGTCGCCTCTTTCGTCGTCATCACCTGGCCAGCCGTCGACCTCGCGACAGCTCTGACAGTGCGCGACGGGCCGGTAACTCTTGTGGTCACCGGGGTCGTGCTCGTATTCAGCTTCGTCGGCTTGGTCTGGGCGAACAGCAGCGGCGATCTCGCACGCTACCAACGTCCCAGTTCGTCGGGCGGCGCATCGATGCTCTGGGCCTCGTTCGGAATGACGGCGCCGGCCTTCCTGTTGATCGGGTACGGCGCGGTGCTCGCCGCGTCGAGCGCAGCGATTGCGAAGGGACTCGGCACGAGCCCGATCGACACCATTGCCGGCCTTCTTCCGAGCTGGTATCCGGTGCCCCTCATCGCCGCCACTGCTCTCAGCCTTCTCTCCGGGGTGATCCTCAGCATCTATTCCGGCGGCTTCGCCCTGGGGGCCATGGGACTGCGAGTCACCAGAAGTGGTGCAACGGTCATCGTCGGAGTGCTGGTATTCGCAATTGCGATCGCGCTCGGGTTTACCGTGAGCGACGTCGTGATGGTCTTCCGCGATTTCGCGACCACGCTCGCGGTGCCGGTCGCAGCCTGGGCGGGTATCTTCTCGTCCGAGATGATCCTGCGGCGTCGACGTTTTGACACAAGGTCGCTTCTTGCCCGTGGGGGGATCTACCGCGACGTCAACTGGCCGAACCTCGCGATGCTGGTCGTGGCATCCGCGATCGGCTTTGGCTTCACCTCGGCAACGCTGATGGGGCTGCGCTGGGAGGGCTACCTCTTCACTGCGGTCGGAGTGTCCGTATCGAGCCCGCTTGGCAAAACTGACCTCGGCGTGCTCGTGTCCCTTGCGCTCGGATTACTCACCCCGTTCGTCGCAGGAGTCTCGACGATCCGCCGCCAGGAGCGTCGGCAAGCGTCACGCGCCTGACAACAGGGGTCATGGCGGTGCTCCCACACTGGCCGCCCTGTTACGAAACTAAGATGGGCGAATGCCTTTCACCGCTGCCGCTAGGACCGTTGCGGATGTCTGTGCCGTCGTCGAACAGCTCTGGCCAATCGCCGGTGCGGAGAGCTGGGATGCGCCCGGCCTGCTCTCCGGGGGTCGCGGTGCGACTGTAACTTCGCTCCATCTCGCCGTCGACGCGGTACCGGATGTCGCGGATGAGGCGGTCGCTGCGGGCGCCGACGTCCTGCTCGTGCATCATCCCCTGCTCCTGCGGGGCGTCACCACCGTCGCCGAAGATCGGTACGCAGGCGTTGTGCTCGCCCGACTCATCCGCGGCGGGTGCGCGCTGATCGCGGCCCATACCAATGCGGATGTCGTTGAGACCGGTACCTCGGCCGTCCTCGCCGCACACCTTGGTCTGGTCGATGCTGTGCCGATCACCGCCGGTGCGACGCCGTCTCGTGGTAACGGGCGAGCCGGCCGACTTCCGGAACCGACCACGCTGGGCCGACTGGCCCGTCAGCTCGCGGAGATCTTGCCAGCGACGGCATCGGGTATCCGCGTCGCCGGAGATTATGATCGCGTCATCGAAACGGTTGCCCTGTGCGGCGGGGCAGGTGACTCGCTTCTCGCGGAGGCCGCGGTGCTCGCGGCCGACGTCTACATCACGTCGGACCTGCGTCATCATCCCGCGTCCGAGTCGAGGGAGAACGCGAAGGTCGGCGCCGGGCCCGCGCTGATCGACATATCGCACTGGGCGAGCGAATGGCTCTGGCTCGATGTCGCTGCGGAGGAACTTCGCACCGCCCTTCCGGGCGTCACCGTGACGGTGAGTGACCTGCGCACCGACCCCTGGGATTTCACGATCGTCCAATGACTAACCGAATGAGGCACCCATGGCGCTGAAAGCCAGCTCGACCGACCAGGCTCACCTTCTCGAATTGCAAGCACTCGATACGCGAATCCAGCAGCTCGACCACAGGGCGAAGATGATTCCGCAACTGGCGGTACTCGCCCGTCTCGGGAACGAGTCGACGACGCTTCGGGGAGAGACGCTCAGTGCGACGGGTGCTCTCGAGGATGCCCAACGTGAACTCGGTCGAATCGAATCCGATGTCGAACTGGTCGAGGCACGTATCAAGCGAGACACCACCCGCCTGCAGGCCTCGTCGTCGGTCAAGGATGTCGCCGGGCTCGAGAGCGAGCTCTCCGGGCTTAACCGCCGTAAGTTGGAACTCGAGGAGATCGAGCTCGGAGTGATGGAACGGGTGGAGGCACTCGAAGCCGCCTCGCGAGAGCTGCGGGCGAAACACGACGAGTTGCAGGCAACGATCTCCGGCACCGAAGCCGAGAAGGACGAGTCGCTCGGGGGCCTCACCAGCGAACGCAGCCACGCCGCGGCCAACCGTTCGACCATCGCGGGAAAGCTCCCCGAAGAACTCGTCGCGCTCTATGAGCGCCAGCGAGCCCGATACGGCCAAGGCGCGTCCCTGCTGCGGGGAGGAGTGTCCGAGGCGAGCGGCCTTGAGCTCAACGAGTTCGACATGGCGGCGATCCGTGCCGCGGCGCCGGACGATGTGTTGCTCTGCCCGGAGAGCAGTGCGATCCTCGTCCGCACGGGGGAATCCGGCCTATAGCCGCGCGCTGGGCTAGGCTGTCATCTCGAATGGGTCGGCAAGACGGTCGCGTTATCCCTTCGGGGGTACCGAGGAACGTCCGGGCTCCACAGAGCAGGGCGGTGGGTAATTCCCACCCGGGGTAACCCGCGAGAAAGTGCAACAGAAAGCAGACCGCCGGGACTTTTCGAGGTTTCGGTAAGGGTGAAACGGTGGTGTAAGAGACCACCAGCGGCCCGTGTGATCGGGTCGGCTGGGTAAACCTCGCCCGGAGCAAGGTCGAACAGGGAGCGTTACGGGCGGCTCGTCCAGTTTCCGGGTAGACCGCTAGAGGTGTGCGGCAACGTACATCGTAGATAGATGGCCGTCGATGATACATCCTCGGATGTGTCGGGACAGAACCCGGCGTAATAGCCGGCCCATTCACTTCCTCGTCACTCATTCGCCATCAGGTGCCCGAAATCTGGCGATCTGCGCGATACCGGGTCGACTCGATGTAACGGGCGTTCGCTTCATCCGGTCCGGTGGCCCATGCGGTAGCGGCCTCCCTGGTCATTCCGAAGGCGACGTGGCGTTCGATGAGGCGCTCGACCCGGAGTTCACGCGCGGTGTCGATGAACCAGATTTCATCCACCAGGGATCGGATGCGGTCCCAGCCAGGCGCAGTCGAGAGAAGATAGTTGCCCTCGGTGATGACCAAGTCGATGGCGTGTGGCACCGCGATGGAGGCGGCGATCGGCTCTTCGAGACCGCGCCGATAGGAGGGCACGTAGACCGTCGGTTCATCGCGAGCGCGCAGACGCTGGAGGAGCGAGACATAGCCGCCGACGTCGAAGGTATCGATCGCTCCCTTGCGATCGCGGAGCGGGGTTCCCTTGATGATCTTGTTCGCGAGATGGAAGCCGTCCATGGGCACGACAACGCTTCGCTTGATGCCAAGGGCATCCGCCAGGCTGCGGGCAAAGGTGGACTTGCCGGTTCCGGGTGCTCCGGTGATACCGAGAATCTGGCGCGTGCCGGACGAGTGGAGGCGAGCCCGGATGTGGGTGACGAATTGCATCAGGTCGGCGGGTGTCTGGCCCATCGGTCGGTCCTCGATTCGGTGCTGGGATGCGTTGGCGTGGGGCGATAAAGCCTACTCAGGAGTGCAGACGGTTCGGTTTCCCACCGGGGAAAGGTTGAGCCACGCACCGAACGGCCTCGTCTAATGCGCCGTGATGGCAGAAGTGAAGCAAATCGCTGCAAGCTCCCGGCCCTCGACTTGCAATGGCGGTGCAGATTCCCGTGCCGAACAGCGAAAGAGACGCACAGTCGAATGTTTGTGAGCGCCGACTGAAAATAGGGCCACCAGCCAGTACGGAAAGTGCGATGTCAAGCAGGAATTCGCCCCCCGTGTGTGACGGAGAAGCACTCGGACCGGGAGATCGCGCGTCTGGTCGGGCTGTCGGCAGCGCCGCACGGCCTGGGACGTGACCGGGTCTGCTGGGTTGCGAGCATCCACCGGGCAGACGCACCCACGGTGCATCCGTGGCCCATTCTTTCCGGCGTCTAAACGCCGGAGCTATGCCTCCGGCGCGAACCGGTAGCCCATGCCCGGCTCCGTCAGGAAAAAGCGTGGTCGGGATGGCTCTGGCTCGAGTTTTTTGCGGAGCTGGCCCAGGTAGAGGCGTAAGTAGCCGTCTTCCTTCTCGTATGTCGGACCCCAGACGGTGGTCAGGAGAAAATGCTTGGTGATCAGGCGCTCTGGGTTGCGCACCAGTATTTCGAGAATGTGCCATTCGGTCGGCGTGAGCTTCACCACTCCCGATTCGGCTTTCGATACCGTGTGCGCCGCGAGGTCTACCGTCACCTCTCCGAATCTCACCACCGGCAGATCCGGCTCGGCGGTGGAGCGACGGCTGAGCGCGCGGATACGAGCGAGTAACTCGTCGATCGCGAATGGCTTCGTGACATAGTCATCCGCACCCGCGTCAAGAGCATCGACCTTGTCAGCGGAGTCGGTACGACCGCTCACCACGAGGATCGGTACCTCCGTCCAGCCGCGCAGGCCCTCGATCACGCGGATCCCGCCGACGCCGGGAAGGCCGAGATCGAGAACCACGAGCTCCGGTTTGACCCGTGCCGCGACATCCAGTGCCTCGGGTCCAGACTCGGCCAGAAACACCTCGTAGCCCCGGGCGGCGAGGTTGATGCGAAGGGTCTTGAGAATCCGGGCGTCGTCATCCACCACGAGAATGCGCATCATGACTTCTGCCGGATGGGGTACTTTTCCGAAAGATGCAGGGGAGGCGATGGATCAGTCGCGGGCAGCGTCACCACCATGGTCAAACCTCCGCCGGGGGTGTCCTCCGCTTCGAGACTCCCGCCCATCGCCTCCATGAAGCCATTCGAGAGAGCAAGGCCGAGGCCAACTCCGGTGGTGTTGTCCGTGTCACCGAGCCGCTGGAACGGCTGGAACGCCTCGGCGAGCTTCGCCAGCGGGATTCCCGGTCCCCGGTCGATCACCCGAAGCTCCAATCGTGCACCGAAACTGCTCGCGGTGATGATGAGTGGGGCGTCATCCGGAGAATACCGAAGCGCGTTCGCCACGAGATTGACGATAACCCGCTGCAGCAGCACCGCATCACAGAGCGCCTCGGGCAGGTCGGCCGCGACATCCATCTGCACTCGTGTCAACGGCACTCGTAGTTCATCGAGCGCGAGAGGCACGATCTCGTCGAGACCCACCCGCGACAGCGATATCGGCAGCACACCGGCCTGCAGCCGACTCGCGTCCAGGAGATCGTTCACAAGATCGGCGAGGCGGTGCAACGACTCCTCGGCGGTTTGCAGCAGCTCATCGCGGTCGCGGTCGCTCCACGAAACATCCGTGCTCCGAAGACTCGAAACGGCCGCCGTCGCTGACGAGAGAGGAGTGCGCAGGTCGTGACCGACAGCGGCGAGCAGTGCCGTGCGCAACCGGTCTGCCTCCTCGAGTGGCCGGATGCCCTTGGCCGCCGTGCGCAGGTCCCGCTGCACCAGTGCTGCCTCGATTTGGGAGACGAAGGCATTGAGGATACGCCGATCCGAGGCCTGCAGGTCACGTCCGGTGAGTACGACGCTGCCGTCGTCGCCGAAGTCGACGACAGTGCGTTTCCCCTCCCCGGAGCCGGTCGACACGCCGGCTTCGAACAGTCGCTCGCCGCCGTACCTCACGACGACGCTTGCCATGCCGAATACCTCTCGCAGGCGATTCGCCAGCGCTTCGACGGCGTTTTCTCCGCGAATAATGCTGCCGGCAACGGTCGCGAGAGTCTCCGCTTCTGCGGCGGAGCGTTTGGCCGTCCTGCTGCGACTCGCCGCCTGGTCGACGACGAGGCTCACCAGTATGGCGATAACCAGGAAAATTATCAGCGCCAGGAGGTGCAGTGGATTGGCGATCGTGACCGTGTACAGCGGGTTGACGAAGAAGAAGTCGAGCAACAGCCCGGCCAACACCGCCGCCGTGACAGCGGGCCAGATGCCGCCGATGAGTGCGACCACCACGACGAGTAGCTGGAACGCCAACACATCGCTCGGCAGTGATTCGCTGCTGCGAAATCCACTGAGAATCCAGGTGAGCAGCGGAAGACCGACCAGGGTGAGAGCGAAACCGCCCAGCCGTCGCCTCACGGTAAGGGCACCACCGGTGCTTGGCAATTGGAGGGTGCCCGCCGACGCATGCGACACGATGTGCACGTCGATATCCCCGGATGCCCGGATCACCGTCTGGCCGATGCCCTGTCCGGTGAGGAAGGTGGTGAGTCGGCTTCGGCGGCTCACTCCGATGACCAGCTGTGTGGCGTTCACTCCGCGGGCGAACTCCACGAGGGCTGTCGGGGTATGGTCTCCGACCACCTGGTGGTACGTGCCGCCGAGGGATTCGACTAGCGTGCGCTGGTCGAGGAGGGCACCGGGATTTGACTCCGCGAGACCGTCGGAACTCGACACATGCACGGCCAGCAACTGGCCGCCACTCGTGCGGGCCGAGATGCGAGCCCCCCGACGGATGAGGGTTTCACCCTCCGCACCGCCGGGAAGCGCCACGACCACGCGCTCGCGGGCTTCCCACTTTCCGCGGATTCCGTGTTCGTTGCGGTAGGCCTGCAACGCGACATCCACTTCGTCAGCGAGCCAGAGCAGGGCGAGTTCTCGGAGCGCGGTGAGGTTGCCGAGACGGAAGTAGTTGCTGAGGGCGGCGTCAATGGTGCCGGCGGGATAGATATGACCGCCAGCGAGGCGAGTGCGAAGTGCCTCCGGGGTGAGGTCGACCACTTCGATCTGGTCAGCCGAGCGCAGCACGGAGTCAGGGATCGTCTCACGCTGAGCGACACCGGTGATCGACTGCACCACATCGTTGAGCGACTCGATGTGTTGGATGTTCACCGTCGAGATCACGTTGATGCCGGCATCCAGCAGGTCGTGCACGTCTTCCCAGCGCTTCTCGTGGATGCTGCCTGGCGCGTTTGTATGCGCGAGCTCGTCGACGAGAGCCCAGTCGGGTCGACGTGCTATCAGGCCGTCGAGGTCGAGTTCATCGAGCATCACACCGCGGTGGCCGACACTGCGACGAGGGAACAATTCGAGGCCCTCGGTCAAGCGAGCGGTCTCTGTCCGGCCGTGTGTCTCCACCAGCCCGACGACGACATCGAGGTTTTGGTTGAGCAGCCGGTGCCCCTCCTCCAGCATGCTGAAGGTCTTGCCGACTCCGGGAGCCGCGCCGAGGTAGACCTGGAGGATGCCCCGTGTCATCGACTTCTATTTGCCAGAAGCGAGAGCCGCTGCGCCAAGGATGCCCGCATTGTTGCGCAGTGTCGCCGGCACTATCGGAGTATCCAGACTCAAGAGCGGGAGAAAATCTTTGTACTGCTTTGACACCCCGCCGCCCACGATGAAGAGGTCGGGGTGGAAGAGGGCCACGAGCGTGTCGTAGTACTTCTGAAGGCGAACCGCCCATTCCTCCCAGCTCAGGTTCTCTCGTTCCTTCGCCGAATAGGCCGCCTTGGTCTCCCAGTCGACGCCCTCGAGCTGAAGGTGACCGAGTTCGGCGTTCGGGACGAGGACGCCCTTGTAGATGATGGCGGTACCAATCCCGGTACCGAGCGTGGTGAGGATCACGAGGCCCTTGTTCTTCTCCGCCGCACCGTAGAGGGATTCGGCATAGCCGGCCGCATCCGCATCGTTCACAAAGGTGATGTCCCGATCGAGTCCTTTTTCAAACAGCTTCTCCGCTTCCAGTCCGATCCACTTCTTTGAGACATTCGCCGCAGAAAGGGTGCGACCCTTCACGACGACGGCAGGAAAGCACAGGCCGATCGGGAGCTTCTTGTCGGGGGAGCCGAGTTTCTTCAGCACCTCCTGCACCGTGAGCACGATGTCATCAGGCTCGCCGCCCTCCGGGGTAGGGAGCTTCACCCGGTCGCTGAGGAGCTTGCCTGTCGACACATCGACGATCGCCCCCTTGATGCCGGTGCCGCCAATATCGATGCCTACTGCTTTGTCAGCCATCTCGCCATTCTTCTCGTGTGTGGGATGTGTCTTGGCCCGGTCAGGGGTGTGTCAGCACTTCAGCGCCGCGTTCGGTAACAACCATCGTGTGCTCGAACTGGGCAGTGATGCTGCGGTCCTTGGTGACGACAGTCCAGTCATCCGCCCACATCTCCCACTCGATTCTGCCGAGGGTGAGCATCGGCTCGATTGTGAAGACCATTCCGACCACGATCTCCGTCGAGTAGGCGGGCGCTGCGTCATAGTGCGGGATGATGAGACCGGAATGGAATGCTTCGCCCACTCCGTGCCCGGTAAAGTCGCGCACCACACCGTAGTCGAAGCGGCGCGCGTAGGACTCGATTGCTCGGCCGATTACATTGATCTCGCGGCCAGGGGCGACGGCCTTGATCCCACGATTGAGTGACTCGCGGGTGCGCTCTACCAGGTCGGTCACCTGCGGGGTGGCCTTGCCCACGATGAAGGTCTGGTTGCTGTCTCCGTGCACGCCGTTCTTGTAGGCGGTGATGTCGATGTTCACGATATCCCCGTCTTCGAGCACGGTGTCGTCAGGGATACCGTGGCAAATAACTTCATTCACCGAGCTGCAGAGCGATTTAGGGAAGCCGCGATAGCCGAGTGTCGAAGGGTAGGAGTCGTTGGCGACCATGTATTCGTGGCCGATGACATCCAGTTCGTCGGTGGTGATTCCGGCTCGGATGTTCGCGCCGACAACCGCGATGGCATCCGCTGCGATCCGCCCCGACTCACGAATTCGACCGACCGCCTCCGCGCCATAGATATCCGATCCGGTGAAGCGGGAAGGCCCGGGTTTGCCCACGTATTCCGGACGCACGATGTGCCTCGGCACGAATCGGGTGGGGCTGACTCGGCCCGCAACCAGGTGGCCATTCGAATCCTTGGGCATGGGAGTAATTTTAGTAGCGAGCAAGGAGCTGACATGACGCAGTGGTACTACAACACACGCACCCACGAGGTGGAAGAGGGCAAACAGTCGCTCGCTTCAGAGTTGGACGGCCCATTCGAGAGCAGGGAGGATGCCGCCCGCGCCCCCGAGATCATCGCCGAACGCGCGCGCAAATGGGCGGAGGATGACGCGAAGAACGAGTGACTGCGCTCGCCTTCGCCCGGGACTCTGCCGCCGAAAGTGACACACGTGCCGGAAAGGGCGGGCGCGCGTGGCACTTTCGGGCGCGGAGGCTGCCGGGTGCTGACCCTCAGTCCGTGTATTCGTGCTCCGGAGCTGGGTACTCGCCGTCGGCGACATCCGCGATATAGGTTTTCGCGGCATCCGTCAGCACCGTGCTGAGATTCGCGTAGCGCTTTACGAACTTGGGGATGCGGCCAACAGTGAGCCCGGCCCAGTCGGTCCAGACGAGCAGCTGGCCGTCGACGTGGGGGCCGGCTCCCACACCGATCGTCGGGATTTGCAGTTCCGCGGTCACCTGCTTCGCGATGAGAGAAGGCACCATCTCGAGCACGACGGCGAAGGCTCCCGCGTCCTCAACGGCGTGGGCGTCGGCGAGCAGTTGCTCGGCACCCTTACCACGTCCCTGGATGATATGACCACCGAGGCCGTGTTCGCTCTGCGGGGTGAAACCAATGTGTCCCATGACGGGGATGCCCGCCGATACGATGCGACGAATCTGCTCGGCACTGCGTACACCGCCTTCGAACTTCACGGCGTGTGCGTGCGTCTCCTTCATGAACCGGAATGCGGTGTGAAGGGCCTCGTCGGGACCGGTCTCGTAGGACCCGAACGGCATGTCCGCGACCACGAAGGCGCGGGTCACGGCCCCCGCGACGGCGCGGGTGAGGGGAATCAGGTCGTCAACGGTCACGGGCAGGGTCGTCTCGTAGCCGAGTACATTATTTCCGGCGGAATCGCCAACCAGCAGGAAGTCGATCCCTGCCGCGTCGAAGATGGATGCCGTGAGCTGGTCGTAGCTCGTGAGCCCGGTGATCTTCACCCCGTTCTCTTTCGCGCTCTGGAAGTGTCGGGTACGTACTCTCTTGAGGTTTGCCTGAGTTGCCGCTGCAGTGGGGTCGGTCATGCGGGCAATCCTAGCCTCGGGGTGCCCGCCTACCGGGTCGGACGATAGGTGATCGGCAGGCGCCGATCACGGCCGAAGGCCATGCCGCTGATTTTGGGGCCAATGGCTCCCTGTCGGCGCTTCCACTCCGAGTGATCGACCAGCTTTGTCACGAAGTCGACGGTGTCCGTATCGAAGCCGAGGTTGATCACATCCTCCCGGCCGAGCGCCTTGGTGATGTACGCCTCGAGGATGGCATCGAGTATTTCGTACG
Organism: Frigoribacterium sp.; assembly: GCA_025408445.1. GTDB lineage: Bacteria > Actinomycetota > Actinomycetes > Actinomycetales > Microbacteriaceae > Lacisediminihabitans. Next base: position 8,051 of record JANYIZ010000027.1, on the reverse strand, counting down.
GGGGCAGCGAATCCTGGTCGGTCTGATCGGGGCGCAACTCCGCGCTCGGCGGCTTCTCAATCGAGTTCGCGGGAATCGGTGGTACCTCGCCGCGGGAGGTCGCAGAATCGTTGCGCCAGCGTGCCAGCTCCCAGACAAGCATCTTCGGCACGTCCTTGATCGGGGCGAATCCCCCGACCGAGTCCCCGTAGATCGTCGAGTACCCCACCGACAGCTCGGTTTTGTTACCGGTGGTGAGCACCAGATGGCCCTCGAGATTCGACAACCCCATCAGGATGATGCCGCGGATCCGTGCCTGCACGTTCTCCGCGGCAGTACCGGTGAGTTCCAGCTGGGTCTCGATCGGCAGCACGAGGTCGGCGATCGCCTCCGTCGAGTAGTGCAGGCCGATGTTTTCGGCGAGCTCGTCGGCATCCGATCGCGAGTGGTCGGAGCTGTAGCGGCTTGGCATGCTCACGCCCCAGACCCGGTCTGCGCCCAGCGCATCGGCGGCGATGGCCGCACAGACGGCAGAGTCGATTCCTCCCGACAGTCCCAGAATCACCGAGCGGAAGCCGTTCTTGTGCACGTAGTCCCGAAGGCCGAGCACGAGGGCGTTCCAGACCTGTTCGCGATCCTCCGGAAGGATGGCGAGGTCGGTCGCGAGGGCAGGCTGCTGGCCCGGCCCATCAGCGAGCGTGACGCGCGTGGCACTGTCGGGCAGCTTCGCTTCGGTCGCAGCGGAAACCTCCACATCGACGACGAGCAGATGTTCGACGAATTGCGGCGCCCGAGCGAGGATGGTGCCCGCGCCGTCCACCACCACACTGTCACCGTCGAACACCAGGTCGTCCTGCCCGCCAATGATGTTCACGTAGGCCACGGTCGTGTTGGTCTCGATGGCCCGCCGGGTGACCAGCGGAAGTCGTACCTCGTTCTTATCCCGCTCGAACGGCGAGGCGTTGATCACGACCAGGAGTCCTGCATCGACCTCGAGTACCCGGGCGACGGGGCCGCCGTCGCGCCAGAGGTCTTCGCAGACGATCAGCGCAACATCCGCTCCCTTGATGCGCAGGACGAGCAGTTCGTCGCCCGGAATGAAGATGCGGTACTCGTCGAACACGGAATAGTTGGGGAGGTGGTGCTTGGCGTATCGAGCGGCGACATGGCCATGCTGGAGTACGCTCGCGCAGTTTTGGGCGATGGCGGTCGGCGCATTACTCGTGCCGGTGAGTCGAGGCTCGAACGGCCCGTCCGGATGCCCGACAATTACCGCGAGATCGCCGAGGCCCGCGTCCTGCAGCTCTTTCGCGAGCTTGTACACGGCGTTGTGGCACTCGGCGAGGAAGCTTGGCCGAGAGGCGAGGTCCTCGATGGGGTAGCCGCTGATCGCCATCTCTCCCACCGCCAGGAGGTCTGCACCCTGGGCGGATGCGCGATGAGCGGCAGCGAGAATCTGGGTGGAATTGCCGACCAGGTCGCCGACGACGGGGTTGGTTTGGCCAAGCGCCAAGCGGAGTCGGGGCATAGCCACTAGCCTAATAGCCGGGGAGGAAACGCCCCGCAGTGAGCAACAAGAGGAGCCCATGGACAAGCAGCGCGACTTCGTTCTCCGCACCATCGAAGAACGTGGCGTCAAGTTCATCCGCCTCTGGTTCACGGATGTCGTCGGTACTCTCAAATCCGTCGCGATCGCCCCGGCTGAGGTCGAGGGGGCCTTCGCTGAAGGTCTTGGTTTCGACGGTTCGGCGATCGAGGGCCTCACCCGGTCCTACGAGGCCGACGTGCTCGCGCATCCGGATCCTGCCACCTTCCAAATTCTGCCGTGGCGTGGAGAGATCGATCCCACCGCCCGAATGTTCTGCGACATCACGACTCCCGACGGCCAGCCCGCCGTTGCCGACCCTCGCAATGTGCTCAAGCGCACCCTCGCGACCGCCGCCGAGCGCGGCTTCACGTTCTATACGCATCCCGAGATCGAGTTCTACCTGCTCAAGAGTTCGCAGTTTGGCGAGGAAGGTCCCCAGCCCGTCGACCGCGCTGGCTATTTCGACAACGTACCGGGCGGCACGGCTCACGACTTCCGGCGCCGTTCGGTACGGATGCTTGAAGACCTCGGCATCTCGGTGGAATTCAGCCACCACGAAGCCGGTCCCGGGCAGAACGAGATCGATCTGCGGTACGCGGATGCCCTCACTACGGCCGACAACATCATGACTTTCCGAACGGTCGTCAAGGAGGTGGCGATCGAGCAGGGCGTCTACGCGACGTTCATGCCGAAGCCTCTTTCGGGTGAACCGGGCTCGGGAATGCACACGCACATGTCACTCTTCGAGGGTGACACGAACGCCTTCTACGACGGGGCCGGTCAATACCAGCTCTCGAGGATCGGGCGCCAGTTCATTGCCGGGCTGCTCAAGCATGCCCCGGAGATCACGGCGGTCACGAATCAGTTTGTGAACTCCTACAAGCGGCTCTGGGGTGGCTCATCCCAAAACAAGCTTGGTGAGGCTCCGAGCTTCGTCACCTGGGGACACAACAACCGTTCCGCTCTGGTGCGTGTGCCGCTCTACAAGCCAAACAAGGGCCAGAGTGCTCGGGTGGAGTACCGAGCAATCGACTCCGCGGCGAACCCGTACTTGGCGTTCTCGCTGTTGCTCGCTGCAGGGCTCAAGGGTATTGAGGAGGGCTACGAACTGCCGGCGGAGGCCGAAGACAATGTGTGGGAGCTTTCGGATGCGGAGCGTCGCGCCCTCGGCTACAGCCAGCTTCCGGCAAGCCTCGATCACGCTGTTGCGCTCATGGAGGAGTCCGAGCTCGTGGCGGAGACTCTCGGTGAGCATGTGTTCAACTTCGTTCTGTTGAACAAGCGCCAGGAATGGCGCGAATACCGCGCGCAGGTCACTCCCTACGAGCTCAAAAGCAATCTGGAGATGCTGTAGGGGCACTCCCGGACACTGAGGTTTAGGACTCGACGTCAATGGCGCGCGAACAATCAATCCTGACCGACCTCGCGAAGCTCGGGTTCGCCGAGCTTGATCCGGCGGTCGTGCTGCTCGCAGAGTTGGACGACCTACTCGGAGACATCGTGTCGCCGAGTGACTTCCTTCCTCTCTTCGCACACGCTGCTGATCCTGACCGCGCCCTCCGTGCACTCGCCGCACTGGTGCGACAGTCCCCGACCGAGATAATTGCGCTGGTCACCGATTCGTCGGCTTTGGATCGCCTGGTTCGCGTGCTCGGCGCATCGACCGGGTTGGGAGATTTTCTGCTGAGGCATCCGGAAGAGTTATCCGTGCTTTCCCACAGCTTCACCCGTCCCCCTCCACCCGATTTCTACCGACTCGATCTCGCGGAGTCGGTCTCCGCAATCGACGACTCATCAGAGGAGGCATGCTGGGATGCTCTCCGCGTGCGATATCGCCGCCATGTGACCCAGCTCGCCGCGTGGGATCTTGGGCAGGCGCATCCGCTTGATGCACTCGATAGCATCGCTGCTGCCCTCGCCGATCTTGCGGCCGCGGCGCTCGACGCGGCGCTGATAGTGGCCCGTGCGACGGCAAAATTTCCTGTCGCCGAGGTGGCGGCGACCCGGTTGGCGATTATCGGGATGGGCAAGGCCGGCGCTCGTGAGCTCAACTATGTGAGCGACGTGGACGTCATCTTCGTGGCTGAGGGATCGGCCGATCTCCCCGACGGTCGAGCCGTTGAGATCGCAACCCGCCTCGCAATGGCCACGATGCGAGGCATACACGACTACTCACGGGAGCCCGCCCTCTGGGAGGTCGATGCCAACCTCCGCCCGGAAGGCAAGGACGGCGCTCTGGTGCGCTCCCTTGACTCTCACATCGCCTACTACGATCGCTGGGCGAAGAGCTGGGAGTTCCAGGCGTTACTCAAAGCCCGGCCGCTGGCCGGGGACCTCGTGTTGGGGCAACGCTTTGTGGATGCGGTCTCCCCGAAGGTCTGGTCGAGCGCCTCGCGCGAGAACTTCGTGGAGGGGGTGCAGCGCATGCGGGAGCGGGTGACCGACAACATCCCGAGCGCCGAGCTCGATTACCAGTTGAAGCTCGGACCGGGTGGCTTGCGCGACATCGAGTTCACCATCCAGTTGCTGCAGCTCGTGCACGGCCAGACAGATGAACTGGTTCGGCAGCGCGGCACGCTTCCTGCCCTCGTCGCCCTCGCTGACGAGGGCTACATCGGTCGAACCGAGGCGGCAGAGTTTTCCCGCGACTACCGGTTTCTCCGCCTGTTGGAGCATCGCCTTCAACTGGTGCAGCTGAGGCGCACCCACCTCATGCCGAGCGATCGGGACGCCGTGAGGGTGCTTGCGAGAGCGAGTGGCATCGTTTCAGTGGCCGGAGACCTGATCGAGCAATGGAATCGCACCAAACTCGAGGTGAGGAGCCTGCACGAGCGGCTGTTTTATCGACCGTTGCTGTCGGCGGTCGCTGCACTCCCCGATGGCGGCCTCACCCTCAGCAGCGAGCAGGCAGTCGCTCGACTTGCCGCGATCGGGTTCCGCGATCCGAAGGGTGCGCTCGCCCACATCGGAGCGCTCACAGGCGGAGTCTCCCGCCGTGCAGCGATCCAGCGGCACCTTCTCCCGGTGATGCTGCAGTGGTTCGCGGACGGCGCCGACCCCGATTACGGCCTGCTGGCATTCCGGCGGCTCAGCGACGACCTGGGGGAGTCCTACTGGTTCCTGCGGATGTTGCGCGACTCATCGGGAGCCGCGAAGCGCCTCACCAACGTGCTGTCGTCCTCCCGATTCGTCGGGGTGCTTCTTGAGCGCATACCGGAAGCAGCGGCCTGGCTTGATCGTGAGGAGGAGCTAACCGCTCGGCCGCTCGTCGCCCTACTCGAGGAGACTGCATCGACGCTCGCCAGGCACGACGATGTGGTGACCGCTTCCCTTGCCTTCCGCACCGCTCGCCGACGGGAGGTGCTTCGTCTCGCGATCGGGGCAATTCTCGGGCAGGTGCCTGTCGAGAAGCTCGGCCGGGCGCTCTCCGACGTAACGACCGCGCTGCTCACCGGTGTGCTGCACGCGCTGCGACCCGTGAACGACGGCATCGAGTTCGGCATCATCGCAATGGGCCGGTATGGCGGTCAGGAACTCGGGTTCGGGTCTGATGCGGATGTGCTCTATGTCTACCGCAGCACGACCGCTTCGAGCGAGGAGGCTGCGGCGCGTGCCAAGTTCCTCGTCGCGGAACTCAACCGTCATACCGAAGACCTCAGACTGCCGTTCGACCTCGATATCGACCTTCGTCCCGAGGGAAAGAATGGCGCAGTGGTACGCTCGTTCGACTCGTATCACGCCTATTACGCGCGCTGGTCACTCACTTGGGAGGCGCAGGCACTGCTACGCGCCCGCGGCGCAGTGGGGGATGCCGCGCTCCTTGCTGACTTCGAGAGTCTCGCCGACGAGGTGCGATTCCCCATTGCGATCTCAGAGAATGACGTGCGTGAAGTCAAGCGGATTAAAGCGCGAGTCGAGTCGGAGCGACTGCCGCAAGCCGCGGATCCGGCCCGCCACCTCAAACTCGGGCGTGGATCTCTCAGCGACGTGGAGTGGTTCGTTCAACTCATCCAGCTACAGAATGGCGCGCGGGTTACTGGGCTTCGCACCACTTCTACCCTTAGCGCACTCGAGGTGGCGTGTTCGGAAGGGTTCGTCACCTCGACGGACGCGGCAAAATTGCGGGATGCCTGGATATTCGCGTCGCGCGTGCGCTCGGCCATGGTGTTGTGGATGACGCGGTCTACGGATGTGCTCCCCACCGACCGCCAACAGCTCGACGGCGTCGCGCGTCTGCTCGAATATCCTCCCGGATCCGCGACCCAGCTCGAGGAAGACTATCTGCGTGTCACTCGACTCGCGCGCGGAGTCTTCGAGAAGCAGTTCTACGGCACTGCACAGGTATCCGGGCCGACGACCGGATGACCGTCAGGTGACAAAAAATACATAGATCGCGAAGATGACCCAGACTGCGGTGAGAAACAGCGGTAGAAATAGGTCTATCTTCATGCGGGTGAGGCGTGTTGACGCCGATGACTGGTGCATTGTGCGGAAGGGCACGTTGTCGGACAGGGTGAGAGCGGCGTAGACCCTACGACGAAGGGCGAGGTTGGTTGTCTTCGCATACTCTTTCTCCCTGAGATATTCTGTGCCGGGATTCTTCAGAGAAAGTGTGTACCTTCTTCCATCTTCGTCGAACTGCTGGGCGAGCTCGAACTTGTGATAGTCCACGATTGCCGTTCGCGCGAAGATTGCGGGAAACCAGATGTACCAGGTCGACACCATTGCGAGGAGGAATACCGCGTAAAACGGTACTTGCATTGCGGAGCTGAGCAAAATCGCGCCGACCGCGAGAAACAGCGATTGCGAGGAGAGTGAAAGACTCCGATACGACTGCACGCTCGACTCGTAGATGGCCCATTGACTGCCCACATCGTGGGTTGACTCCGGCATTGTTTCCCCTCAACTGGCTTTTTTCGGCCAGCGTACTGGCTGTGCAGTATGCAGAAAGGCCGCACTCCGCTGAAGGAGTGCGGCCTTCTGTCGATCAGAGCATCAGACGCTGAAGTACAGCTCGTACTCGAACGGCGTCGGACGCTGCGCCGCAGGGATGATCTCCGCGGAACGCTTGTACGAGATCCAGGTTTGGATCAGGTCGGGCGTGAACACGTTGCCGGCGGTCAGGAACTCATGATCGGCCTCAAGAGCGCGAAGAGCTTCTTCGAGCGACGCAGGTACCTGCGGGATGTTCTTCGCCTCCTCGGGAGGAAGCTCGTAGAGATCCTTGTCGACGGGCTCGTGCGGCTCGATACGGTTCTTGATTCCGTCGAGACCGGCCATGAGCTGCGCCGCGAACGCGAGGTACGGGTTGCCGGAAGCATCCGGAGCGCGGAACTCGATGCGCTTCGCCTTGGGATTGGTACCCGTGATCGGGATGCGGATCGAGGCCGAACGGTTACCGGCCGAGTAGACCAGGTTGACCGGGGCTTCGAAGCCGGGGATCAGGCGGCGATACGAGTTGAGCGTCGGGTTCGTGAACGCGAGCACCGCCGGAGCATGTTTGAGCAGCCCGCCGATGTACCAGCGCGCGATGTCACTGAGCCCGCCATAGCCCTTTTCGTCGTAGAACAGCGGCACGCCGTCGTTCCAGAGCGACTGGTGGGTGTGCATGCCCGATCCGTTATCGCCGAACAGCGGCTTCGGCATGAAGGTCGCGACCTTGTTCCATTCGAGCGCGGTGTTCTTGACGATGTACTTGAACTTGAGAAGGTCGTCGGCCGCGTGAACCATCGTGTCGAAGCGGTAGTTGATCTCCGCCTGGCCTCCGGTGCCGACCTCGTGGTGGGCGCGCTCGAGAATGAGGCCGGCGTCAATCAGCTTGAGGCTGATGTCGTCGCGCAGGTCGGCCTGCTTGTCAACGGGGCTCACCGGGAAGTAGCCGCCCTTGTAGGGAGTCTTGTTAGCGAGGTTTCCACCCTCCTCGACGCGTCCAGAGTTCCACGCGCCCTCGTCGGAGTCGACGAAGTATGAGCTGGAGTTCTGACGTACGTCGTAGCGCACGTCGTCGAAGATGTAGAACTCGGCCTCCGGCGCAAAGAAGGCGGTGTCGGCGATGCCGGTCGACGCGAGGTACTTCTCGGCCTTCTTCGCAACCTGGCGCGGGTCACGGGCGTAGATCTCGCCGTTTCGCGGGTTATAGATGTCGAAGATCATAATGAGCGTCTTCTCGATACGGAAGGGGTCGACGTACGCGGTGGTCACGTCGGGGATGAGTTGCATGTCCGATTCGTGAATCGATGCGAAGCCGCGAATCGACGAACCGTCGAAGAGCTGTCCGACCGAGAAGAATTCTTCGTCGACGGTCGAGGCGGGAATGTTGAAGTGCTGCTGCACACCGGGGAGGTCGGTGAAGCGGATATCAAGGAATTTGACGTTCTCGGCCTTGATGAACTTGAGCACCTCTGAAGAATCACTGAACATGTGACTTGACTCCAATGGGGTTTGGTACTGGTACGGCGGCAAGCGCAGCCACCTGCGACGCTAG
>JANYIZ010000026.1 GCA_025408445.1 Frigoribacterium sp. | reverse complement strand
GCCAACAACGCGGGGATCTCGTCATTCGACGAGGATCTCGTCGGTCCGTCCGCAATCGCATTCGTACACGGTGACCCGGTCACCGTTACGAAGGGTCTTCGCGACTTCGCCAAGGCAAACCCGCTGCTCGTGATCAAGGGTGGTTACTTCGACGGTAACCCCCTCACGGCTGCAGAAGTCATCAAGCTCGCCGATCTCGAAACCAGAGAGGTGCTGCTCGGTAAACTTGCCGGCGCCTTCAAGGCTTCGCTGTTCGGTGCTGCCTACATGTTCAACGCACCGCTCGCCAAGGCCGTTCGCACGGTCGACGCGCTGCGCGAGAAGCAGGATTCCGCCTCCTAATTCCCTCACCGGGATGATCCCCTCACCGGGATAGGCAGCGCGGCTTAAACACGAAATAACAAGGAGAAAAATCATGGCAAAGCTTTCAGGCGACGAACTCATCGAGGCATTCAAGGAGCTCACGCTCATTGAGCTCAGCGAGTTTGTCAAGAAGTTCGAAGAGGTCTTCGAGGTCACCGCGGCCGCCCCCGTCGCTGCTGCTGCTGCCGGTGGAACCGCCGCCCCCGTCGAAGAGGTCGAAGAGAAGGACTCCTTCGATGTCGTTCTCGAGTCCATCGGTGACAAGAAGATCCAGGTCATCAAGGAGGTCCGTGCCCTCACGAGCCTCGGTCTCGGCGAGGCCAAGGCCGTCGTGGACAATGCTCCCGGCGTCGTGCTCGAGGGTGTCAACAAGGAGACCGCCGAGAAGGCGAAGGCTCAGCTCGAAGAGGCCGGCGCAACCGTTTCCCTCAAGTAGCAAAGGCCCTGCGGGGCGATCGTTCGACGTGGGACCGAGGTCACGCGAAGCGCGGGAGAACGGCCCTCGAGACTGCCGCACAGGCGGACTCGGGGGCCGTCGCGTGTATCCGTCGTCACCGGTCGACTATCCAGGGCGTGCGTCTCGCCAACCTGCTACTTCGTGCTACTCCGCGCGGGGAGGGGCCGTGCTGCTGCGTCGTACGACAAAGTCCACGGGCATGGTGATTCGCTCATTGGGAACAGCGCCGGTGTGCGGCCCGAGTCGATCCAGAATGAGTTGCACTGCGCGTTGTCCCTGCTCGGTCGGATGCTGTTCGAGCGTCGTGAGGCCGAACATCTCTGCGAGAGCGTGACCGTCGATTCCGACGACAGACAATTGTGCGGGCACCGCGATGCCGAGTTGGCGTGCCGCCAGGATCACCCCGATTGCGATCTCGTCGCAGCCGGCGACGATGGCTGTTGGGCGAGACGACGGATCGGAGAGCACGGCAAGTGCTCCGGCGTACCCTCCGGGGATCGAGTATGCCACCGCGCGAAAGTCTCCGGGGTGGGACAGGCCTGCGGTTGCGAGAGCCTGGCGAAAACCGGCGAGACGCTGCGTGTGCACGGCGAAGTCCATCTGTTCATGTTGATCTCCGCCGAGATGCATAATTCGCGTGTGACCGAGGCTCACCAAATGGTCGGTGAGAAACCTTGAGGCCGAGGCATCGTCGATGCTCACCGTCGAGATGGCTGGGATTTCGCCGCCGATTCCGACAATCGGTTTGCCGAGAGCAGTGAGTGATCCCACCTCGAGGGGGTTGAGGGAGATGCCAACCACCACCACCGCATCAACTCGCTTACGCCTGAGCAAGTAGTCGAAAATGTGTTGGCGACGCGCGGTATCGTCATGCAGCCGGTAGAGGGTCAAGTCGTAGCCTGCAGAAATCAGGGCACTCTCGATTCCCTCGAGCACCTCGGCAAAAAACCAGCGATTTACGAACGGAATCACGACGCCGACATTGCGAGTAAGCCCGGTCGCGAGGCTGGACGCGATGGACGAAGGTATGTAACCGATATCGGCCGCCGCACTCTGGACGCGAGAACGGGTCGCGCCGGAAACATAGCCGTTGCCGCTGAGCGCGCGTGACGCAGTGGACTTCGACACCCCGGCAAGGCGAGCGACATCGGCTATTGCGCTCAAGAGGACCTCGGATTCGACAGCGTTGACGAGCGATGGCTCATCCTACGCATGAGAGGGGGTGTGTGGGAAACGCGTCACAAATGTATGGGTGCGCTCCCACGGTGACCGGGGGTTCGAGGAGGCCATTTAGGGCGACGTGACAGAAACGTTAGGTAACGCGGGACAATAAGCGCTTGCATAACGCTCGCATCGCCCGTAGTTTGATGCAGTGGAACCGGTTCCTCATTGCGAGTGTCCTCTCGCAGAGTTCGGAGCGGATCGGTTTCAATCGCACGACCCATCCCCAACCCTCAACGAGGAGGAGTCACATGAGTTCCACCCCGCTCCGCAGCACAGTAGCCCGCAAAAAGTTGCACCGTCGAATCACAGCACCGATCGTCTTTTTCACCATCGCAGGACTCGCTCTCGCCGGATGCTCGTCGTCGGGAGGAGGTGCTCCCGCTTCGACCAAGGGCCCGGGCAATGCCGGTAAGGCCGATGGAGTGGTGACCATCTATGGCACCATCGTCGACACCGAATCGGAACTTCTCCAGAAGTCGTGGGCCGACTGGGAGACGAAGAACAAGATCAAGATCAAATATGAGGGCTCGAAGGAGTTCGAGACCCAGATCAGCGTTCGGGCCCAGGGCGGCAACGCACCCGACATCGCGATCTTCCCGCAGCCCGGCCTCTTGCACGACCTGGCCTCGCGCAACTTCATTCAGCCCGAGCCCGCTGCGGCGGCTGCCAACGTCAAAAAATACTGGTCGAAGGACTGGGCGGGTTACGCCACGACCGATGGCACGCTCTATGCATCGCCGCTCATGGCGAGCGTCAAGGGCTTCATCTGGTACTCCCCGGCCAAGTTTAAGGAGTGGGGCGTTGAGGTGCCAAAGACCTACGATGAGCTGCTCACTCTGACCAAAACCATCCAGGAGAAGACCGGCAAGGCTCCGTGGTGCGCGGGATTCGGCTCCGATGCCGCAACCGGCTGGCCCGGAACCGACTGGGTGGAAGACCTCCTGCTTCGCCAGTCGGGCGCAGCCACATATGACAAGTGGGTTACGCACAAGATCCCGTTCACCGACCCGGCCGTCAAAAAGGCGTTCGACTCGGTCGGCAAGATTTTGCTCGACCCGAAATATGTGAACGCAGGCCTCGGAGACGTCAAGTCGATCAACTCGACTCCGTTCGGTGATGTCGCCCGCGTAGTGGGCAATGGCCAGTGCGCGATGACCCATCAGGCATCCTTCTTCGACGGATTCATCCAGGACCCGAAGAACGGCAACGCGACTGTCGGACCGGACAAGCAGGTCTGGGCCTTCATCACCCCGCCGACCGATGCCAGTGCTGGCCCGGCCGTCACCGGTGGTGGCGAGATGGTTGCCGCATTCTCCAACGATGCCGACACCAAGAAGGTGCAGGCATACCTGTCCAGCCCTGAGTGGGCAAACAGCCGCGTCAAACTCGGCGGTGTGATCAGCGCCAACAGCGGTCTCGACCCGGCCAGTGCGTCCAGCCCCATCCTGCAGTCCGCGATCAAGACGCTGCAGGACCCGAAGACGACTTTCCGCTTTGACGGATCGGACCTGATGCCCGGTGTGGTCGGATCTGGCTCGTTCTGGACCGGCATGGTCGACTGGATCAACGGCAAGTCGACGGACGAGGTCCTGAAGACCATCGATGCGTCATGGCCGTCCAAGTAGTACCTGAAGCCCGCTAGGTAACACCCCAGCGCGAGAGGCCGGCAGAGAACTTTTTCTGTCGGCCTTTCCGCACCCATTGCTACGGTGTACAGCTATGTAGGTGCAACTGCAAGCTCCTGAGTCCACCGCCGTACTCGAAAGGGCACCATGTCAGATTTCTTTAACTGGATAGCGACGCTCCCCGCGTTGGTCCAAGTCCCCCTCGTGGTCGGTGCGTTCGTCGCTGTGGTCGCGGTCATCCTCTTCTTCGTCGAGATCGCCCCGCGTTCCGGGCGCCGTTACACGATCATCCGCCTCGCGGTGTGCGTCATCGCACCGCTTGTCATCTTCCTATTCCTCGGATCGGTGGCGTGGGCCGCGGCGGCCGCCGCTGTCCTCGGTGGTCTCTTCTTCATCCTCGACTATCGCGCGAAGAAGGGGGCGGGCTACCTCATGCAGCTGGTGGGTTTCCTCGCCCCGGCGCTGATCCTGCTCCTTGTCGGCCTTGTCTACCCGACGATCTTGACGACGATCGCCGCATTCCAGAACAACCGCGGTAACCGATTTGTCGGCATCGAGAACTTTGTCTGGATCTTCACTCAGCCGACCGGTATCCGGGTCGTGTTTAACACTGTCATCTGGGTGCTCATCGTTCCGGCGTTCTCGACCGCGATCGGGCTCGCGTACGCCGTCTTTATCGACAAGTCGCGCGGCGAGAAATTCTTGAAGATCCTGGTCTTCATGCCCATGGCGATCTCGTTCGTCGGTGCCTCGATTATCTGGAAGTTCGTTTACACCGCGAGGCCGGCGGGAGAAAACCAGATCGGTCTTCTCAACCAGCTGGCCGTGCTCTTCGGTGGGCAGCCGACCGACTTCGTGTCCATCTCGCCCTGGAATACGTTCTTTCTGATCGTTGTGCTCGTCTGGATCCAGACCGGATTCGCGATGGTCGTGCTCTCGGCGGCCATCAAGGGCGTGCCGACCGAGCAGCTGGAGGCCGCGGAGCTTGACGGCACGAACGCCTGGGAGCGGTTCATCAATGTGACCGTGCCGGGCATCCGCTCATCTCTCATAGTGGTGCTCACCACGATCTCGATCGCGTCTTTGAAAGTATTCGACATCGTGCGGACCATGACCGCCGGTGCCAACAGCACGAGCGTCATCGCCAACGAGATGTACACGCAGTGGAAGGGGTTCGAAAACGGACGCTCGGCCGCGTTTGCACTGGTGCTCTTCGTACTGGTCCTACCCATCGTCATCTACAACGCACGGCAGATCCAGAAGCAGAGGGAGATCCGATGAGCGCCGTTACGCCTATCGACGTACCGATCGATGCAGCAACCCGACGCGCACTCGGGCGGGGTGAACTCGCGGCAGAGCGCAGCATCACCAAGCGCACCAAGAAACGCCTTACCAGTCGCGGGGCGACGATCGCGTCTCTCATCATCGCCCTTCTCTGGACGGTCCCCACCTTCGGGCTTTTTATCTCCTCGATCCGTCCGGCTGCCCTGATCAACACCACCGGGTGGTGGACCATCTTCCAGAACCCCGGGCTCACCTTCGATAACTATTCGCAGGTTCTGAAGGCCGGAAACAGCCAGCTGAACCTCGGACAGGCGTTCATTAACTCGATCGCAATTACGCTCCCGGCGACATTGATCCCGCTCACCATCGCGAGCCTTGCGGCCTACGGGTTCGCCTGGATGAACTTCCGTGGCAAGAACTGGATGTTCATCGGGGTGTTCGCGCTTCAGATCGTGCCACTGCAGATGGCTCTCGTGCCCCTCTTGAGCCTCTTCTCCCGAGGCTTGAGCATCGGCGA
>JANYIZ010000025.1 GCA_025408445.1 Frigoribacterium sp. | reverse complement strand
CCCGCAGCGGCAAGTTTCGCCTGCTCGACGAAACGCTCGCGCTGGATCACGGGGTCGACGAGCTCGGAGTATCCGGTCGCGAGCTCGAAGCCGCGCACGTAGAGATCCCACTTCTCGACCAGACCCGGCTCCGAGCGATGGTCGCGCACGAGCGGCGAGGTGTCGACCGGAAAGTCCATCACGAAGGTCGGCCGCGTCAGGCCAGGCTTCACGAAGTGCTCCCACAGCTCCTCGATGTACTTGCCCGGGGTTGGCTGGCCGACCTCGATGCCCACGGAGTCGGCATGGCCGCGCAGCTCGTCGAGCGGCGTGTGAGCCGTGATCGACCATCCGGATGCCGCGTTAAGCGAGTCGAGCATGGAGATGCGGTCCCACTCCCCGCCGAAGTCGTAGTCTGTGCCGTCGGCAAGCGTAACGACCAGGCTGTCGCCGATGGCGAGCGCCGCCTTCTGGATCATCTCCTGGGTAAGATCCGCCATCTGGCGATAGTCGCCATAGGCCTGATAGGCCTCGACCATCGCGAACTCGGGCGAGTGAGTGGAGTCGGCACCCTCGTTACGAAAGTTTCGGTTGATCTCGAACACGCGCTCAATGCCGCCGACGACAGCGCGCTTGAGAAACAGTTCCGGTGCGATGCGCAGGAACAGCTCGGTATCGAAGGCGTTGCTATGGGTGACAAAGGGGCGAGCGGATGCCCCGCCATGCATGGTCTGCAGCATCGGGGTCTCCACCTCGAGATAGCCATGGTCGGCGAAGGTCTTGCGCAGCGAGGCGACGGATGCCGAGCGGTCGCGAACCATCTTGCGCGCGCCCTCCCGTGCGATCAGGTCGAGGTAGCGCGCTCGCACACGCGTTTCCTCGCTGAGTTCGACATGCAGGTTAGGCAGGGGCCGCAGCGTCTTCGCGGCGATCTTCCAGTGGCTCACGAGCACGCTCAACTCGCCGCGGCGGCTCGAGATCACCTCGCCAGAGACGAACACGTGGTCGCCGAGATCGACGAGATCCTTCCAGTCGGCGAGTGACTCCTCGCCGACCTCCGCGAGTGACACCATGGCCTGGATACGAGATCCGTCGCCGGACTGCAGCGATGCGAAGCAGAGCTTGCCCGTGTTGCGCAGGTGGACAATGCGGCCGGCGAGACCGACGGTGTCGCCGCTCGCGGCATCCGTTTCGAGCGTGTCGTACTTCGCGCGCACGTCGGGAATCGTCGCCGTTATGGGCAGCCCGACAGGGTAGGCCTCGGCGCCGGAGGAGATCAGGCGCTCGCGCTTGCCGAGGCGCACCCGGGTCTGCTCGGAAAGCTCCTCTTCCGAAAGCTCGGGTACTGCAGTCTGCTCGGTCATGCGTGTCCACTCCTGAAGTCGGCTCGTGCAAGTTTACGGGCTCGGCGTGCAGGGCCCTCCCCTCGAAGCGGCGGGGGAAACGCCCATGCGGCGGCGGGAACCACTCGCTGCGGCGGGGGGAACCACGGGGTCCGGCGGGGGGAACCACTCGGGAACGCTCACGTGGCGGGGGAACGCTCACGTGGCGGGGGAACCACGGGCTGCGGCGGGGGAACCGCGGGGGAACGCTCACGTGGCGGGGGAAACCGCGGGGTCCGGCGGGTAATTGACCTCGCGGAGGGAGACGTGCCTCCCGCCGCGACGCTATTTGCCCAGCCGTGTCCCCCGCCGCGACGCCACACTCCCCCCGCCACGACGCTGCATCTCCCGCCGCGAGGGCGTGTCCCCCGCCACGGCGATCCCACGCCACCATCGAAATGCCGGAGCGACCGGAGACTACGAGTGGTTACCCGTGAGGTAGATCGCCCCGTTGTCGATGAGCCGCGTCGTGCCAACGCGAGCAGCTACGAGTACGACGGCCCGCCCCCGGTGGGTACCGTCGACGGGGAGGAAGGATTCGGGGTCGACAACCGTGAGGTAGTCAAGCTCGACGAAGTGCTCGCCCATGAGCGCCGATTGCGCCGCGGCGAGCACCGCCTCCAGGCCCCGATCTGCGGATGACTCGGCCGCCTCAAGCGCGAGGGACAGCCCGCGCGCGGCGCGCCTCTCGTTCGTATCGAGAAACCGATTGCGGCTGGACAGGGCGAGGCCGTCATCCTCGCGCACGGTCTGGACGACCTCCGCGATGACGGGCAGATTGAGGTCGACGATCATCCGTTTCACGAGGAAAACCTGTTGGGCATCTTTCTGGCCGAACAGAACGACATCGGGCTGCGCGATGTTGAGAAGCTTGGACACGACGGTCAGCACGCCATCGAAGTGGTTGGCGCGAGTATGGCCTTCGTAGAGCGAGCCAACGCGACCCGCGGTGACCCGAGTGTCGCTCGCGCCGGTCGGATACATCTCGGTCGCGGTCGGGGCGAACACGGCCTGCACCCCAAGCGGCTCTAGGCGGGCGAGGTCTTCGGCGAGAGAGCGCGGGTAGCGCTCGAGATCCTCAGCGGGGCCGAACTGAAGCGGGTTCACGAAAATCGAGACGATCACGAGATCGGCCATCTCCGCGGCGCGGCGCACGAGCGCCAAGTGGCCGTCATGAAGGGCGCCCATTGTGGGCACCAGCGCGATTCGCGAGCCGGTGGCGCGTGCGTCGGCGGTGATCGTGCGCAGCGCGGAAATGGTCTCGGCTACGGCGATGGGCATCCCTCGATGCTAGCGCCCTGTGCGCTAAAGCCCAGCGGCGCTAGGCGTTCTCCACGGAGGATCAGCGCGAACGGCGCAACGCGTTCTCTACGGAGGATCGCACGAGCGGACCGAGTACAGCTCCCGGTGCCTCAATGCCGATCGAGGCGAGCAGGGTGGTGGCCTGGTCGACGATCGCGCTCGAGAAACTGGTCGCCGTGGCGATCGCCTCGGCGTAGGCTGGGCGATTCTCCTCCGCGATGATGATCGGCTCTCCGCCCATCTCGGCCACGAGCGCCTGGCCGATCGGTTGCACAGGGCCGGGCGCGGTGACTGCGAAGTACGCACCGACGAGCTGGGCGATGTCGATGGTCGTGCCCGTGAAGGAGACGGCCGGATGGATGGCGAGCGGGATGACGCCAGCCGCGATCGCGGGAGCCAACACCGCCGTGCCGTACTCAGCGGCGGTATGAAGCACGAGCTGTCCCGGCTGCCACGCTCCCGTGGAGGCGAGCCCGGCAACCAGCGCCGGAAGCTCTGCAGCCGGTACCGCGAGGATCACGAGTTCGCTACGTTCGATGATCGCCGGCACTTCGAGGATCGGCACGCCGTGCAGCATCGCCTCGGCCCGCTCCCGACTGGATTCCGATATCGCGGAGATACCCACGACTGCGTGCCCGGCGCCGGCGAGCGCCGCCCCAAGAACCGGACCGACTCGACCGGCCCCCACGATTCCGATGCCGAGACGACCCGAACGGCGGCGGGCGTCCTCCTCGCGATCGGAGGGCGGCCGAGCGTCACTGTTCATGCCGGCAGCTCCCCGGAACGCCAGCGGTGCGAGGTGTCCAACTGTCCGGCGCGCACCGCCACCGCCGCGACCTCGGTGAAGAAGGCGAGTGCGGCATCACGGTCTACGGCTCCGAGATCCGCGGTGATCGGCCCGTGCACCGTGTGAAGCTGAATCGAGGCGAGTCGCAGCAGCCGCAGCAGGGGGCCCTGGTGCAGCCCAACGCTCTGCAGCCGCGGCTGCGGCACGATGATGAGTCGCCGCCAAATCGCTCCCTTCCGAAGCAACAGCGAGCCGGACACGATCGCGAATCCATTACGTCGCCAGGAGAATGGCCGCAGCCACGCCGCCCGTCGCGGGGAGTTGGTGAATCCGTCGGCCCCTGTGGAGGTCATACCGCTCTCGATGAAGGCGCTCGTCTCCTCCCCGATGAAGTCCGGCAGCATGAGCTTCAACACGGCCGTGACATCCGCCAGGTTGCCCACCGGAAGGATCGTCGTGTTCGCCTGGTTCGCCGACCCGCGGCTCGAGGTATGGCTGGCTCGGTTCACCCGGATTTGCCACCAGCCAGCCGGCCGCCAGAGCAGCGACTGGCTGACTTCAATCGAGTGGATGCGTCCAGGGGGCAGTGTCTCGTTGCTGGTGGAGAACAGCCCGAAGCCGACACGTACCCCGTCCTGCGTGCCGGCGATCGTGTACCGAAGCGATTGGGAGAACCGGCGCACGTAATATCCGCCGAATCCGAGGATGCCTGGGAGGGCGAAGAACAGCACGAAGAGGTGACCGCTCACCGAGATCCAGATTGCCGCTCCGATCACGACGAGCACCGCGATCACGGTTCCGGTGCCGAGAAAAATCGATCCGAACAGTCGACCGAGATGGATTTTCACGACGGACTCCGGCGGGGCGGCATCCGGATCCAGCTCCGGAGCGAGCAGCTCATTCACCCGACGATCGAGCAGGGTGCCGACCGGCACCGCAGCGGCCCGTTCGGCGGCGCGGGTACCGGATGCCCGGCGCAGAATCTCCTGGCGCAGATCGTCCGCCGCCGCGGAACTGAGGTAGGAGAGGTGCACGTTCGCGTCGTGACCGGCCTGGCTGATCTCAAGCTTTGCGGCACCGAACAGCCGGGCGATGAAGGGCCGCACGATGTTGATCCCCTGGATGCGATCGAGCCGTGCCTTGCGATTGGTGCGGAACAGGATGCCCGAACGAACCTCTACGACCTCGCTGGTGATGCGAAAGGTGTGCATGCGCCAGGAGACATAGAACCCACCGATCAGCAGGATGAGCAGCCCAGCGACCGCCGCGAGCACCTGCAGGATGATGCCGTGGCTCACCACGTAGTCCACCGGATCCCCGCCGTCGTTGAACCGCGGCAGGAACATCCCGAGCACTCGCTCGCGGAGGTTGCTCACGACGTAGCCGAGCACCACGATCAGCGCGAAGCCACCCTTCAGCAGCGGTGTGGCGGGGTGGAGTCGATGCCATTCACCGTCGGTGAGTCGCGCGACGACCGCTGGCACAGAAACGGGAACCGAGATCTCGGGCTCGATCACAGGCCCGCCCGACGGCTCTCCGCAACCGACACCAGGTGGTCGCGCAATTGCTCGGCCTCTGCCTCGGTGAGACCGGGGATGGTCACCCCGGCGGCTGCCGCGGCGGTCACGAACTTGAGCTCGCTCAGGCCGAGCCCGCGCGCGATCGGACCGCGATTGATGTCTACGAGCTGCATGCGTCCGTACGGTACCGCGACGAAGCGCTGCCACATGATGCCGCGGCGGAACAGCAGGTCGTCCTCGCGTAACTGGTACCCGATGGACCGAACGCGCCGGGGGGTGAGCGCGAGATTCACGATCGCGACAATGGCGATGGCGGCGAGAGCGGCGAGAGCGACCCACACCTGGAGCAGGAACATCAGGACCCCTGCCGCGAGCACGACCACCAGGAATCCGGCGCCGCCGACGAGTTCGACCCACACGAGCCGCGGAGAAACCCGTCGCCAGGTCACGCCGGGGAGTTCGAGTCGATCCATGGTGCCCACCCTACGGCCGAACCTGCACGGCCCGGTTACCCTGATCGTCATCGTCGTCGTTTGGCGGAACCGTGCACATGTGCTCCGCTACCAGGCCACCAGCCAGCAGGCAGGCGGCCCCAACGAGTGTGGCCACGGACTGGACGACCGAGCCGGCCCCGGGAACGACGGAGCGGCTGAGGAGGTAGATGAGCACCCCGGCGCCGAATCCGGTCAGGAGTGACCCGCTCAGAGCGCTCGCCTTGGCGAGCACGAGTACTCGCGTCGAATAGAACGGATCGATCGGTTGGGAAGCCTTTCCCCTGGTCAGTCGGCGGATTGGCAAAGCAAGCACCACCACCATGATCCCGATAGCGAGAAGTGCGAGTCCGAGAGTGAGCGGGGGAAGCACGATCGGGCGTCCCGCGGCGGCGAGGAGCGTCTCGATGAATCCGCCGCCGATGCCGCCGATGAGGGCGAGCAGCACGAGAGTCGTGATGTTCGTGCGCTTCATGACTCACTCCACAGCGGTGGCGCGTCGCAGGCCCACACCTCGCTCGAGGTCGCAACGACGAGCGCATCAATGCGCCCATGCCCGCGGAGCTCGGCATCCGGGTCCACCTGCAGCCAGGGCACGATCACGAACGCGCGCTCCCAGGCCCGTGGATGCGGCAGGGTGAGGTCGTCAGTATGACGCTCCAACCCTGCGAAGGAGATGATGTCGAGATCGAGCGTGCGGTCGCCCCAGCGCTCGACTCGCACGCGACCGTGTTCCGCCTCGATGCGGTTGAGTTCGATGAGCAGGGCTTCGGGGTGAAGCGCGCTCTGCACGAGCATCACCGCGTTGAGGTAGTCGGGAGCCTCGGCATCCGTTCCTGTTGGTTTGACCGCGTGGGACTGCACGATGCCCGAGACCGCCGTCACGGTCACGCCGCCGAGCGCCGCAATGTCGCGAACGGCTGCGCGCAGGTTATCCTCCCGGTCACCGAGATTGGATCCGAGCGCGATCACGGCCGGCAGCACGACACGCCGCCTCACGGACGTTGTCCCGTCGCGGCGTTGTGGCTGAGCGGACGGCTGCGGGTGATGGTCACCGAGACATCACTGAAGGGTACGGTGATCGGCGCCGCCGGCTTGTGAATAGTGACGGTTACCTGTTCGGCGCGCTCATAGCCGAGGGCGATCGCGGCGACCCGTTCGGCCACGGTCTCGATGAGATCCACCGCGTCCGCCTGCACCGCCGCGTACACCGCCTCGGCCAGCTCGCCGTAGTGAATGGTTTTGGTCACATCGTCGGAGGCTGCGGCTGGCGCAAGATCGACCGCGATTTCGAGGTCAATGATGAACTCCTGGCCGTTCTCCCGCTCGAAATCGAGCACGCCGTGGTGGGCGAAGATACGCAGCCCGGTGAGGCGGATGCTGTCGATCGACGATTCCCGTTCGGTCACGGCTGCATCGCCTCCCACACATCGAGGGCAGTTTTCGTCGCCGCAACATTGTGCACACGCACTCCCCACACGCCGGCCTGTGCGGCGAGCGCGCTAATGGTGGCCGTCGCAGGATCGCGTGCCGTAGTCGGGGCATCCGGCGCGAGGAGAGCACCGAGAAATCGCTTGCGAGACGCCCCGATCAACACCGGGTAGCCGATAGTGCCGAGAGCAGCGATGTTGGCGAGCAGCTGCCAATTTTCCTCGGCAGTCTTGGCGAAGCCGATGCCGGGATCGAGAATGATGCGATCCGGGCGAACCCCATTGACGATGAGTTCGGCCACACGGTTCTTCAGGTCGTTGCGCACGTCGCGCAGTACAGTGCCGTGGCTGGTGCTCGGCCTGCTCCCGTCACCGGGCGCGTTCAACCCGCGCCCGCTGCTCGCGATCCAGTGACTTGCGACAAAGTGCAGCCCGGTATCTGCGGCGACCCTCGCCATGCCGGGATCCGCGAGGCCAGCGGACACGTCGTTGATGATCACCACCCCGAGTTCTGCTGCAGCGAGGGCCGTCGACGCGTTCAGGGTATCGACGCTCACCGGGATGCCCCGGTCGGCAAGCGCCTCGATCACCGGAAGCACGCGGCGCTGTTCCTCGACGACGGACACTCTTTCTGCGCAGGGCCGGGTCGATTCGCCGCCGACATCCACAAGCTGGGCTCCGGCCGCGACGAGCGCTTCGGCGTGCGCGATTGCGGCATCCAGCCGGAGGTAATCGCCACCGTCGCTGAACGAGTCCGGGGTCACGTTGACGATGCCCATGATGCGGGGACGGGTGAGGCCGATGGGACGGTACGGCCGAAGGGCGACGAATTCACTGTTCACGGGATAACCCCGATCAGCGCCATGATTTCGGCACGTTCAGCGGGCTGGGAGAGGGCACCGCGGCTCGCGAGCGTCACGGTCGTACTTCCGGTCTGGCGGCTAGCCCGTGCGGTGACGCAGCCATGCGTAGCATCGAGTACCACGAGCACGCCGCGCGCACCGAGCCCGGCCTGAAGGGCATCCGCAATCTCCTCGGTGAGGCGCTCCTGCAGCTGTGGACGCGCGGCGAGCGTCTCGACGACCCGCACGAGCGCGCCGAGGCCGACGATTCGTGTCGACGGGAGGTAGGCGAGGTGGGCGACGCCGACGAAGGGCAGCAGGTGGTGCTCGCACATCGAGCGGAATTGGATATCGCGCAGCAGCACGAGTTCACTGATCTCGGTAGTGTCAGCGATCAAGCCCGCACTGGCGGCGAGGTGGACGAGGGGATCGGATGCCAACCCCGAGAAAAACTCTCCGTAGGACTCGGCCATCCGCTGCGGGGTGCGGAGAAGGCCGGGCCGTGCCGGATCCTCGCCGATGGCGGCGAGGATCTCGAGCACGGCGGCTTCGATCCGTGCGGTATCGATACTCACGATTACGAGCGTAGAGGGATACAGCGCAGTGGGACTAGGCGGTGGCGATATCGGGGCGCTTGCGCGGCCGAGGCTCCCGCGCCTTCTTCACCGGCTCCGAAGTCACGCCACCATCCACCACTCCAGCGTCGATCGGCGCCTTCTGCGGCACGAGCACGGGAGGCAGAGCCGACACGGGACGTTTGGTGCTTGACAGCCACTGCGGGCGTTCTGGCATCTTCTTCACGTCCTTGAAAATCTCGGCGAGCTCGGTGTGATCGAGCGTTTCCTTCTCTAGCAGCGCGGTCGCGAGCTTGTCCAGGATGTCGCGGTTCTCATTGAGAACCTCCCACGCCTCGTTGTGCGCGTTCTCGATGAGGGTGCGCACCTCGGCGTCGACCTGTTCGGAGAGACGCTCAGAGTAGTCGCGCTGGCTGCCCATGTCGCGGCCGAGGAACATCTCGCCCGATCCGGATCCGAGCTTGACCGACCCGATGTTCGAGGACATGCCGAACTCGGTGACCATCTTGCGCGCGGTCGACGTGGCCTTCTCAATGTCGTTGGATGCTCCGGTGGTTGGGTCGTGGAACACGACCTCCTCTGCAACCCGGCCTCCCATCGCGTAAGCGAGCTGGTCGAGGAGTTCGTTGCGGCTGATCGAGTATCGATCCTCGAGTGGAAGCACCATCGTGTAGCCGAGCGCACGACCGCGGGGAAGGATGGTCACCTTTGTCACGGGGTCGGTGTTGCGCATGGCCGTCGCGACGAGCGCGTGCCCGCCCTCGTGGTACGCGGTGATGAGCTTCTCGTGGTCGCGCATCACGCGGGTTCGACGTTGCGGGCCGGCCATCACCCGGTCGACCGCCTCATCCAGCGCCCGGTTGTCGATGAGTTGCGCGTTGGAACGAGCGGTGAGCAAGGCCGCCTCATTGAGCACGTTCGCAAGGTCGGCGCCGGTGAAACCGGGCGTCTTGCGGGCGAGCACTTCAAGGTCGACACCGGCAGCGAGTGGCTTTCCCTTGCCGTGCACCTCGAGGATCTGCTTGCGACCAAGGAGGTCGGGAGCATCCACTCCGATTTGACGGTCGAAGCGACCGGGGCGCAACAGTGCCGGGTCGAGGATGTCGGGACGGTTCGTCGCCGCGATCAGGATGACGTTCGTCTTGACGTCGAAGCCGTCCATCTCCACGAGCAGCTGGTTGAGCGTCTGCTCGCGTTCGTCGTGGCCGCCTCCCATGCCCGAGCCGCGGTGGCGTCCCACAGCGTCGATCTCGTCGACAAAGATGATGGCCGGCGAGTTTTCCTTGGCCTGGGCGAACAGGTCGCGAACGCGGCTCGCACCGACGCCGACGAACATCTCGACGAAGTCCGACCCGGAAATCGAGTAGAACGGCACATTCGCTTCGCCGGCCACCGCACGGGCGAGCAGGGTCTTGCCGGTACCGGGAGGACCGTAGAGCAGCACGCCCTTCGGAATGCGCGCCCCGACCGCGAGAAACCTGGCCGGATCCTTCAGAAAGTCTTTGATCTCCTCGAGCTCTTCGATCGCTTCGTCTGCGCCCGCGACATCCGCGAACGTGACCTTGGGGCTTTCCTTCGAGACGAGCTTCGCCTTCGACTTGCCGAACTGCATGACCTTGGAACCGCCGCCCTGCATGCTCGACAGAAGGAACCAGAAGATTGCACCGATGATGATGAAGGGGATGATCAGGCCAAGCAGCGACGACAACCAGTTGCCTTTGTCGACCTGGTCGTCGTACTTGGCGCCCGAGGAATCGACGGCCTTCACGATGTCCGCCCCGCGAGCGGTCGTGTAATAGAACTGAACCTGCTTGCCATCGGCACCGGCCGTGGCAAGTGTCAGGTCAACCCGCTGCTCACTGTCGACGATCTTGGCTGAGGAGACCTTGTTGTCCTGCAGGAGGGCGAGGCCGTCCTTGGTCGTGATCTCCTTGAATCCAGATCCGCTGAGCAGGCTGAAGCCAACCGACACGACGATGACCGCCAGCAGGATGTAGATGAGCGGGCCGCGGAGAAATCGCTTGAAGTCCATAGTGTTCCGGAGGCTGCGCCCGGTGCCTTTCTGACGAAGATTGTGTTGCTCAGGCTACCCGAGCGGCACTGGGTGGCTGCTGCATGTTTGCCGAGGGCGTAATGTGCGCGTGCGCAGTGCGCCCGGCTCGGCCGACGTGGCGCCCGTGCCGACCGCGTGATCAAGTACGGCGCCGGGCCGCATGCCGAGACCCTACGCGTACACGTGCGGCGCCAGGACTCCAATGTCGCGATAATTACGATACTTCTCTGCGTAATCGAGCCCGTAACCGACCACGAAGGCATTCGGGATATCGAAGCCGACGTAGCGCACGTCGACGGCAAGCTGGGCGGCGGCGGGCTTGCGCAGCAGCGCGCAGATCTCCACCGAATCCGCGCCGCGCATCCCGAGGTTGGCTCGCAGCCACGACAGCGTGAGACCGGAGTCGATGATGTCTTCCACGATGAGCACCTTTCGGCCGTGCAGGTCCGTGTCGAGGTCTTTTAATATGCGCACGACACCGGATGACTGGGTGCCAGATCCGTAGGACGACACAGCCATCCAGTCCATCTCGATCGGAAGCGTGAGCTCCCGGGCGAGGTCGGCCATCACCATCACCGCGCCACGCAGCACCCCTACCAGTAACAGCCGTTCGCCCACATAGTCCGTCTCGATTCGACGAGCCAGTTCGGCGATCTTGTCGCGGATCTCCTGCTCGGTGATGAGCACACTCTCGAGGTCATCGGCGATATCGCTGTATTCCATGCTTCCATTCTTTCATCGGGTCCCCCGTCGGTCGACCTCGCTGTCACCGGCTACCCGTCCGGGCGCATCGAGCGAAAGTTCAGCAGCCCGCCTACCCGCTCGGCCCGGATACCCGGAAGGTCGATGGCGCCCTGCCCGTGCCAGTCGGTCACCAGGCGAGATACCTCCAGTGTCTGCGAATGGCTGAGGCTCACCCCGAACTCCGCAAGTACCGTGGCACGGATGATCCGTTGCCTCAGTGCTGGTGGGTTATGTTCGAGCGCCCGCGCGGCAAGCGAAATCCCCGCCTCCGCATGGTCGGCCAGTTCCTCAAGCTGATCGGCGGCGAACTGGTCGAGCGCATCGGTGTCTTCCCGCGCCAGGTCCGCGGTACGAGCGAGCGCCTCGGCGAAGCCAGGCCCAAGCTCGCGTTCGAGGAGCGGAAGCACGATTTTGCGCACACGCACCCGGGTGAACCGCTCATCGTCGTTCTGCGGATCCTTCCACGGCTGCAGTCCGGAATCGGCGCAGAACTTCACGGTCGTCGACCGCCGAATCTGGATGAGCGGTCTCAGATAGATGCCGGATGACGCCGCCATGCCCTTGATGCTTCCCAGACCGCTCCCCCGGGCGAAACCGAGCAGGACTGACTCGGCCTGATCGTCGAGGGTGTGTCCGAGGAAGACGGCCGTTGCACCGGTCTCCCGGACCGCCTCCGCGAGTGCCGCATAGCGCGCGTCGCGGGCGGCAGCCTCCGGCCCACCAGCCGTTCCGACAGTGACCGTCTTCACGATGACCGGGTCGAGCCCGAGGTCGCGAGCCTGCTGGGCAGCCCGAGCTGCGACATCCGCCGAGCCCGGTTGAAGGCCGTGGTCTACTATCACGGCGCCAGCACGGATGCCCGCCCGGCCAGCCTCGAAGGCGGTCGCAGCGGCAAGCGCGAGCGAGTCGGCTCCCCCACTGAGCGCCACCAACACCCCACCCGGCCGGCTCTCATCACGTGCGGTCCCGGCATCCCCTGCGGTCCCGGCACGAAATGCAGGACTGCCCGTGGCTGGAGTCGACTCAGAGGCCTCGCCTGCACCAGTGGTAACACGATGTCCTGCATTTCGAACGGTCGGAAGCGGAGGAACGGACGAGAGAGAAGGAACGGACGAGAGCGGAGCAGCGGACAGGAGCGGAGCAACGGAGTCGGACGGAAGAGGGGCAGCGGACGGAACAGGAGGAACAGAGCCGGGCGTCAGCGGCTTGGCACCGCCGGGGAGGAGGTACGCGCGCACCGCCGAGCGCACATCGGCGATCGCGGGGGTCAGTCGGGGGCGGGTGGTCATCCGATAACGTTATTGCGTCATCCACCAAACTTTAGGAGCGCCCCTTATGGCCAGCTACGACGCGATCATCGAGATCCCCAAGGGCAGCAAGAACAAGTACGAGGTGGATCACGTCACCGGCCGCGTTTTTCTCGACCGGGTGCTTTTCACCGGCTTCGTCTATCCGACCGACTACGGCTTCTTCGAGAACACCCTCGGCCTCGACGGCGATCCGGTGGACGTGCTCGTGCTGCTGGACTACCCGCTCTTTCCCGGTGTTGGCGTGAAGGTGCGCCCCGTCGGTGTCTTCAACATGACGGATGACGGTGGCTCAGACGCCAAGGTGATCGCCGTTCAGGCGAAGGACCCGCGCTGGTCGTGGATCCAGGACGTCGACGACATCCCGGAGTACACCCGCAAGGAGATCGAGCACTTCTTTGAGCACTACAAAGACCTCGAGCCCGGCAAATGGGTTAAGACCGAGGGCTGGGGCAATGCGGCCGAAGCCGAGGCCATCGTGCAGGCGGGCACCGCGAAGCTCGCCGACGAGGGCTCGCACTAGACCACCAACCCTCACCGGCTGGCGCGGATGCTGTGGCAGACGCGTGGCGCTCCAGCATCCGTTAGCAGGGGCCGGCAGCAGTTAGCCCAGGGGCGCGCCGCGCGCCGCCATAAAGGGAGCGGCATCGATCGCCGTACCTCCCGGCCGCACCTCGAAGTGCAGGTGACAGCCGGTCGAGTGGCCGGTGCTTCCGACGCGAGCAATCTGTTGGCCAGCGCTCACCTGCTCGCCCGCACCGACGAGGATGCCGCCATTGACGATGTGACCGTAGCCGGTCGAGATGCCGTCACCATTATCGAGCAGGATGAAATTTCCATACCCACCGTTGTAGCCCGCAAAGATGACCACTCCCGAATGAGCGGCGACAATGGGAGCGTTACAGCCGGGAGCGAGGTCCGTTCCCGCGTGCAGCGCGTGGTCGCCGGTATAGGGGTTTACGCGCCATCCGTAGGGGCTCGAGATGTGCCCGCCCGTAGGCCGCACCCAACCACTCGGACTCGCGCTTGTGCCGCCGTTGCCGGCCGGGCGGGGGGACGGATGCGCCGCCGCATAGTCAGCCGCTGCTTTCGCTTGTGCGGCTGCTCTCGCCTCAGCGGCCGCTTTCGCTTCCGCAGCCGCTTTCGCTCGCACCTGCACGCCGGTGTTGAAGTCCGCTTCGGTAATGGCACTGTTATCTACCAATACCGCCCGCTGGGCCTCAAGTCGTTCCTTGTTTCCGTCTTGCTCGTTGAGCGCAGCGGCTGCCTTTTCTGACGCCGCAGCAGCCTCTTCCAACGCTTTTTGGGCGGCATTTGCGAGCACCTTGAGCGCGTCCTTGGCCACGTTGGCCTGGTCGGTGAGCGCCTGCGCAGAATTCTGGTCCTGGGTGGCCTTCTCATAGAGTCCGGCTGACTGGTCTTTCACCATGCTGGCGAGCCCGAGCTGAGAAAGCAGGCTCTTCGACCCGCCACCGTTGAAGAACAGCCGAGCGGAGAGGTCACTTCCGCTGGCACGGGCGAGGCGTGCGGCGAGCTGGCCAGCCTGCTGCTTGGACTTCGCCGCCTTCGCCTTGGCGAGATCCGCCTGTTTCTGGAGTTCGCCTGCCTTGAATGACGATTCGTCGAACTTTTGCTGGGCGGCCTGCCACTCGGCGCCCTTCTGTTCGGCCATCGCCTGCGTGGCACTGACCTCGGACTGCAGACCAGCCAGCAGCGCATCCAGCCGTGTGATCTGCACTTCTTTGGCCTTGACGTTGTTGCGGGCGGCCTGGACATCCCCCCAGGTCGGGTAGTCGACCGCAAAGGCGGACTGTGTGGCCTGGCCGAGAACGGTGACCGATACGACTATCGCGAGCGCCGTGATGATCGCGGTTACGCGAGTCGCGCGGGTGCCGATAGTTGATCGTGAGTCGGGCATTCCTGTCGCATCGCGAACAGGGGCCTGGGCGGCTCGGCGGGCGAGCAAAATAGATTTCATCATTCCCCGAGTTGTGCCGCAGATCCCCCGCGGTCACAGGTGAAGTCACATGAGTAACACTGTTAACTTCTGTCACAGTAGCAAGCGGTCAGAAAACGCGCCAGTCCCACGAACAGGTGACGGGCACCCGCCTCCCCAGTGAGGGGTTCAATTGGCCAGTTCGACGCCCATCGAACGCATGAACGGCACGGGATCCTGGGTGCCGCCGTTGTGATGGATCTCGAAATGCAAATGGCAGCCGGTCGACATGCCGGTGCTTCCCACCCTGGCAATGTTCTGGCCGACCTGCACACTCTGCCCGATGCCCACCAGGATGCCACCATTTACGATGTGCCCATAGGCGGTCTCGTAGCTGCCGTCGCCATCATTTTGGATGCGAATGTAATTGCCATAGCCGCCGTAGGGGCCGGCGAGCACGACGGTGCCGCTGTGGGCAGCATAGATCGGAGTGCCACAGCCGGCCGCAAGGTCGGTGCCGGCATGAAGCGCATACGCACCGTTGTAAGGATCGATTCGATAGCCATAGGGGCTGGAGATATGTCCGCCCGCCGGTCGCGCCCATCCTTCCGACGAGATCTGACCTGCGCGCGGAGCGGCCGCAAGCTGCGCGGCGAGCGCTGCTGCCGCGGCCTGGCGCGCGACCTCGACCCCGATCGCAAAGTCGGCCTCCGTCTGGTTGGTATTGGTCACGAGAATCGCGAGCTGCGCGGTGAGCTGCACCTGGTGCGCCTGCTGCTCGGTGAGGGCCGCGGAGGCGGCCAGGGCGGCGTCGGCCGCGGCCTTGGCGGCCTTCTCGGCTTCGCCCGCCAGCGCCTTGAGTGCTTCCTTCGCGACATCCGCTTGGTCGGTAAGGGCACGAGCCACGTTCTGGTTCTGGATGGCCTTCTCGTAGATGCCTGCGGACTGGTCCTTCACCATGCTGGCGAGACCGAGCTCTGAGAGCAGGCTCTTCGACTCACTGCTGTTGAAAAACAGGGTGCTGCTGAGGTCGCTGCCTCCCGAACGTACGAGCCGGGCGGCGAGCTGGCCCGCCTCCTGCTTGGAGCGGTCCGCCCTGGCCTGGGCGTCATCCGCCTGCAGTTTCAGCTTGACCGCCTTTGCTGCGGCTTCGTCGTATTTTTGCTGGGCCGCCTGGGCCGCTGCGCCCTTCACCACTGCATCTGCCGTGGTCGAATCGACCGCGGATTGCAATGTTGCCAAAAGCTGGTTGAGTATGTCGATCTCTGCCTTCTTGGCGGATTCGCTTCGCCGCGCATTCTGCACATCCGCATAGCTCGGATAGCTGGTCGCGAAGGCGACAGAGGTCGAGCCGATGATCGAACCGCTGGCCAACATCGAAAGCACCGCAAACGCAGAAACCCAGTGTCGGATGCGACCACCCACGCCACGCCGGACGCAACCAGTCGACCCGGGCTGACTGTGTCGCGCGGTGCCGCCATTGACGAGCGCCATCAGTCCTCGATTCCGTGACGTCGACGAGCCCGAGTCACTCCAGTAACACTGTAAACACCAGACACACTAACAACCCGGCTGCCGGATGACCAGTGTTTGCCAGGGTGCGGCGGTGGCTGCGGGGTGCGAGTCTATGCAGGTGTGCGGCCGTGAGTGACACTCGCCGGCGAACGTTTGGGCGCGAGTGTCACCGATGGGCGCAGAGGTTTTGCGGCGCTCGCACCGGAGACTTGTCCACAGCAGGCGCGCCCGCGCCCGCCAGCGTGCGGCGCCGATGAGGATCCGTGCGTCCTCACGTCAGCCGTGCGGCCGTTTGTACGCCCGCATGGCCGACAATCTGCCGCACGGTCAGCGAGACCGGCGGATGCGACGCGCCAACGCCGCCGCGGCACCCGCAACGCCCGGGGCGACCCCGCTGAAACCAGTGTCAGTTAGCCAGCTCGATGCCGTTACTCCGCATGAACGGCACGGCATCGATGGCGTTGCCGCCTTGTCGCACCTCGTAGTGCAGGTGGCAGCCTGTGGAGTGCCCGGTGCTTCCGACGGCCGCGATCGGCTGGCCCGGGCCCACTGGCTGGCCGACGCTCACGTGGATCCCTCCGTTGACGATGTGCCCGTATCCGGTGGAGACGCCGTCACCGTGATCGATTAGTACGAAGTTGCCGTATCCGCCATTCGGGCCGGCATAGATGACGGTACCGCCGTGGGCGGCAAAGATCGGTGAGTTGCAGTTCGCTGCAAGGTCGGTACCGGCATGGAACGCGTAGGAATGGGTGAAGGGGTTGATGCGGAATCCGAAGGGGCTCGAGATGTGGCCCCCAGCCGGACGCACCCAGCCGGTCGTCGAAATCTTCCCCGCGCCGAGCCCCGCGAGTTCGCCCCACAGCGCCTTGATCCCGTCTACGTACTCGGTCTCGAGGTGATCGACATTCGTCGTGAGAGTGGCGAGCTGCGCCTGCAGGCGAGCCGAATTATCGCTCTGCTCGGTGTACGCGGCCGCGGCCGCCTGCGCTGCGGTCGTGGCCTCAGCGAGCGCCTTCTGCGCGGCATCCGCGAGGATCTTCAGGGCCGCCTTGGCGACATCCGCCTGGTCGGTAAGCGACTGCGCGGTGTTCTGGTCCTGGATTGCTTTCTCGTAGATGCCGGCGGACTGGTCCTTGACCATGCTTTCGAGGCCAAGCTGGGCGAGGTACGCCTTGGAATCTCCTCCGCTGAAGAACAGGCGAGTGGAGAGGTCGTTTCCGGCGGAGCGGGAGAGCCGCGCGGCAAGCTGGCCGGCCTGCTGCTTCGACTTCGCGGCTTTCACCTGGGCGGCATCCGCCTGCTTCTGCAGCTCGGCGGCCTTGAAAGCGGCCTCGTCGTACCTCTGCTGCGCCGCTTGGTACTCGTCGCCCTTCAGCACGGCGACGGCCTGGGTCGAATCGACGGCGGCCTGCAATCCGGCCAGCAGTCCCTGCACGCGGGTGACCTCGGCCTGGGTTGCGGCCTGGCTCTGGCGTGCGGCCTGTACGTCGTCCCAGCTTGGATAGTCCGCCGCGAAGGCAGGCGAGCCGGACTGGCCGAGGATCGATCCCGCCGTGAGGACCGCGAGCAGGGTGATCGTGGCGATTACCCGTCTGCCACGCAGCATTCGCGCGGAATGGTCCGTGCGTCCGTGCCCGCTAATGCGTGTCATTTTTCCCCGAAGTCTCGACAACACGTTGAACCTACCGCCGAGTGGTGGCGAATGCCCGCATCCTCGCGGAGTGGCGGCGGAGTGGCGGCGGAGTGGCGGGCGGATGCCTCGGCCCCGGTGTGCACATCTGAGCGTGGTTTGGAAAAGGGGCCGGGCACCCCTATGCTTGGGCCTCGGTAGCTATGAAGGATCTTTCTTCACGGCCCCATCGTTTAGTGGCCTAGGACGGCGCCCTTTCACGGCGTTAACACGGGTTCGAATCCCGTTGGGGTCACGAAACATAGCTAGGCCCTGTAGCGCAGTTGGTTAGCGCGCCGCCCTGTCACGGCGGAG
>JANYIZ010000024.1 GCA_025408445.1 Frigoribacterium sp. | reverse complement strand
CGCGCGAGTTCTTCCATCATCCAGACCAAAATCATCCGGGACGTCGAAAACATCGAACTGATGATGCAGCAGTCTGCGCAGACCGGCTTTTCGGCATTCTTCGTGCTCGCTGGAGCGATCGTGGTGACAGCGCTGCGGGTTCCCGCGTTCGTTCCCGTCTTCTTCATCGCGGTGCCGGTCGCCGCGCTTCTGGTTCGAGGGCTTCGCCGTCGGTCGAATGCTCGCAACGAGCAGTTTCGTCATACCGTCGAACACTTATCGGCGCGGGTGGGGGAGATGTCGACGCTGATGCCCATTACTCGAGCCCACGGACTCGAATCGGATGCGGCCGAGCGGGTCGGACGAAGTGCCGAGGGGGTGCGCGAAGCCGGCCTCAAACTCGACCGGCTGAACGGATCTTTCGGTGCCCTGAGCTGGATCTCCTACCAGTCGCTCGGAGTGCTCTGCCTCACCGGGGCGGCGCTCGCTTCCCTCACCGGATTCATTCCGATCACCCCCGGCGAGGTTGTCTTACTCAGCACCTATTTCACGATTCTCACCGGGAGCATCGTGGCGCTGTTGTCGCTTGCGCCGATAATCACCCGAGGCATCGAGTCGGTGAAGTCGATCTGCGAAGTTCTCGAAGAGCCGGATATCGAAGCAAACAATGGCAAGGCGGTGGTCTCCAGCCTCAACGGCGACCTGCGGCTGGAGAATGTGGGATTTGAGCATGCGGACGGCACTCGTCCCGTGCTCACCGGCATTGATCTGCACATCCGGCGGGGGGAGACGATCGCGTTCGTCGGTCCGTCGGGGTCGGGCAAGTCCACACTTCTGAACCTCGTACTCGGATTTCTCCGCCCAACGGAAGGCCGCATCCTCTTCGACGGCCGCGACATGGCCGAGCTCGACATGCGCAGCCTGCGGGCATTCGTCGCGGTGGTGCCGCAGGAGTCGGTGTTGTTTGAGGGCACCGTGCGCGACAACATCACCCACGGACTGGTGGGAGCCCGCGATGAGGATGTGCGCCAGGCCCTCTCCGACGCCAACGCGACCGAGATCGTGGCCGACATGGCCGAGGGCTGGGACACGTTCGTCGGTGAGCGCGGATCACGGCTGTCGGGTGGCCAGCGCCAGCGATTCGCGATCGCCCGTGCGCTGATCCGCGATCCCCGCATCCTGCTCCTGGATGAGGCGACCTCCGCACTCGACGGCGAGTCGGAGCGCCTCGTACAGCAGGCTCTACAGAGGTTGATCGGAGGGCGCACGACGCTCATCGTCGCCCATCGCCTATCGACGATCCGATCGGCGGATCGAATCGTGGTGCTCGATCACGGCAGCATCGCGGAGGTGGGTTCTCACGACGAACTCCTCGCCCTCGATGGCCGGTATCGGCAACTCGTCGAGGCGCAAAGCCAGTGAGCCTGATCGAGTGGGCCGGATCCGAGTGGGCCGGATCAGGGGGCCGGATCAGGGGAACACTGTGACCGCCATCGACGGTGCCGAGTCCGACACTGCGCAGTGAACCGGTAGCCGATGTCGCCCCTTGCCGGTGTGAGGTCCGTGAGGTGGCCACACGGGGGCGCACTCGTCCGTACCGAAGGGAACTCCCGGCTGCGCCGAGAGGCTCCGGCGTGCCGCGGTCTCCGGCTCGCCGCATTCTCCGGTCCTCCGGCGACCCCGTCGCACGCTCCGCGCCCGCGAGTGACACGTGTGCCCGCATATTCGGGAGCACGTGTCACTCGCGGGCGCGGAGCCGGGAGCGCGTGTCACTTTTTAGCGCGGAGACACTGCGCACACCACCCCACAACACTCGGGGTGTGACACACCAGCCTGAGAGAGAGAGAGGACACGCGTGTCACATCGGGCGCACGTGTCACTCGCGGGCGCGGAGCTGGGCGCACGCGCATGGACCGAGATGCACGAGGAAACCACAGGCGGGCAGGCCTGTGCTGGCGCCGGGGTTGCGCCTGGCAGTCGCTCCCGCATACTCGGCACCGGCCGCCCCGGCTTTACACTGGAGCACCCGCGAATACGCTCGTCTCCAGGAGGCCCGATGGTCCAGTTCACCGCCGCTCGACAGGAGCGCACCTTCGTCGATTCTGACGGCGTGACGATCCACTTCTTCCACTGGAAAGCCGGCAGGCCGATCGGCGTCGTCCAGATCGCGCACGGCCTCGGTGAGTATGCCGCACGCTACGAAGACCTCGCCCAGCGGCTCGTCGCCGCCGGGTACTCGGTCTACGCCGACGACCACCGTGGACACGGCCAGACCGGCCTCGAGCAATGGGGAGGAGACCATTCCCAGCTCGGCAAACTCGGACCGGGCGGCATCCGTTCCACCATTCGTTCGGTGCGGGAGCTGCTGCCGATTATCCGTGATGAGAATGCCGGGCTACCGCTCGCGCTTCTCGGTCACAGCTGGGGCTCGCTCATCGCGCAGTCGATCATCAATCAGCACGCGGATGACTACGAGGCGCTGATCCTCACCGGAACCGCCTATCGCACCCTGCGCCACATGAACGGCGGCGATCTCGCGAAGAAGCACGCGCACCTCGGCTCGACGGGATACGAGTGGCTGAGCCGTGACCAGTCGGTCGGGCAGGCATTCCTCGACGATCCACTCACCTTCAAGGCCAACGGCATGAAGTTGTTTGGTGTCGTGGACAGCCTGCGCCTGCTCGGGCGACCGGCAAAGGACTTGGCCCACGACATCCCGGTGCTCATCCAGATCGGCAGCGAGGACACTCTCGGAGGGGTGCACAGCGCCGAGTTATTGGCCCAGGGGTATCTCACCCGGTCGAAGCTCAGCGACGTGAAACTGATTATTTACACGGACGCCCGTCACGAGGTCTTCAATGAGACGAATCGCGAGGAGGTCTTCGCCGACACGATCGCGTGGCTTTCGTCTCGCCTTGCGAGCGATCCGGTGGTCGAGTAGCGGCGCACACCGTGCCCTCGACCACCGAGCAACGCTACTTCGAGAGGAACGCCAGCAGCACGGCGTTGACCTCGGCGTGGTGCGTCCAGAGCATGCCGTGTGGGGCGCCTTCGATCTCCACGTACTCCGCTGACGGGAGCGACTTCGCGAAGACGCGGCCGGTCGAGTCGATTGGCAGGATCCGGTCGGCGGTGCCGTGCACGATCAACGCAGGGACATCGATCTTGGGGATGTCGCCCCGGAAGTCCGTGTGCCAGGTCGGCTGGTCGGCGACCGAGGAGTAGAAGGACGAACCCGCGGCGATCGACTGGCTAACATCGACGACCTCCTGGCTGACCCGACTGCCGAGGTTCTCATCGAGATTGTAGAAGTTCTGGTAGAAACCGGTGAAGAAGGCGAAGCGGTCGGCAGACACGGCCTTCAGTAGCCCATCGAAAACCTCCTGGGGCACACCGGTCGGGTTGTCGTCGGTCTGCAACAGGAATGGCTGGAGCGATCCGAGGAAGACAGCCTTCGCGACGCGAGCGGAGCCGTAATTACCGATGTACCGGGCGACCTCACCGGTGCCCATGGAGAATCCGACCAGGACGGCGTCGGCGAGATCGAGGGTGTCGAGTACGACCTTGAGGTCAGCGGCGAAGGTGTCGTAGTCGTAGCCGACGGTGGGCTGACTGGATTTGCCGGATCCGCGACGGTCGTAGGTAATGACCCGGTAGCCGGCCTCGAGGAGCACGCGAGTCTGCTTTTCGAATGACGATCCGTCGAGCGGATAGCCGTGGATCAACACGACGGGTTGGCCCGATCCATGATCTTCGTAGTACAGCTCGATGGCGGTGCTGTTCTCAGTACCCACGGTGATTGTCGACATGACAGGTTCCTTTCATAGCGAGAGAACGATCGTTCTCGTTACTTCAACCATAGAGAACGAACGTTCTCAAAGCAAGTAGAGTGAGTGAATGATGGATGAACGGGTGAGAGAGCGGGTGCTCAACGCGGCGGACCGTCTGTATTACGGCCGGGGCATCCAGTCGGTGGGTATGGATGAGTTGCGAAGAGCGTCCGGCGTCTCGCTGAAGGGTCTCTACGGGGTCTTCCCCTCGAAGGCAGCGATCGTGCTCGAAGTGCTCGACCGCCGCCATGCGCTCTGGAACACGGGAGTCACCGACCGCGTCGCGAGAGCGGAGACTCCGCGAGCCAAGCTGCTCGCGATCTACGACTACCTGTCCGACTGGTTCAGCGACGACACCTTCCGTGGATGCGGATTCATCAATGCCTTTGCCGAGCTCGGCTCGATCTCGCCCGAAGTCGCAGAACGCGCCCGGGAACACAAGGCGGGATTTCAGTCCTTTGTGGCGGGTCTCGTCGCCGACGCCGGAGCCGACCCCGATCTTGCTCCGCAGCTCTCGATTCTCGCCGAGGGCGCCCAGACTACAGCGGCAATCGCAGGCACCGGAGAGGCGGCGGTGCATGCCAGGCATGCCGCCGAGATCCTCATCGATGCGGCGATGCTCTCGGGGGCGACATCCGCATCAGAATGCCCATCGGCCAAGGCCTAGGCTGAAACCGACCCGACGAAAGGCCCTTCAATGCACGGTGAGTACAAGGTTCCCGGCGGCAAGCTCGTGGTCGTCGACCTCGACGTGATCGACCGTCGCATCGCGAATTTCCGCCTCTCCGGTGATTTTTTCCTCGAGCCGGACACCGCCCTCACCCTCATCGACGAGGCGGTCAACGGATTGTCGGAAAACAGCGATGCCTCCACGATTTCGTTTGCGGTGCAGAGCGCGCTGCCAGAGGACGCCATCCTGCTCGGGTTCTCACCGGATGCCGTCGCAGTGGCCGTGCGCCGGTCGCTCGCCCTGGCCACGACCTGGACCGACTACGACTGGCAGATCATCCACGGAGCCGCCTATCCACCCGTCGTGCAAATGGCACTCGACCAGGTGCTCTCCGAGGAGGTCGGCGCGGGCCGGCGGCAGCCGACCCTTCGTATCTGGGAGTGGAACGAACCGGGAGTCGTCATCGGCAGCTTCCAGTCGGTGAAGAACGAAGTTGACCTCGAGAGCGCCGCGAAATACGGCTTCCAGGTGGTGCGCCGGGTGAGTGGTGGCGGTGCCATGTTCATGGAAGCCGGCTCTGTGATCACCTATTCGATCTACGCGCCCACCGATCTCGTGCACGGCATGACCTTCGCCGATTCCTACGCCTTCCTCGACGAATGGGTGATCACGGCCCTCAAGTCGCTGGGCATCGACGCCTCGTACCAGCCACTCAACGACATCACGAGTCCGAGCGGCAAAATCGGCGGCGCGGCCCAGAAGCGGCTCGGAACCGGGGCAGTGCTGCATCACGTGACCATGAGCTACGACATGGATGGTGACCGCATGGTGGAGGTGCTGCGCATCGGCCGCGAGAAGATGAGCGATAAGGGCACGAAAAGCGCGAACAAGCGAGTGGATCCGCTGCGCAGTCAGACCGGGCTCAGCCGGGCGGCGATCATCGAGCGTATGGAGCAGACCTTCACGCGCCTGTACGGTGCGACTCCCGACGACGTGACCCCTGCCGAGCTCGCCCGGGCGCAGCAACTCGTTGTGGAGAAGTTCGCGACCGAGGAATGGCTCTACCGGGTGCCCTGAGCCCAGCCGATCCCGACCGCCGATCTACGCCGCTGGGATGACCTCATTGTCGGACTCGTCGCGTAGCCTTCAAGAGTGAACTGGTGGATTTTCGGGGGTATGGTCGTCGGCTGTGCGCTGTTCGGCATCCTCGGGCAGCGTTTCGGTCTCATCGACATCGTCGGAAAGAGCAAGTCCCGCAGCGCCGGTAACGGAGCCGGGCTGATCGGAATCGGAGACGAGGTCTTCGCCCCGGCCCGCCACGAAGCGGCGATGGAACTGGACCGCCAGACGATCCTGCCTGCCCCGGCACCGCTCGCCGGAGATCCTGTCCGTCCCTCACAGGAGACGGGTGTCTACCACGGGCGCGTGACGATCGATCTCGCGAACGGCTCCAAAAAAAGCTGATCAGACTCGCTGTTCGAGTTCCTGGTATTCGGGATGATGCCGCAGCCAGGCCACCACGAAGGGGCACTCCGCCACTACCCGGTAGTCGGTATCGTCGTGGATTGTATCCAGCACCGCCTGAACCATCTCGGCGCCGAGACCGGTCCCGCGCAGTGCCGGGTCGATCTCAGTGTGGGTGAGGTGAATCTCTCTATCGACGAGTTGATAGTCGGTGAATCCAACCTCGACGCCATCGTTCGTGAAGATGTAGCGGTTCTGGCCGGGGAGGTGCTGCACGACACTTGACATCACACGAGACTACGGTCGGTGACCGGGCAGCGCAAAGGGATTGGCCAGCGGTTGGTTGGGGAAGTACGGCAGATGCCCGCCGCCTGGACGCCCGATTCGCTGATGCCTGGCGATTGCTCGCCCATGACGGCACGCGTTACCTGCACCTCGACTATCGCGAGGCCTACTACGCCAAGGTGCTACTCGACGCACTGTTCGGTCGCGAGAGCTTCCTCAACTAGATCCTCTGGGCTTACGACTACGGCGCCAAGTCGAAGAATTGCTGGCCAACGAACCACGACAGGATCCTGGTCTAGGTGAAAAACCCCAAGTCCTATGACTTCGATTCCACGACCGTCGATCGCGAGCCGTACATGGCCCCGGGCTCGTCACGCCGGAGAAGGTGGCGCGTGGCACGCTCCCGACGGATGCCTGGTGGCGCACCATCGTGTCACCGACCGGGCGGGAGAAGACCGGGTATCCCACCCGGAAGCCGGAGGGAATCCTGCGCCGAATAATCCAGGCCCCTGCGCGCGCGGGGACTGGGTGCTCGACTTTTCGCGGGATCCGGGCGCGACTCACGAAGGCGGGCATAGCGTTTGACTAATGCCGGACCCTCAGTCGATGCTCACCCACACCAGCGGTCGCGGGTCGTCCTGGCCCGCCCACGTGCCTGCGAGTGAGTGCTGAGCGCCCGCAGCCGGCGTGACGGCCGTATCGAGGACACGGGCCACGACGATCCGAAGACTGCCGGACTCGACCTCGGTGGTGCCGATTCCGTGCCGCGGGCTGATCGCTCCGACGACCTCGGGAACGGCGGCCCCGACGTACCCGCTGCCGTGCACGCGAGCCGAGGATTGACGCAGGACCCTCTCGCCGTCCACCTCGAAGTACTCTTCGGCCTGGTCGCCGCCGGTGAATGCCGCTGCGGCCACTGCTGCAAGGTAGACGGGATCTCCGGTGGCGTCGTACACCCAGCGGCGACCGAGCACCGAGTGATCCATCGTGCCGATGAGCGATTCAGCCGCAATGTCGAGGGGCGCTCCGCGATAGGTGAGAGGCACCTGCACCAGCGGCCCGGTTCCGACCCTCACGATGATCGTCTCGATTCCGACCTCGCCATCCGGGTCATCGAACCGGAACGACGCGATGTTCGTGAGAGGCGCCGTCGCGTCGCCGACGAACCACGGTTGGGTCGGTGCCCAGGCGGAGATGAGCTCGATCTTGGATGGGCGCAGTTCGGCGCGGTGAAGGAGGGCCATGGTCTCGATTGTAGGCAGCCCGAGCCAATGCCATCGGGTGCGAGGGTCCGGTCATCCTCCGATCGAATCCAGCTCCTCGACCGCGTCGGCCGGCAACTCCAGCGTGGCGCCGGCCACGTTCTCGTACAGGTGCGCAAGCGATGAGGTGCCGGAAATCAGCAGGATGTTGGGCGAACGCTGCAGCAGCCAGGCCAGTGCCACCGCCATCGGGGATGCCTCGAGGCGCAGGGCTACCGCGTCGAGCACGTGCGACTGCAGTGGAGTGAATCCGCCCAGCGGGCAGTAGGGCACGTAGGAGACGCCCTGCGCGGCGAGGGAGTCGATGAGTGCGTCATTCTGGCGATTCGCGATGTTGTGGAGGTTCTGTACGGTGACGACCGGCTCAATGGACTGGGCTTCGGCCAACGGCTTGGCGATGGCTCCGGGGGTCGGCCCCTCCACCGCTCCGACGCGGAGGTTGACCACGTCGAGCACATCGAGTCCGGGGCGGGAGGGATTGTCGTGCACTGCCTGCCGCAGCTGGTCCCGCGAACGCGCCTGGGGCCAGTTGCCCTCGGCGTCGCGAAGCGAGCCCACCTTCGTGACGATGTGAAGTTCGGGTGGGTAAGGAGACAACGCTTCCCGGATGATCTCGTTGGTCGCGCAGGGGCCGTAGAAGTCCGAGGTGTCGATGTGGGTGATTGCGAGTTCGACAACGGCACGCAGTACAGCGACGGCCGCCGGGCGATCGGCAGGCGGTCCGAAGACGTGCGGGCCGGCGAGTTGCATCGCCCCGTAGCCCACGCGGGTGAGGTCGTCGGCGAGGGAGAAGGTTCCCCCGGGTCGCGGGCCTTCGCCGCGAGGAGGTCGCGATGCCCGCGGGGGTGAGCGCCGACTATTACATTCGCCTCGAGCAGGGGCGCGATCGGCATCCCTCACTTCAACTGCTCGAGGTGCTGGAGCATCCCGCCTTCGTGAATTCTTCCTGGATGACCGCGAGAAGCAGGGCGAATTCAGGCGGTCGTTGCAACATTGGGTTCTTCTGGGTCGAATTGCAGTCGTTGCATGGCCAGCGATCCGTTCCGACGCTTATGGGCGCGCCACGACATCCAAGTGCGGGCGGGAGGTGAGGCGGTCGTCCGCCATCCGGAGCTCGGGGACCTCAGCCTGCGCCGGGAGAAGTTGACGATCGGGGGGTACCCATGGCCAACTCCTCGCCAGCTATCACGCCGAGCGCGGCTCCGAGACGGCGGGTCTGCTCGCGCTGACTTTCGCGATCCCGGCCGGGTCGCGAGTGTCTCCGCGGGGGCCGTGGGCGGGTCAGTGGTGCATGGGCAACCCTGCAGCCTCTCCCATGCTCGCACCCCACTCGCGCGCCCGGGCGAGTTCGCCATCTTCTAGCACGGTCTCTTTCGTGACCAGGAAGCTCGCGGCGGGCAGCACCGCCCGCGAACCTCGCTTCGTCAGCTCGTGCTCGATGTGGCCGGAGGCGGCACCGGAGAGGATCCGCGCGATGTCCATGCGGGTGTCGAACGCGGCGCACAGAGCCGGCATCGCGCCGAGTCCGTCGATCCACTCGCGGACCCCGGTTCCCGGAGCAGTCGGTTCAAGAGTCACAGTCTTCGCGGGGTCGTTCACCCAGTTACGAGCCTCCTCGCGCGAGGCCGGCCGGCTCATTCCATGCACGTGAGTGGGACCACCGACGACGAGCAGGTCCGCGGACTCCGCGGCGTCCTTCGCGCCCGCATCGTTGACGGTGAAGCTGGCCACGGTACCAGAGGGCGCGAGCCCCTCGGCGATGGCGGCCGCGACCTGGCGCGTATTGCCGAACATGGACTCGAAGACGACGACGATGTTCATGATGATTCTTTCTGTTCGATGAGGGTCTGGTTCTTCAACTCTCACCATTTCGCCCCACTGATCACGGGTCGAAAGTCCCCACGACACCGGCGTCGCGCAGGAGGAGAATCGACACTGACCAAGGAGGGGATCCGCCATGAACGAGCAGCCCGACCCCGATGTGCTGGTCATCGGTGCCGGCCCGACCGGTTTACTCCTCGCCATCGTGCTTTCGAGGCTCGGAGTTCGAGTCCAGATCGTGGACCGCAAGGCCGGCCCGACCCGGGAGTCTCGAGCAGTCGTGCTGCAGGCGCGAACACTCGAGATCTACGACCAACTCGGGCTGGCGAAGCGGATGACCGCGGCCAGCACCGCGGTCCGGCTGGTGGCGCCGGGTTATGGTCGCCGACGGTTCGGCGTGCTGCCGATCGGAGAGCTGGGCAGCGGCATCACGCCATTCCCTCGCCTCACGGTGCTCGAGCAGAGCAAGACCGAATCGATTCTCGGCGAATATCTCGCCGAGATCTCTGTGCCCGTGCAGTGGAACACCGAGGTCGAACCGGCGCACGACGTCGCCGACTCCGGCTCGGTCACCGTCCGGTCACCGGAGGGGAGCCGGGTCATCCGGGCGCGCTATGTTGTGGGCGCCGACGGAAGCAACTCCCTTGTGCGGCGTTCCCTCGGCATTTCTTTCGATGGGTCGACCAATGCCCACAGCTTCTTCGTATGCGATACCGACAACACGCGTGGACTGACCGCGAATGCCGTCAACGTGCGACTGGGGGATGCGGAGTTCCTCCTGTCCTTCCCGCTCGGCGGCGACGATTCGGGAGGGCACCACCGCATCATCGGCCTGTTGCCTTCGGGAGGCTCTGAGATCGACGAAGAGGCGACGCGCGCAACCGTCGAGAAGATCTTCGGGGTGAGTTGGAGCGAGTCGCACTGGTTCTCCACCTATCGGGTGCAGCACCGGGTGGCATCCACTTTCCGCCGTGGTCGTGTCTTCTTCGCTGGGGATGCCGCCCACGTGCACTCTCCGGTGGGAGCACAGGGCATGAATACCGGGTTGCAGGATGCCCACAACCTGGCCATCAAGATCGCCGAGGTGATCTCGGGCACCGCCCCGGACGAGTACCTCGATCGCTACGAAGCGGAACGCCGGCCGGTCGCGGTGCGTCTCATCGCCACGACGGATCGGGTGTTCGGGCTCGCGACCTCGAGCACGCGGCGTGCC
Source organism: Frigoribacterium sp. (assembly GCA_025408445.1). Classification (GTDB taxonomy): domain Bacteria; phylum Actinomycetota; class Actinomycetes; order Actinomycetales; family Microbacteriaceae; genus Lacisediminihabitans. The sequence continues at coordinate 12,861 of JANYIZ010000024.1, read as the reverse complement.
CGGCTGGTGCGCCGGAGGCTGGCGCCGCTGCTCGCGCCCCTCGTCATCCGGGTGATCCCGCGCGTGAGGGGCGCCTCCCGGTTCTTCGGCTACCTGTCGCAGACGCGCATCCACTACTGGATGGATGCCGGCGAGAAGCAGCGATCCCGCGGCCGCCGCGACCCAGTGGTCGGTCGCCGCCTGCCCTGGGTCGCCGGTGCGAACGGTGGCAACTACGCGGTGCTTCGCGCGTTCGAGTGGCAGGTTCACGGTAACGGGGGAGCGGATGTCGCCCCGATCGGTGCCGCGCTGGGGATCGCGTCTCACCGATTCCCGTCGCCGGGCACGACCGGGCTCGCCTCCTCGTTGGTCTACCTGGTGCGCCCGCATGGATTCGTCGCCGCGGCCGCGCCGCACGCCGGAGCGGCCCGGGTCTTCGCGGCCGCGATGCCGACCCCGCGCTGGGCTCAGTCGCGCGAGTCGTAGGCGGCCCGCGCCGGTTCGAGCAGGTTTCGTCCGAGAGCGGTGAGGGTCTATTCGACACGAGGAGGCACCCCGGCGAAGACGTAACCCGTGAATGCCCTGCTGCTGTTGCTGGCGCTCGCCGGAGTGATCCTGGGGTTCGCCCCTGTGACGCCGAGCGGGATCGGCCGTCCCCCGGCCCGCACGGTCCCCCTCCAGAAATCCATGCTCGCCTGGGAAAGGTACGGCGTTTCGACGTCGCAGCCCGGTGTGTTGCCGAGCGTGCATGGAGTTTTCGAAGGGAGAGCTTGTCTGGAGCGGCCAGCCTGGCGGCCGACCTGGGGTCGGACGTGCTGGGCCCGGAGGCTGCGCGAGCGACCACTACGCGCTATCGCGCTCCACAATGTGCGTTTGCATGATGCACTGGTGCTCCACGGGTTCGCCCCGCAGCAGGCTCAGCATCATCTGCGCCATCTTGGCGCCCATGGCCTCGGAAGGCTGGTGGACGGTGGTCAGCTGGATGTCGCCACTCGAGGCCGCCGGGGAGTCGTCGAACCCCACCACCGCGACATCCCCCGGTACGCTGCGGCCGCGCTCGCGCAGCACGGAGACGGCGCCGGTGGCCATGAGGTCGCTCGCCACGAACACCGAATCGAGATCGGGGAAGCGGTCGAGGAGTTCGCGCATGGCGCGAGCCCCGCTCACCTGCGAGAAGTCACCGTATGTCACGCGTTCGATGCTGCGACCCGCCGTCGAGAGCGCGCGGAGGGATCCCTCGGCCCGGTCGGCACCCGCGGGCATGTCGGGCGGCCCGGCGATGATGCCGATGCGTTCCCGGCCGCGATCGATGAGGTATTGCGTGCCGCGGGCGGCGGCGGCGGCGTTGTCGACATCCACGAAGTAGGCCGATTGAGTGGGCGCTCGCACAGTGTCGAAACGCATCGGCCGACCGTTGTACACCACCGGCATGGTCTCCTGAAGCGTCTCGAGAAACGCGTTGTCGGAGTGGTGGGACACCACGAGCGCGCCATCGACGTTGCCGCCGGTGAGATAGCGGATGGTCTTCTCGCTCGGCCGGGACTGCGCCAGCTGCAGGGTGAGCACATAGTCGCTGTTGTCGAGCTCACGGGTGATGCCCTGCACGATCGCCGCGAAGTACGGGTCGCCGAAGAACCGGCTCGCCTCCTCCGGGATCACTAACGCGATCACGAGAGTGCGATTATTGGCGAGGGACCGCGCGGCTCGGTTGGGACTGTAGTTGAGGGCGAGGATCGCGCCTTGCACGGCCGAGAGCACCTCGGGACTCACCTGGCTCGATCCGTTGACCACCCGGGAGACGGTAGAACGGGACACGCCAGCGGCCGCCGCAACGGCCTCGAGGGTCGGAGCGACGCGTCGTGCCGACGGCGTGATTGTCATCTGCCCGAAGTCTAGCCAGTAGCCGAAGTGTTGCCAGTGCTGCCGGGTGGTCCGAATGCGCCTAGAGGGCGCGTTCGCCGATGATGCGACGGTACTCGATGGCACTGGCCTTCGGGGTGCGCGCCTGGGTCTCGTAGTCCACCCGTACGATGCCGAATCTCTTGTCATAGCCCCAGGCCCACTCGAAGTTGTCGAGCAGCGACCAGTAGAAGTACCCCTTCACTGGCACTCCGCCATCGACGGCATCCAGAATGGCGTCGAGGTGAGCGGTGAGGAAGTCCCGGCGGTCGACATCGTCGACCGAACCATCCGCGTTGGCCACATCGTCATAGGCCGCACCGTTTTCGGTCACCGAGAGGGCGACTCCAAGTGGGCCGCTGTATTCGTCGTGTACCCGGCGCAGGAGGCGGGTGAGTCCCTCCGGCTGCACCTCCCAGTCCATCGCGGTGAGCGGCAGTCCGCGTGAGCGCCAGTGCACACCGTCCGCAGCGGGGAACGGCGAGCGCTTGGGTCGTTCGGATGGCGCGGCGGTGGATGTCTCGTCCGCGCCGGGCCGCATGCTCACGAAGTCACCGTGGTAGTAGTTGACGCCGAGGGCATCGATCGGAGTCGAAATGATCCCGAGGTCTCCGGGGTGCACGACGGCCTCGAATCCGTTGCCTGCAACATCCTGGAGCACATCGTGCGGGTACTCGCCCCGGAAGATCGGATCGAGAAAGAACCGGTTGAACTGGCCGTCAATACGTCGTGCGGCATCACGGTCCCCGGCATCGGACGGATCGACCGGGTCGGCCACCGTGAGGTTGAGCGTGATACCCAGTTGCAGGCTGGGGTCGCGTTTGCGGAGCTCCTGTACGACGAGTCCGTGACCGAGCAGCAGGTGATGCGCGGCGGCGAGCCCGGCGGGCACGTCCTGGCGACCCGGCGCATGTTCTCCGCCGATATAGCTGAGAAAGGATGCACACCACGGCTCATTGAGAGTGGTCCAGGACTCCACGCGGTCACCGAGCACATCGTGCACGGTCGCGGCGTATTCAGCGAAACGGTAGGCGGTGTCCCGGTTGGCCCAGCCGCCCTTCTCCTCGAGCGCTTGCGGGAGGTCCCAGTGATAGAGCGTGAGCCACGGTGTGATGTTCTTCTCGAGCAGCTGATCCACCAGCTTCGAGTAGAAGGAGAGACCCTGCTTGTTGACGTGCCCACCGTCCGGACGCACCCGCGACCAGGAGGTGGAAAACCTGTAGGCCTGCAACCCGAGGTCGGCCATCAGCGCCACATCATCCGCAAAGCGGTGGTAGTGGTCGCAGGCGACGTCGCCGTTGTCGCCGCGCACGACCGCGCCGGGAACGCGGCAGAAGACATCCCAGATCGAATCGGTGCGGCCGTCTTCGTGGGCCGCTCCCTCGATCTGGTAGGCGGCCGTCGCGGCTCCGAAGAGGAAGTCCGGCGGAAACGCGCGGGCGCTTCTGGTTGTTGTGGCCAGTGCTGCGGTATCGATGGTCACGAGGGCCATCCCTTCAGTGCTTGTGATCCGAGTGCTTGTCATCCGAGTGCTTGTCATCCTTTTACGGCTCCCTGCATTATCCCTGCCACCAGCTGCCGTCCCGCGAGCACGAACAGCGCGATGAGCGGGAGGGTGGCGAGCAGCACTCCCGCAAGAACGATGGAGTAGTCGATGAAATAGTTGGCCTGCAGCGTCGCGAGCGACACCGGCAGGGTGGGGTTGCTCGCATTCAGCACGATGAACGGCCAGAAGAAGTTGGTCCAGGTGGTGATGAAGGTGAACAGTGCAAGCATCGCCGCCGCCGGCCGGGCGGACGGCAGCCCGATGTACCAGAAGGTCTGGAACATGTTGGCGCCGTCGATACGGCCGGCCTCCACCAGCTCGTCGGGCAGCGCCTGGCTGATGTACTGGGTCATCCAGAAGACCCCGAAGGCGCTCACGAGCGCCGGCACGATTACCGCGCCGAGCGTGCCGGTCCAGCCGAACGCCGACATCGCGATGAAGAGGGGCACAACTCCGAGCTGTATTGGTACGGCGGTGGTGGCGATAACGAACACCAGCAGGCCCCTTTTGGCACGAAAGCGCAACTTGGCGAATGCGTAGCCGGCGAGGGTGGAGAAGAAGACGACCGATGCGGAGACGACGGTAGAGACGATGACGCTGTTGCCGAGCGACTTCCAGAAGTTGACACTCTCGTTGTTGATGACGGATGCCGCGTTGGCGATGAAGTTACCTCCCGGCCACCACGACATATTCGGGTCGTTGATCGTCGAGGAATCCCCGCTGCCGATGAGAAACGACCAGTAAAGCGGAAACACCGACGCGAACATCACGACCGCGAGGAACGCGTAGACGATCGGGCTCGGTCGGCCGATCGTGAGGAAGCGCCCGCGTGGTCGGAGAGGGGAGGAGGCGGTCATGACTTTCGTCCTTCGTTGCTGGCGATCCGGCGAGTGATGCCGAGATTCACGAGTCCGATCAGCACGATCACCAGGAACAGGAGCCAGGCGACCGCGGCGGCACGGCCGAAGTTGAGCTGGCCCCAGCCGAGGTTATAGAGGTAGATGGTGAGAGTGAGCCACTGGCTGTTAGCGCCGCCGGTGCCGTACTGGTCGAACAGGCGTGGTTCGTCGAAGATCTGGAGCCCGCCGATCGTGGCGGTGATGATCACGAAGATGAGCGTCGGCCGTAACTGCGGCACGGTGATCGAGAAGAAGCGACGCAGCGCTCCAGCCCCGTCGATGGTCGCCGCTTCGTAATAGTCCCGAGGGATGGCCTGCATGCCTGCCAGAAGAATAAGAGCGTTGTATCCGGTCCACCGAAAGTTGACCATGGTGGCGATGGCAAACTGGCTCGCAAGCGGATTCGAGTGCCACTGGATGCCCGGAATTCCGACGTACCCGAGCAGCGTGTTGACGAGGCCGTACTTGTCGCCGTACATGTTGCTGAAGATGAGGGAGACCGCCACGGGCATCACGATGTACGGCAGCAGTACTCCCATGCGCCAGAACGTCTTGCCTCGCAGGTTGGTGTCGAGCACCGCCGCAATCACGAGGGCGATGATGATCTGCGGCACCGATGAGAGCAGGAAGATGCTGAAGGTGTTGCGAAGGGCGATCCAGAATTTCTGCTGCTGAAGAACCCAGAAGAAGTTGTCAGCGCCGATGAAGGCGCCCTGGCCGCCGATGAGGTCCCAGGCGTGGAGTGATACCCAGCCGGTGTAGAGCAGCGGGAACAGGCCGACGACGGCGAAGAGCAGGAAGAACGGCGAGATGTAGAGATAGGGCGAGAAGCGGATGTCCCAGCGACCAAGCTTCTGGCTGAGGGCGATCCTGCGAGGGGTGCGTTGCGCCACCCGGAGCGTGGAGGTTGTCATGGTGCGAGTCCTAGAGGTACGAAATACTGCGGCCTACGAGGGCCGGGTCGCCCGCGGAATCGGGCGACCCGGGTGGTGGTCGACGACCTAGCCGAGCGCCTTGATGTCGGAGACTACCTGGGTCCAGGAGTCCGAGACGGACTGCGTTCCGGTCTCAACTCGCGTGAGACCGTTCTGCACGGCGGTCATGATGGATCCGTACTGGGTGCCTTTGAAGGGGGTCACCTTCACCGCATTGGCGCGATCGATGTAGATCTTTCCGATCGCCGCATTGTTGAAGAAGGCGTTCGTCGCGCCCGTGAGGGTGGGGTCGGTGTATGCCGCGACCTGGCTCGGGAAAGTGCCAGCGACCTTGAACGCCTTGATCTGCTGGGCCGGTGCAGTGATCCAGTCGACGAGAGCCTTGGCTTCAGCGGTGTGCTTGCCCTGGGTGGGAACGAGCAGGAATGAGCCTCCCCAGTTTCCTCCGCCGTTCGGGAACACGTTGGCGATCTTCCAGTCGGTCGCCTTGGGGGTATCGCCCTGGATCACTCCGAGCATCCATGCCGGGCACAGCATCGTCGCATAGGCGCCGTTGGCCATGCCGGCCGACCAGTCGTTACTCCACTGGGTGAGGTGCGAGGACTGGGTCGAGCTCGCCTTCAAGACGGACTCGAACGCCGCCTTCACATCGGGGTTGGTCGCAGCGACGACCGTGCCGTCACTCTTCTCGAAGAAGTTCTTGTATTGGTTGGCGAGCCCCTGGAAGGTGGCTCCGGCCGAGTCGAACCAGGCGGCACCGGTCTTCGCATCGGCGAAGGTCTTGCCGGCGGCGTAGTAGGTTTTCCAGTCGCCGGTGAGGAGCTTGGAGACGGCGTCGGGGTCGGTCGGCAAACCTGCCTTCGCGAAGAGGTCTGAGCGGTAGCAGATGGCCTCCGGGCCAATGTCGGTTCCGAGGCCGATCTGCTTTCCGTCCGCGGTGCCGCCCGCGGTCTTCCAGCTGGAGTAGCGGCCCTTGTTGTCGGCGGAGGCGAGGTCGACGAACTTATTCCCGTACTTGCGTACCTTGGGCATCCAGTCGCCGTCGACGGCCTCGACATCGCCGAGACCCGAACCGGCCGCGAGTTTGGTGAAGAGATTCGTCTGCGCCGCATCCGAGGTCGCTGCCTTGTTCTGCACGACAGTGATGTTGGGGTGGAGCTTGTGGTACTCGGCAAGCAGAGCGTCGTCATAGCCGAAGTTATTGAAGGTGGCGAGGGTCAGCGTGATCGGCTTGGTGGTCTCGGCCGCCGAGGTGCCACCACCGGCCGAGCATCCGGTGGCGATGAGGGCAAACGCTGCTGCACCGGCAATGGCGGCAACGGCGGTCGTGCGTCGTGAAAGTTTCACGGTCACTCCTTTGTGTGCGTGGGAAGGGAAATGCGGGAGACTGATGGGAGCGCTCCCATTCTAGGTCGTGGGAGCGCTCCCAAGCAGTCGCGCTAACCATAGGCATTCGTGATGCACTCTGTCAACAAGAAAAAAGACGGTCCACCAGAAATGCTGGTGAACCGTCTTTTGAGCGAGGTAAGGTGCGTTAGGGCTTCGGCGAAGCGCCGACTCGATTGTCGGCGGATCCGTCTCCGGGCCGCACACCGTCGGTGTCACGCTCACTCGTATCGGGCTCGAGTGGTGCGCCCATCATTTCGGCCGCCTGCGTGGCCAGGATCGCGGCGTCCTGGTCGGCGACCTCCTGGATGGCCGACTTCTGGCGAAGCGGAGTGGCCTTGAGGAAGAAGCTCAGAACGAAGGCGACGAGCACGACGATCAGGCTCACCCAGAAGCCGCGTACCATCGCGTCGGAGAAGCCGTTGAGGAACGGCGCAGCGAGTGCATGGTTGGCATTGTTGAGGAACGAGGTGTTGCCATCGAGCGACGTGGTGGCGCCGCCTCCACCAGTGCTGCCGGGAGTGATCCTGGCGAGCACACTGTCGACGACCTGGCGGCGTGCCCCTGCGTTTGACAGGTCCACCTGGGCCGGAAGGTTCTGCTTGATCGGGTCCACGATGGCGTTGTAAATTTTCGTCATGATGCCCCGGTTGTTGGGGGCACTTGCAACGGCCGGGTTGAGAGCGGCGTCGAGCGCGGCGCGCAGGGTGCCCCTGTTGCTGAAGTTGGACTTGATGTTGCCGCCGACCACGCTGAAGACCACGGAGAAGATCACGGCGACCCCAAGCGTTCCACCGACCTGTCGGAAGAATGTTGACGACGAGGTCGCAACACCGATATCGCGCGGCCCGACCGAATTCTGGCTCGCGATGGTGAGGGTCTGCATGAGCTGGCCGAGCCCGAGGCCGACCAGAAGCATCGCGCTGGCGAGTACGAGGTAGTTGGAGTCTGCTGTGATCGTGGTGAAGATCAGGAAGCCGGCCACCATGAATCCGGTACCGAGAATTGGGAAGATCTTGTAGCGACCGGTGCGGGAGATCAGCTGGCCACTCACGATCGAGGAGATCATGAGTCCAAGGATCATCGGGAGCAACTGGAATCCGCTCTCGGTCGGGGTGGAGCCCTTCACCAATTGCAAGTAGAGCGGCACGGTGGAAATGGCGCCGAACATCCCGAACCCGACAAGAACGCCGAGGATGGTCGCGACCGAGAAGGTGGGCGATTTAAACAGTTTGAGTGGGATCAGTGCGTCATCACCCATGAGCCGTTCGGAGACGATGAAGGCGATGATTCCCAGCACTCCGACGATGTAGCAGGCGACGGATCCCGCAGAATCCCAGCCCCAGTCTCGACCCTGCTCGGCGACGAGCAGGAGGGGCGCAACCGCCATGATGACGGTGGTCGCCCCCCACCAGTCGATACGCACCCTGCGATTGATACTGCGCTTCGGCAGGTGCAGGAATCGCAACACCATTGCGAGAGCGATGATGCCGATCGGGATGTTGATCAGGAAGACCCAGCGCCAGCCGTTGATGAACAGGATGTAGGGAGCGCCGGCGAACAGCCCGCCGATGAGCGGACCGATGACGCTCGAGATGCCGAAGACGGCGAGAAAGTAGCCCTGGTATTTGGCTCGTTCGCGCGGTGCGAGCATGTCTCCCATGATCGCGAGGGGGAGGGCCATGAGGCCACCGGCACCGATGCCCTGGATCGCGCGGAATCCGGCGAGTTCGAGGATCGAGGTGGAGAAGCCCGACGCGACGGAACCGATGATGAATATCGAGATCGCGAAAATGAACAGCGGTCGGCGGCCGAAGATGTCGGAGAGCTTGCCGTAGATCGGTGTCGCGATGGTGGAGACGATCAGGTAGGCGGTGGTGACCCAGGCCTGCTGGCTGAGGCCGTTCAAGTCATCCGCAATGGTGCGGATGGAGGTGCCGACCACGGTCTGGTCAAGGGCGGAGAGGAACATGCCGGCCATCAGGCCGTAGAGCACAAAGAGAATCTGGCGGTGGGTCATGATCCCCCCGGACTCGTGGACCTCTTTGGCCCGGGTTGCTGCGTCGACGCGTGACATGGATCCTCGATTTGTGTGGCGAAGGGTGACTTAACTGAAATCACCACTGAAGAACGAGCGTTCTTCAGTGGCGCAAAATCTTGCGTGCTGTGCAAAGTTACACGCAGGGCAAGCATTTCGCAAGTCGGTTTCGGCGCAAATTCGACGAAATCCTACGGAGAAGGCAAACTGCCAGCTTGACAAGCGGGCTGCATCAGCTCCGGACGGTGACGAGGGTGCTGACCGGTGCCCAGTCGAAAATAGTGGCGATCACGGCAACGGGTACGTGGACGCAGCCGTGGGAGCCCTGGGTCGTGTAGAGCGAACTGCCGTAGGGGAAGGTCTGCCATGACGAGTCGTGGAATCCGATACCGCCGTCGAAGGGCATCCAATATTCGACCGGATCGTTCCATGGGCCGTTGACGTCCTTGCCAGCGAGCACGGTATTGCGCTTCTTGCCGGTGATGTGCGAGGTGCCGAGGGGGGTCGTGTACCGCGCGTTCGTTATCGCTGATGCGCCGGTCGTGATGGCACTGTCGATGAGCAGTGCGTCACCGGTGCACGCCCACAGGTGCTGCTCACCGATACTCACATAAATGTGTTTGACTCCGGCTGGCGTTCCGGCGCAGGGCGACGCGATCGGAGTCGCGGGCTGCGCGGGCGCGGCAACGGTTTTCGCGACCGGAGCCGGTGCGGCTGCCACCGGCGCCGCGCTGGGGGTTGCAGAGGGAGTCGCGGTGGGCTTCGGTGCGGATGTCACGGTGAGCGCCGAAGCGTCGCGCATACCGGCGCTGCATCCCACAAGTACGACAAGAAGCGCCGTCGCTCCGGCGATTGCAACGGCCCGTCGCAAATTGGCTATACGTTCCATCGGTCGTCCCCACACTCAATCAATTCTCTTAGCAGACCATAACCTTAGAGGTCCGTGCCAGGCGGCACCGCATCCGCCGAGTCTTTTCGTGCGACTTGCCAGCCGGGCTCCCTGCTCGCACCCCAGGGGGGGACGATCAGTCAACCTCCGAGCGCCGCGTCCACGATGGCCTTGGCTTCGTGCTGCACCTGTGCGAGGTGCTCTGGGCCGAGGAAGGACTCCGCGTAGATCTTGTACACGTCTTCGGTGCCGCTCGGCCGGGCCGCAAACCACGCATGCTCGGTGACCACCTTCACTCCGCCGACGGCGGCACCGTTACCCGGGGCCTCACTCAGTTTCGCAAGTATCGGTTCCCCTGCGAGGGTGGTGGCGGTGATCGAGGAACCGGTGAGAGTTCCGAGTGCTGCCTTCTGCGCCTTCGAAGCTGCGGCATCCACCCGCTCGTACACCGGCGAGCCGAACTTCGCCGTGAGCTCGGCATAGAGCTGGCTGGGGGACTTGCCGGTGACCGCGATGATCTCGCTCGCGAGCAGGGCGAGCAGGATGCCGTCCTTGTCGGTGGTCCATACTGTCCCGTCCTTACGGAGGAAACTCGCCCCCGCAGATTCCTCGCCGCCGAACGCGACGGAGCCGTCGACGAGCCCGGGCACGAACCACTTGAAGCCCACCGGAACCTCCCAGAGGCGGCGGCCGATCGATTCGGCAACGAGGTCGATCATGGAACTCGAGACGAGCGTCTTGCCGATCGCGGCATCCGCGCTCCACTGCGGGCGATGGCTATAGAGGTACTGGATGGCGACAGCCAGGTAGTGGTTCGGGTTCATGAGCCCGCCATCCGAGGTAACGATGCCGTGCCGGTCGGCGTCGGCGTCATTGCCGGTGACCACGTCGTAGTCGTCCTTATGCACCAGCACGCTGGCCATGACGGATGCCGATGACGGGTCCATGCGGATCTTGCCGTCCCAGTCGAGCGTCATGAATCCCCACTGCGGATCGACCCCGGGATTGACCACGGTGAGGTCGAGTCCATAGCGCTCGGCAATCGCGCTCCAGTAGTGAACACTCGCGCCGCCGAGGGGATCGGCGCCGATGTGGACGCCCGCCTTTTTGATGGCCTCCACGTCGATGATGTTCTCGAGGTCATTCACGTAGTTACCGCGGAAGTCGTAGGTGCCGACGCCCGAGGGCTCGGCCCGCTTCACGGCATGGCTACCCTCGGCGATGATCTCGTTCGCTCGGTTCGCGATCCAGTTGGTGGCGTCGCTGTCGGCCGGTCCACCGTGTGGCGGGTTGTACTTGAAGCCGCCATCGCGTGGCGGGTTGTGGCTCGGGGTCACGACGATTCCGTCGGCCTGCGGCTCGCCGGGGGCGATCGAAGCGTTGTACCTGATGATTGCGTGGCTGATTGCCGGTGTGGGCACGAAGTCGCCGAACTCGTCGACCAGGGCCTCCACCCCGTTGGCGATCAGTACCTCGAGTGCGGTGGTCTCGGCCGGACGGCTCAGGGCATGGGTGTCGCCGCCGATGAAGAGTGGACCGGTGATGCCCTTCCCCGCGCGGTACTCCACAATGGCCTGTGTAATTGCCGCGATGTGGGTCTCATTGAAGGCACTGTCCAGGCTGGAACCGCGGTGGCCGGAGGTGCCGAACACCACTTTTTGCTCGGCGATACTCACGTCGGGCACACGCTCGTAGTAGGCCGCGAGCAGCGTGTGCACGTCGACGAGATCAGAGGTCTGGGCTGGCTGTCCTGCGCGAGCGTTCATGCACCAAGTCTTGCACCCGCGGGACGTCGGTCGGCAGGAGTTAGACGTCGTTCCTTCCCCGCGGCGAGCCAATAAACTCGGCGCTATGCCGAATCTGACTCACGCCGAAGATACTTATTCTTACCTTGGTCCGGCGGGCACCTTCACGGAGGCCGCTCTCGCCCAGGTGACGGATGCCGTCGGCAAGACCTGGCAGCCGGTCAACAACATCGGACAGGCCCTCGACGATGTCGTGTCGGGGCGCAGCATCGCGGCCATGATCGCGATCGAGAACTCGATCGAGGGCGGCGTTACTGCGAGCCAGGATGCGCTCGCCAACATCCCGAACCTCCGCATCATCGGCGAGTACCTCGTGCCGGTGAACTTCGTGCTCGTGGCACGGCCGGGCACCCGGCTATCGGATGTGCGGGTCGTCAACGCGCATCCGGTTGCCTACGCGCAGTGTCACATCTGGCTCGACGCGACCCTGCCCGCGCATGGCCACCTGCCGGCCACCTCCAACGTTGCGGCGGCGGCATCGCTGCTGGCTGACGACACGGCGGATGCCGCAATCGCGCCCCCCGGAATCACCGGCCACTATCCGCTCGAGGTGCTTAGCGTTGAGATCGGCGACAATCCGAATGCGGTCACCCGCTTCGTGCTCGTCAGCCGCACGACTCGCCTGCCCGCGCCGACCGGGTCGGACAAGACCAGCGTGATCGTGGAGCTTCCGGATGACACGGCCGGCCGCCTGCTTGAGATGCTTGAGCAGTTCGCCACCCGCGGGGTCAACATGAGCCTGCTCGCCTCCCGTCCGATCGGAGACGCCCTCGGCCGCTACCGTTTCGTTATCGATCTCGACGGCCACCTTCACGACGAGCGGGTCGCTGAGGCCCTCCTCGGTCTCAAGCGTTTTAGCCCCAAGGTGATCTTCCTCGGGTCGTATCCCCGCGCCGACAAGCTCGCCATCACGGTGACCCCGCGGTACGACGATCGGGCCTTCACCGATGCTCGCGACTGGCTGCAGGGACTCGACTCCTGAACCATTCGAAATTCCCGGGCAAAGAGGTATCTCTACCGGGATTTCCTGCTCCTGTATTGGTAGCGACTCCAACCGATGGGGCCGCCCGTATGGAGGAGTAACTCATGGCGCCCGAGCCAGAGAACGAAGCCCGAGCGGCAATCCGCCCGGTGAAAGAGCGGATCGAAGACGCGTTGATCGCCCAACCGGGTGTCGTCGCCGTCGACATCGGCCACAAGGTGTCAAAGGGGGTGAACACAGGCGAGCTGAGCATCGTCGTCTATGTCGACAAAAAGAAGCCGAAGAGTGCACTGCCCAAAGACCAGCTCATTCCAGACGAGATCGACGGCATTAAGACCGATGTCAAGGAGCTGATAATTGATCTTCAGCCCGCCTACGAGCTCGCAGACGGGTCGGCATTCGTCGACGCCACCGTCTATCCGACGCTCACCGGTGGCATCAGCATGGGGCCGGTGCGCAGCATCCATCTCGATCCACCGGATGTTGCGACGAGCGGCCAATAC
>JANYIZ010000023.1 GCA_025408445.1 Frigoribacterium sp. | reverse complement strand
GCTGGCCACCGACTGGAGTTGCTCGAACTGCGCGGGCACCGGGCTCCGGCTGGTCGGCCAGGGCACCGGGCGCACCGCCGAGGATCTCGGCCGGGCCTTCCCGGGCGTTCGGATCATCATCGCCGACGGTGACCGGCCCATGCTCACTGTCGACGCCGAGCCCGCCCTGGTCATCGCCACGCGCGGGGCCGAACCGATCGCTGCCGGGGGCTACCGGGCGGTGCTGCTCCTCGACGGGGAGCGGATGATTGCAAGGGAAAGCCTTCGTGTGGGAGAGGACTGCCTTCGCTGGTGGTCGAACGCGATCGCCCTTGCGGCTCCGGGGGCGACGACCGTACTGGTCGGAGTGGGGGGCGCCCTGGCATCCGCTCTCGCCACCTGGCGTCGTTCGGACTACCTGCGCGCTGAACTGAGTGACCGGCGCACGCTGCGCTTCCCGCCCGCGGTGCGCGTCGCCACTGTCACCGGGACGCCGGAGACCGTGCAGGTCGCGGTCGACGCCGTGCGGGCCATCGACCGAGTCGATGTTCTCGGCCCGGTGGAGACCGCGGATGGGGCTGTGCGGGCGATCGTACGATTTGACTATGGGGAGGGTGCTGCCGTGGCGTCCCGACTGCGCGCCGAGGTGATCCGGGCCGCAACGAGCCGGCGGAAGCAGGCCGGCGGCGCAAACGGGCGGGTCCCGCTGCCTACACTGAGAGTGCGTTTCGACGACGCGCTGTCCTTTGACAGCGTTGAGTAACGCGTCAACCCCCAACGAACGAGTGCTTCTATGTCCGACCTGGTTATCGTCTTCGCGGGAAGCCCGGCCGCCGCGGTGCCGAGCCTCGAGGCGCTCGCGGCGAGTCGTCATGACGTCGCTGCGGTGCTCACGCGCGAGGATTCACCGCAGGGGCGTCGGCGCGAGCTCACCCCGACCGCGGTTGCCGCCTCCGCGACACACCTGGGGCTTCCGATCATCCGCGCAAATCGTCTCGCCGGAGCAGCCACCGAGGCCGTCACTGCGCTTCGCCCCGACCTCGGAGTTATCGTGGCCTACGGCGGGCTCGTGCGCGAGCCCTTGCTCACCGTTCCGCGTCTCGGCTGGATTAACCTGCATTTCTCGCTGCTGCCACGGTGGCGCGGCGCGGCTCCCGTTCAGCGCGCGATCATCGCGGGGGACGAGGTGAGCGGAGCATCCGTCTTCCAATTGGTTCCGGAGCTCGATGCCGGCGACGTGTTCGGGCAGTTCACCCAGGCGATCGGTGCCAACGAGACGGCGGGGCACCTGCTCGACTCGCTGTCTGTCGGCGGTGCCGAATTGCTCGTGCGGGTGGTGAATTCCATCGCCGATGGTGTCGCACGCGCCGAACTCCAACGCGGAGACGTGACTCTGGCCCCGAAGCTGGATATTTCGGACGCACGACTGGACTTTGCGCAACACGCTTCCACCGTGCTCAACCGCGTACGCGGGGTCACCCCCGAGCCCGGGGCCTTCACCGGGGTCGACGAGATGCGGATCAAGATACTTGAGGCCGTGATTGTGCACGACGAGCAGCGATTGGCGGCCGGGCAACTCGAACTGCGGGACGGCAGGGTATTGGTGGGAACCGCAAGCGATCCGATTGAACTGGTGGCGGTGCAGCCGGCCGGAAAAAAGGCGATGAAAGCCGCAGACTGGTGGCGCGGTCGCCCCGCCGACGCCGGAACGTTGGCGAGATGAGCGACCGGCGCCCGACTCGCGGTCCCCGCGCCGCTGAGCCGATCTCTCGAGTTCAGCCGGCCCGTCGCATCGCCCTCGAGGTGATCATGGCGGTGCGGGAGACGGATGCCTACGCCAACCTCCTGCTGCCGGTGAAGCTGGAGCGGGCTCGACTGAACCCCCAGGATGCCGCCCTCGCGACGGAGCTGACCTATGGCACTCTGCGTCAGCAGGGTTACTACGACGCGGTGATCGAACTCGCGGCCGGGCGATCGACCGACGAGATCGATTCGCCGATCCTCGATGTACTGCGGCTCGGAACCCACCAGCTGCTCTCGATGCGAGTGGCGCAGCACGCCGCCGTCGACGAGGCGGTATCCCTCGCGAAAGAGGTCGGATCCGGCTCGGCGACGGGATTCGTCAATGGGGTGCTGCGAACCATCACGCGCAGCGAGCCTTCAATCTGGCACGACCGGGTGATGGCAAAGCCACGCAACGATGACGAGCGCCTCTCGCTCGAGCACTCGCATCCACTCTGGATCGTGCGCGCCTTCCGCCAGGCACTGGCCGCGGAAGGCCGCGAAGAGGAGTTGGAAGACCTGCTGATCGCCGACAACTTCGCCCCGCGGGTTAGTCTCGTCGCGCTGCCGGGGCTCGCGACCATCTCGGAGATCCGGGGCACGCAGAAGGCGAAATATTCCCCGTATGCCGCGCTGAGCGACGGGGGAGACCCGGCGCTCTGGCCCGCCGTGCACGAGGGTCGCACCCGGGTGCAGGACGAGGGATCGCAACTCGCCGCGCTCGCGCTCAGTCGCGCCCGGCCCGTCGTCGCGGGGGAGCGCTGGCTAGACCTGTGCGCCGGCCCCGGCGGCAAAGCTGCGCTGCTCGCCGCCGAGGCGCGAGAGGGCGGAGCGATTCTCGTCGCCAACGAGATCACCCCCGCCCGTGCCGAACTGGTGCGAAGGGCGCTGGCCGTGTTCCCCGATCCGCCCCAGGTGCTTGTACAGGATGGCACCCTATTTGGTGAGCGGATGCCGCAGCAGTTCGACCGTATCCTCCTTGACGCGCCCTGCACGGGTCTCGGGGCTCTCCGCCGCCGCCCGGAGGCGCGCTGGCGCAAGCAGCCGAGCGACGTCGCCGAGCTCAGCGGGCTGCAGATCGCGCTCCTCGAGTCGGGGCTCGCGGCGCTGAAGCCCGGCGGAGTCCTTGCCTATGTCACCTGTTCGCCGCATCTGGCCGAGACGAAGGTCATCGTGGAGTCGGTGCTGAGGCGCACCGAGGGCGTATCCCGCGTCGACACTGCCGCGGTTCTTGCCGGGGTTACCAAGCGCGAACTTGAGCTGGGGGAGTCCTCTGGCGACGGTCATGTACAGCTGTGGCCTCACCGTCACGGCACCGACGCCATGTTTATCTGCCTGCTGGAGAAGTCCCTCTAGGCTGGCGCACGTGACCGTACGCATCAGCCCGAGCATCCTCACCGCCGATTTCGCCAATCTCGAGCACGAACTTGCTCGCATCGCGACCGCAGACTTGGTGCATGTCGACGTGATGGACAACCATTTTGTGCCGAACCTCACGTTCGGCCAGCGCATGGTGGAGTCGCTGCAGCGCGTCTCGCCGCTGCCGCTTGACATCCACCTGATGATCGACGGTCCCGACCGCTGGGCGCCGGGCTACGCCGAGGCCGGTGCCTTTTCGGTCACCTTCCACGCCGAGGCGGTGGCCGATGCCGCGGCTCTCGCGCGCCGCCTGCGAGACATCGGCGCCCGAGCCGGCATCGCGGTGAAGCCCGGTACCCCGATCGAGCCGTACCTTGAACTGTTGCCGGAGTTCGACCAGGTGTTGGTGATGACGGTGGAGCCCGGCTTCGGCGGGCAGTCGTTCATCGAGTCGACCATGCCAAAACTGGTGGCACTTCGCGCGGCGGTTGCGGCATCCGGGCTGGATATCTGGCTTCAGGTGGATGGCGGAATCACTGAGAGCACCATTGCGATCGCGGCCGATGCCGGTGCCGATACCTTCGTCGCGGGCTCGAGCGTTTTCAATGCGGGTGAGCCAGCGGAGCAGATCGCGCTGCTGCGGGCGGCAGCGGCAGCTCACGCTCACTGGCCCGTCACACCCGCCGACTCTGCTTGAATTGGATCATGACTGAGTTCAACAAGACCAAGCCAGAGATCGAGTTCTACGAGGGCGACGCGCCCGTCGAGTTGGTGTCCATCGACATCGAACTTGGGAGCGGGGAAGAAGCCAAGGTCGGCGACAAGGTCGACGTGCATTATCTCGGCGTCGACTTCGAATCCGGCGAGGAGTTCGACTCCTCCTGGGGCCGTGGGCAGTCGGTGAACTTTCCCCTTCGCTCTCTGATCGCGGGCTGGCAGGAGGGCATTCCCGGCATGAAGGTCGGCGGACGCCGCCAGCTCATCGTGCCGCCGGCCCTCGCCTACGGTGTCGCCGGTTCTGGGCACCAACTCTCCGGCCGCACCCTGATCTTCGTGATCGACCTGCTCGGCGTCAGCTAGCCCAAGCTGAATCGCTCCCGTC
>JANYIZ010000022.1 GCA_025408445.1 Frigoribacterium sp. | reverse complement strand
GGGACCCGCCGCCGCGCGCAGGGCGTCGATGGCGAACTGGGCGACCTGCTCGGTCTCGGGGCGCGGCACGAAAACCCCGGGCCCGACCGCGAGCTCGAGCGAACGGAATGGCGCCCGACCGGTGATGTGCTGGAGGGGCTCGCGAGCCGTGCGACGCTCCACGAGTGCAGCGATCGTGGCCACATCAGCGGCAGTCACGGTGGTGCCGATGATGGCCTTAGCCTGCACCCCACCCCGGCTCATCCCGAGCACGAAGCCGATCAGCAGCTCGGCATCCACATCGGGCGAGATCACGGCAGCCTGCGTGAGCAGGTCGATGGCACGCGCGAGCACGGTCGCGATGGTGGGGGGTTCGGCTGCGATCATGGCGTGGAACGGGGCGGGACTAGTCGGCGTCGCCGGCGAGTGCTTCGAGCCGAGCCTCTTCATCGGCCTCAATATCGGACTGGATAACCGGCTCGAGAGCTCCGTTCATCACGGCATCGAGGTTGTACGCCTTGTAGCCCGTGCGGTGGTCGGCGATGCGATTCTCGGGAAAATTGTAGGTGCGAATGCGCTCGGACCGGTCCATTGTGCGGATCTGGCTCTTGCGCACGACGGATGCCGCGGCGTCGATCTCCTCCTGCTGGCGCGCGAGCACCCGGGCCCGAAGCACGCGCATGCCGGCCTCGCGGTTCTGCAGCTGCGACTTCTCGTTCTGCATCGCCACGACGATCCCGGTGGGGAGGTGGGTGATGCGCACGGCAGAGTCTGTGGTGTTCACCGACTGGCCGCCGGGGCCGCTTGAGCGGTAGACGTCGATCTTGAGATCGTTTTGGCTAATCTCGACCTCTTCTGGCTCGTCCACTTCGGGAAAGACAAGCACGCCAGCCGCCGAGGTATGGATGCGTCCCTGCGACTCGGTCGCCGGTACACGCTGGACGCGGTGCACGCCGCCTTCGTACTTGAGATGAGCCCAGACGCCCTCCGCCGGGTCCGTCGAGTTGCCTTTGATCGCGAGTTGCACATCCTTGATGCCGCCGAGGTCGCTCGAGGTCTGCTCGATAATCTCGGTTTTCCACCTCTTGGACTCCGCGTAGTGCAGGTACATGCGCAGGAGATCGCCAGCGAACAGCGCAGACTCGGCCCCTCCCTCCCCCATCTTGATCTCCATGATCACGTCGCGACCATCGTTCGGATCGCGCGGGATGAGCAGCCGGCGAAGGCGCTCCTCCATCACGTCGAGCTCGGCCTTGATGTTCGGAAGCTCCTCGGCGAACGACGCGTCGTCCGCCGCCATCTCGGTCGCAGCCTCAAAATCGTCCGTGAGGGCGATCCACCGGTTATAGGCGTCGACGATCCGGCTCAGCTCGGCATAGCGCCGATTGACCTTCTTCGACTTTGCTGGGTTGGAGTGGAGTTCGGGGTCAGCGAGCTGCTCCTGCAGATCCGCATGCTCGACCAGCAGTGTTTTCACCGACTCGAATATGCCAGAGTCTGCCATCGGGATTAGTCCTCTTTCGACCCGGATGCGCCCGGAAGCGACTTCTGGATCTTCATGAGGAACTCGACGTTGGACGAAGTGTCCTTCAGCTGTGTGAGCACGAGCTCGAGCGCCTGCTGGGTCTCGAGCCCGGCGAGTGCCCGACGGAGCTTCCAGTTGACCTTAGTCTCGTCGACGCCCATGAGCATCTCCTCGCGACGGGTGCCCGACGCGTTGACATCCACGGCCGGGAAGATGCGCTTGTCAGCAAGCTGACGTGAGAGGCGCAACTCCATATTGCCGGTGCCCTTGAACTCCTCGAAGATGACTTCGTCCATCTTGGAGCCGGTCTCGACCAGCGCGGTGGCGAGGATCGTGAGCGATCCACCATCCTCGATGTTGCGAGCGGCACCGAAGAAGCGCTTCGGCGGGTAGAGAGCTGACGAGTCGACACCACCCGAGAGGATGCGACCGGATGCCGGAGCAGCCAGGTTGTACGCGCGACCAAGGCGGGTGATCGAATCGAGAAGAACGACGACATCATGTCCGAGCTCCACGAGTCGCTTCGCGCGCTCGATAGCGAGCTCAGCGACGGTGGTGTGGTCTTCGGCCGGACGGTCGAAAGTCGAGGCGATGACCTCACCCTTCACCGTGCGCTGCATGTCGGTGACCTCTTCCGGACGCTCGTCGACGAGAACAACCATGAGGTGGACCTCTGGATTATTCTTCGCAATGGCGTTGGCGATGGCCTGCAGGACCAGAGTCTTTCCCGCCTTCGGCGGCGACACGATCAGGCCACGCTGGCCCTTCCCGATCGGCGAGACGAGGTCGATGATGCGGGTGGTGAGCTTGCCCGACTCGGTCTCTAGGCGCAGGCGCTCCGTGGGGTAGAGCGGCGTCAGCTTGCCGAATTCAACACGGTCGGCAGCCTGCTCGACGGGAAGCCCATTTATCGAGTCGATCTTGACGATGGCGTTGTACTTCTGGCGACCGGAGTTGTCGTTCTCGCGAGGCTGGCGGATCGCTCCAACCACAGCGTCGCCCTTGCGCAGGTTGTATTTCTTCACCTGGCCGAGGGAGACATACACGTCGTTGTTGCCCGGGAGGTAACCACTCGTGCGCACGAAGGCGTAATTGTCGAGCACATCGAGAATGCCGGCGACCGGGATGAGCACGTCATCCTCGGTGATCTCCGGCTCGAAGTCGTCGTTTCCGGCAGCGCCGCGACGCTTTCGGTCCCGGTAGCGGTTGCGTCCGCCGCGGTCGTCGTCCTCGAGCAGCTGCTGCTGGTTACGGTCGTTATTGATTTGCTGGCGGTCGTTGCCCTGCTGGCGGGTGTTGCCGTTCTGCTGGCGATCCCCCTGCGCGTTCTGCTGGTTTCCGCCCTGGTTGCTCTGCTGGTTGCGACTGTTGGTATTACGACCGCTGGTGCGCTGTCCGTCGGACTGCTCGCCATTTTGGTTGTTCTGGTTGTTCTGCGCCGCCTGGCCATTCTGCGCCGCCTGGCTACTCTGCGCCGGAGTACCGTCGGCCTGCTGGCGGTCGCCACGGTTGCGATTTCGATTGCGTGAATTTCGGCTGGGCTGGGCGTCATCCGCCTGCGCCTCCGCCTCGGCCTCCTGGCCGGGGATGCGATCGAGTCCGTCCTTCAGCTGCGACTCGGCGGCCTGGGCGTCGGCCTGGGCCACGCGCTCCGCCTCCTGGCTGAGGATGTGGTCGATGCCGCTCTCGGCACTGTTGGCATGTTCTGAGACGGCCTTCGGTGCGGTGCGACGGGTGGTGACCGGGCGCCGTGTCGACTCGATGACGGGCGCCTCTGCGGCGCCGGCGTCCACGATCGAAGTGCTGGCGCGGCGCGAAGCACGCTTCTTGACGACCGGCGCGTCTGCAACCGGCGCATCAACAACCGGCGCCTCTGCAACCGGCGCGTCTGCGACCGGTGCGGCGGATTCGGCAGTTTTTTGGATCTCGGAGATTGCGTCCACAAGCTCTCCTTTACGAAGTTTGGACGAGCCGCTGAGGCCCAACTGCGCCGCGAGAGCCTGAAGCTCGGGGAGGCGGAGTTTGGCGAGGGCGATGGAGTCCGTTGCCGTGGCACGGACAGTGAGGTCAGTCACTAAGAGGGTTCCTTTCCCCGAACAAGTTCCGCACCTGACAGGTGCGAGTGAACCTTGCGGGAGAGTTTGACGTTCGGCGCTTTCGCTTCGGGTAGCGCCTGTGCGATTTCTCGCAACTGCGCGGGGAAAGCTGGGGTGGTGACGAAGCGATTGCTGATGGGTGCTGTCTGGGGTTTTCGGTTAAGCCGAATTTTCTACCCGAAGCACTGTCACTGTAGCACCTTTGAAGTCAACAGCCAGCAGCAAAGACTGCCACGGCGAGCCGGATCGGGCAGCGATGAGCTCGGCCGCGACGAGCCGCTGGGCGGGGTCGCTGCAGAGCACGAGGATGGATGGGCCGGCGCCGGAGACCACGGCCGGAAGCCCGAGTGACCGCAGTTCGAGAATGAGCGACTCGGTTTCGGGCATGGCCGCAGCCCGGTAGCTCTGATGCAACTTATCTTCGGTCGCGGCAAGCAGGAGTTCGGGACTCTGGATGAGAGCAGCGATAAGCAGTGCCGACCGAGAGACATTGAAGATCGCGTCTTCGTGGGGAACAGAGGCCGGGCGCAGGCTTCGCGCGAGCTCGGTCGACATCGTCGACTCCGGCACCGCGATGAGCGGTGAGACTCCGCGGTGCACCATGAGTTTCTTGTGCTGTGGTCCGGCATCCGTGGTCCAGGCAATAGTGAGACCGCCGAAAAGCGCCGGTGCCACATTGTCGGGATGGCCCTCGAGAGCCGTCGCGAGGGCAAGCAGAGACCCCGCGTCGAGGTCGACGATGCCGTCGAGCAGGCCCTTGGCGGCCATGATCCCCGAGACTATTGCGGCACCGGATGACCCGAGACCCCGACCATGCGGGATATTGTTTCGCGCCACGAGGTCGAGGCCGGGCAGCGGCTGCGAGCAGGCGGCAAAGGTGTAGGCGATGGCCCTCACCACGAGGTTGGACTCATCGGTGGGGACCTCCCCTTCGCCCACTCCGATCACCTCGACCGTCGCACCGGGGGTATCGCGCACCGTGACGGTGAGCTCGTCGTAGAGCGACAGCGCCAGGCCAAGGGTGTCGAACCCCGGACCGAGATTCGCCGTGGTCGCGGGGACGCGAACGGTCACCGACAACCCGGCGAACGCCCTAACAGAAGCCGACGGAGAAACGAATACGTTCACACGGTGACTTTGGCGAGACCGAGCACGCCTGCAACCTCGTCGGTGTCGTTGGCCACCACCGTCGGGGTGATAGCCGAGCCGTCGGCGGTCTTCAGGGCCCACTGCGGGTCCTTGAGGCCGTGACCGGTGACGGTGAGCACCACGGTCGACCCGCGCGGTATCTCTCCGGCCGCGGCGCGCTCGAGCAGTCCGGCGACGCTGATCGCCGAGGCGGGTTCCACGAAGATGCCGACTTCGGCGGAGAGGATTCGATAGGCCTCGAGGATGTGCGTGTCGGAAATCGCCCCGAAGTATCCGTTGGTCAATTGGCGCGCGGTGATGGCGAGCTCCCAGGAGGCCGGGTTGCCGATACGGATGGCGCTGGCGATCGTGTCGGGATTCTTCACAACGCGGCCGAGCACGATGGGGGCGCTTCCCGCGGCCTGGAAGCCGAACATGCGTGGGTGCTTCGTCGAGTCGCCGCGGGCGAGGGACTCACCATAGCCGCGCGAATACGCCGTGTAGTTCCCGGCGTTTCCGACGGGCACGATGTGGATGTCGGGGGCATCGCCGAGCGCCTCCACGACCTCGAAGGCGGCGGTCTTCTGGCCCTCGATGCGGTCGTTGTTCACTGAGTTGACCAAGTGGACGGGGTAATTCGCCGCGAGTTCGCGGGCGATGTCGAGGCAGTCGTCGAAGTTGCCGCGGATCTGCAGGAGCTCGGCGTTGTGAGCGACGGCCTGGGCGAGCTTGCCCATGGCGATCTTGCCCTCGGGCACGAGCACAGCCGCTGTGATCCCGGCGTGGGTGGCATAGGCTGCGGCCGACGCGGAGGTATTGCCGGTCGAGGCGCAGATCACGGCCTTCGCGCCGGCCTCGACGGCCTTCGATACGGCCATGGTCATCCCGCGGTCCTTGAACGATCCGGTGGGATTCATGCCCTCGTACTTAACCCAGACGTTCGCGCCGGTGCGTGCCGAGAGCGCCGCAGCGGGGATGAGTGGCGTGCCACCTTCGCCGAGGGTGATGATCGGGGTGGCGTCCGAGATATCGAGACGGTCTGCGTACTCGCGGAGGACTCCGCGCCACTGGTGGGCCATTATGAACCTTCTACTCTCAATACGGATGTGACCCGCACGACGACATCGCTCGACTCGAGCTCAAGAACGGTCGCCGCGAGATCGGCTTCGGATGCCTCGTGCGTGCCAATTACAAGGGTAGCGGTGGGCGTGGAGGTGCTTACGCCACCGTAGACGGACTGGGTGAGCGTTTCGACGGATACCCCGTGCTCGCTGAAGAGCGCGGCGACCACCGCGAGTACCCCAGGAGCATCGACGACGCTGAGCGTGATCTGGTAGCGCGTGATAACACGCGAGATGGGCAGGATGGGCAGGTTGGCGTGCGTTGACTCTGCGACACCCGGCCCGCCGATCACGTGGCGACGAGCGGCAGAGACGAGGTCGCCGAGCACCGCGGACGCGGTCTCGATGCCGCCGGCTCCGGCTCCGTAGAACATGAGATCCCCCGCAGCCTCGGCCTCGATGAACACCGCGTTTTTGGCACCATGGACGGCGGCAAGCGGATGATCGCGGGGAACGAGCGCGGGATAGACGCGCGCGGACACGCCCTCGACACCGTCGGCATCGGTCAATCGCTCGCAGATGGCGAGCAGCTTGACCACATAGCCGGCCTTGCGCGCCGCTTCCACCTGCTCGAGCGTGACTCCGGAGATGCCCTCGCGGTGCACGGACTCGAGCGGAACTGTGGTGTGGAAGGCGAGACTCGCGAGGATCGCCGTCTTCTGGGCGGCGTCATAGCCCTCGATGTCGGCCGAGGGATCGGACTTCTCCGCATAGCCGAGCTCGGTCGCCGTCGCGAGGGCGGCCTCAAGGGACTCCCCCGCCGTGTCCATGCGATCGAGGATGAAGTTGGTGGTGCCGTTCACGATGCCGAGGATTCGCTTGATCCGGTCACCGGCGAGGCTGTCACGCAGCGGTCGGATGATCGGGATCGCCCCGGCGACGGCAGCCTCGTAGTACAGCTGCGCGCCGACCTGCTCCGCGGCCTCGAAGAGCTCCGGACCGTGGGTCGCGAGCAGCGCTTTGTTGCCGGTGATGACATCCGCGCCGGAGTTGAGGGCCTGCAGGATGAGCGTGCGGGCCGGTTCGAGACCACCCATCAGCTCGATCACAATGTCGGCGCCGAGGATGAGGGACTCGGCATCCGTCGTCAGGAGTTCTTTCGGAATCTCGGCAGAACGCGTCGCCCCGAGGTCGCGCACGGCAACGCCCACGAGTTCGAGCCCAGCCCCCGCGCGGGTGGCGAGTTCCGGGCCGTGCTCGAGCAGCAGTGCCGCCACCTGGGCGCCGACCGATCCGGCGCCGAGAAGGGCCACTCGCAGGTTGCGATACTCGATCATGGTGCTCCTTGTTCAGTGACGCCGGCCGCCGCAATGACGCCATCAGGGCCTGCTCCGGCATCGCGCGACAGTAGGTCCGCCTCGGTTTCGCCGCGCACGATCACCCGGGCGACTCCATCGCGCACGGCGACGACTGCCGGACGGGCGAGGTAGTTGTAGTTGCTGGCCATTGCCCAGCCGTAGGCGCCGGTGGCGGGCACGGCAAGCAGGTCGCCGGGGGCGACATCCCCCGGCAGGTAGTCGGCGAGCACCACAATGTCGCCACTCTCGCAATGCTTGCCGACGACGCGCACGAGGGTGGGTTGTGCCGTCGAGGCGCGGTTTGCCAGGCGCACAGAGTAGTCAGCGGCGTAGAGGGCAGTGCGGATGTTGTCGCTCATGCCACCGTCGACACTCACGTATTTGCGGATCGCAGTGCCCGAATGCGGCAGGGTCACCTCGACGTCCTTGATCGTGCCGACTTCGTAGAGCGTGAAAGTTGACGGTCCGACGATCGACCGACCGGGCTCGACGGCGACCACGGGAACGGGGATGCCAAGTCTCGCGCACTCGCTCGCGACAATATTCGCGAACCGGGCCGCAATCTCGGGTGTTGGGAGTGCCGTATCGACGGAGGTGTAGGCGATACCGAATCCGCCGCCGAGATTGAGTTCGGGAATCGGGCCGCCGCGGAGCAGTTCAGCGTGAAGGGCGAGCAAGCGCTTTGCCGACTCGACGAAGCCGTCGGACTCGAATATCTGCGATCCGATGTGCGAGTGCAGGCCGAGGAAGCGCAGCGAATCATGGGAACGGATGCGGGCAACCGCGGCGGGTGCATCGGTGAGCGTGATACCGAACTTCTGGTCCTCGCGGGCGGTCGCGAGGTATTCGTGCGTGTGGGCGTGCACCCCGCTATTGAGGCGGAGACGCACCGGCTGCACCCGGGAATGGCGGGCCGCGGCATCCGCGATTCGCTCGATTTCGATGAGACTATCGATCACGATCACGCCGACGCCCGCTCGGACCGCGCGATCGATTTCAGCGAGTGATTTGTTGTTGCCGTGGAAGCCGAGGCGAATGGGATCGACCCCGGCGGCGAGCGCCACCGCGAGCTCCCCCGCACTGCAGATGTCGATGTAGAGCCCCGCCTCTGTCACCCAGCGGGCGATCTGGGTGGAAAGGAACGCCTTGCCGGCGTAGTAGACCTTCGCAGCCGAGCCCACTCGCCCGAACTCCCGGTCGAAGCACTCCCGGGCTTCGGCGGCGCGGGCTCGCACGTCCGCTTCATCCACCACGTAGAGCGGAGTGCCGAATTCGGCAGCGAGAGCGGATGCTGAGACACCGGCCAGCTCGAGCATCCCGGATTCCGCACGGCCGGCATTCTGCGACCACACCGTAGCGGGCAACACGTTGGCATCGGTAGGGGGCTTCAGCCACGCGGGTGCAAGCGGATTCGCGGTCACGCGCACACTCCCTTGATAGTGAGGAGCGCCGAACTGAGAGTGACCGCTTTTCCGGCGACCGCCAGTTCGAGCGACGATCCCTTTACCGTTACGGAATCAAGGGGAAGTTGCTTCGGCAGGTATTTGGCCACACAGATCTTCTGCGTCGCAAGTACCGGGTCCGCGAGAGCGCCGAAGGTGGCGCGAAGTCCTGCGGGGGTCACTGTGGCACCGTTGACGACGAGCGACTTCGGGCTCAGCGCCAATTGGCCGTCTACTGCCGAAGGTACGAAGGCGATCATTACCGGGACGGCCACACCGAGCGCGGTGACTGTCGTTCCGATCTGCACGGCTCCGGAGGCGATTTTCACCGAGGTGACCGGCAGGGTCGTGAATCCCGCGAGTAGTTTCTTCAACTCATCCTCTGAGGTGACGACAGCGACCCGTGCGCTCTCGATCGGCTTCGACTGCCGGAGTGGCACTCCGGTGACGGTGAGGATGGCCTTGCCGCTGAGGTCGCCGACTCCGAGCTTGGCAATCGCCACATCCACTCGCTCGAATTTGCCGGTCGCCGCCTGATAGAGCACCGAGGTGCCGCCGACGGTTACCGTCATCGGGGTCGACTCCGGAAGGGCGAGAGCGCTGCGCGCCTTGGCCTCGATCAACCCGCCGACGGAACCCCGCGCCACGTTGTCGAGCACGACTCCCCCGGTGACCAGTATCACCAGGAAGACACCGAAGCCGATCCAGCCGCGGCCACGACGCCGGACGATCTCCGTCTCGACGAAGCCGAATGGGTCGGAATCAGATTCGGTCAAATCGGGGTCGTTCGGGGAGAAATCCTCCGGATACTGGCGTCCCGATCGGCCCAGGTTCCAGTTGTACGGTTCGCCGTCCTGTGGTGCCATGCCCCTACATCCGCTCCGGCGCCGAGACGCCGAGAAGACCGAGGGCGTTGCGCAGCACCGTGCCAGTGGCGTCGTTCAGCCACAGGCGGGTGCGATGGAGATCGGTCACCGTTTCGTCACCGAGGGGTGTTACCCGGCAGTTGTCGTACCAGCGGTGATAGGCGCCGGCGAGTTCCTCGGCGTAGCGGGCAACCCGGTGCGGCTCGCGCAGCTCTGCGGCCTGGGTGACGACGCGGGGGAACTCGGCGAGGATACCCAGCAGGCTGCTCTCGGTCTCATGCGTGAGCAGGGAGGCGTCGAAGGCGCTGCGATCGACTCCGCTGTCCGCCGCGTTGCGAGCAACAGACCGGGTACGAGCGTGCGCATACTGCACGTAAAAGACGGGATTTTCGCTGGTGCGTTTGGTCAGAAGGTCGAGATCGATGTCGAGCTGCGAGTCGCTCGAGGAGCGCACGAGTGCGTAGCGCGCAGCATCCACGCCCACAGCCTCGACAAGGTCTTCGAGCACCACGACAGTGCCATTACGTTTACTCATGCGCTGGGGCGTGCCGCCTTTGAGCAGGTTGACCATCTGGCCGATGAGGATCTCGAGGTTTACCCGCGGAGTGTCGCCGAAGGCTGCCGTCATGGCCATGAGGCGCTGCACGTAACCGTGGTGGTCTGCGCCCAGCATGATCAGGTTGCGCTCGAAGCCACGCTCGCGCTTGTTGAGGTAGTAGGCCAGATCACCCGAGATGTAGGCGCCCTCGCCGTCACTCTTGATGACGACCCGGTCTTTGTCGTCGCCGAATTCGGTGGTGCGCAGCCAGGTCGCGCCCTCCGATTCGTAGATGTGACCGAGATCGTTCAATTTTGCGATCGCCTTCTCGACGTCGCCGTTCTCGTGCAGGGTGTTCTCGTGGAAATAGACGTCAAAGTCGACACCGAACTCGTGCAGGCTGTTCTTAATGTCGCCGAACATGAGATCGACGCCGATGGCGCGGAATACCTCCTGCTGGGCATCCCGCGGCAGCGTGGCGAGGTCGGCGGGAGCGATCTCCACGACCCGCGCGGTGATGTCGGAGATGTATTGCGCGCCGTATCCGTCTTCGGGAGTCGGCTCACCGAGGTGGCTCGCCAACAGGCTGCGGGCGAACCGGTCGATCTGGCCGCCGTGGTCATTGAAGTAGTACTCGCGGGTGACGATCCCGCCCTCGGCCTGGAAGATGCGCGCGAGGCTGTCGCCGACGGCGGCCCAGCGCACTCCGCCGAGGTGGATTGGCCCGGTCGGGTTCGCCGATACGAACTCGAGGTTGATCGTCACGCCCTCGTACAGGGTGCCGTTGCCGTAGGCCGCTCCCTGCTCGACGATCGCTTTCGCGGGTGCGCCCGCCGCAGCGGCGTCGAGGCTGATGTTGATGAAACCGGGGCCAGCGACATCCACAGCCGACACGCCCTCGATCGAGCGGATACCCTCGGCCAGCTCGAGAGCGAGCTCCCGCGGGTTCACTCCCACCTGCCTGGCGAGCTTCATGGCGATGTTGGATGCCCAGTCGCCGTGGTCCCGATTCTTGGGGCGTTCGACCTTGACGTCGTCGAGCGACAGGCTCGAGGCATCCGCACCGCGCCGCTCGAGCGCGCCGCTGACGATAACGAGCAGCTGGGCGGAGAGTTCGGCGGGAGTCACGAGCAGCAATTCTACGGGAGAGGGCAGGTTCCCCGGCTGGCGCGCCCCGCGGT
>JANYIZ010000021.1 GCA_025408445.1 Frigoribacterium sp. | reverse complement strand
GGCAAGCAGTGCGATCGCGATGGCAATAGGAACGGTGATGCGTTTAACGAGGTGAGACATGCCCTCCAGCCTAAGGCCGGGGACATGTCTCACCAAAGTGCTGCTACGCGTTCTGCTTCTTCAGGCGCGACACGCGGCGGGCACGGTCACCGGCAGCGAGCTCGACCTTGCGGATGCGCACGAACTCGGGGGTCACTTCGACGCACTCGTCTTCGCGGGCGAACTCGAGGCACTCCTCGAGCGTGAGCTTGCGCGACGGCGTCATCCGCTCGAACGTGTCCGAGGTGGACTGGCGCATGTTGGTGAGCTGCTTTTCCTTGGTGATGTTCACATCCATGTCGTCGGCTCGCGAATTCTCACCGACGACCATGCCCTCGTAGACCTCCTGGGTCGGCTCGACGAAGAACGACATGCGCTCCTGAAGGGCCACCATGGCGAACGGGGTGGCGACACCGGCGCGGTCGGCCACGATCGAGCCGTTCACGCGTGTGGTGATCTCGCCGGCCCACTGCTCATAGCCGTGCGATACGGCATTGGCAATGCCCGATCCGCGGGTGATGGTGAGGAATTCGGTTCGGAAGCCGATCAGTCCGCGAGACGGCACGACGAACTCCATGCGAACCCAGCCGGTGCCGTGGTTCGACATGCCTTCCATGCGGCCCTTACGCGAGGCGAGGAGCTGCGTGATGGCGCCGAGGTACTCCTCCGGGGCATCCGTAGTGAGGTGCTCGAAGGGCTCGTGAATTTTGCCGTCGACCCGCTTGACGACCACCTGCGGCTTGCCGACGGTGAGCTCGAAGCCTTCGCGTCGCATCTGCTCGACGAGGATAGCGAGGGCTAATTCGCCACGGCCCTGCACCTCCCAGGCATCCGGGCGTCCGATGTCGACGAGTTTGATCGAAACGTTACCGACCAGCTCGCGGTCGAGGCGGTCCTTCACCATTCGGGAGGTGAGTTTGTGGCCCTTGACCTTGCCGATCATCGGGCTGGTGTTGGTGCCGATGGTCATCGAGATGGCCGGGTCGTCGACCGTGATGGTCGGCAGCGGGCGTACGTCATTGGGATCGGCGAGGGTCTCACCGATCGTGATGTCCTCGAAGCCGGCGACGGCGACAATGTCCCCTGGCCCCGCGGATTCGGTCGGGAAACGGTCGAGGGCGCGCGTGATGAGCAGCTCGGTGACCTTGACGTTGTGTACGGATCCGTCGTGCTTGACCCAGGCGACGGTCTGGCCCTTCTTAATGGTGCCGTTGAAGACACGCAGCAGGGCAAGGCGACCGAGGAACGGGGAAGCGTCGAGGTTGGTGACATGCGCCTGCAGAGGGTGCTCGTCGTCGAAGCGCGGCGCAGGGATGTGCTGAAGGATCGCGTCGAACAGCGGCTCGAGGTCCTCGTTGTCGGGCAGTGTGCCGTTCTCGGGCTTATTCCAGCTGGCGGCTCCGTTGCGTCCGGAGGCGTAGACAATCGGCACGTTGAGGATCGCGTCGAGGTCGAGGTCGGGATAGTCGTCAGACATGTCGCTGGCCAGGCCGAGCAGGAGGTCCTGGCTCTCGGTGACGACCTCGTCGATGCGGGCATCCGGACGGTCCGTCTTGTTCACCAGCAGGATGACGGGCAGGTTTGACTCGAGTGCCTTGCGCAGCACGAAACGGGTCTGCGGCAGCGGGCCCTCGCTCGCGTCGACGAGCAGAACGACGCCGTCGACCATGCTCAAACCGCGTTCGACCTCTCCGCCGAAGTCGGCGTGGCCGGGGGTGTCGATCACGTTGATAGTGATCGGGCCATCGGCGGCGTGGACGCCGGAGTAGGAGACCGCGGTGTTCTTCGCGAGGATTGTGATGCCCTTTTCGCGCTCGAGATCATTCGAGTCCATTGCGCGTTCTTCGAGATGCGCGTGCGCTGCGAAGGAATTGGTCTGGCGCAGCATCGCATCAACGAGCGTGGTCTTGCCATGGTCGACGTGAGCGACAATCGCTACGTTGCGCAGGTCATTACGGGTGGCGATTGCCATAGGTATACGTCCAGATTTGTCTCGAGAAGGAGGGAGGCCAGCAACAGAACCGCCGTGCGGGAGAACCGCATTCGGGTGCAATCGTGACGGCAGAATCACGTCAGTGGTGCTCCGCACTGCCTAGTCTACCTCGTGCAGGCTCCCTCTGCAGGGATCGGATCCTGGCCGCCTCTTGACCAACCGGCGATCAGTCGCAGACATTCCACAGCAGGTTCGGCGAGAGCGATGACGGCGAGGCTCCCGTCACGTGGTTGTTGAGTGCGGTGACCGCCGGAAACTGGCAGAGCGGAACTCCGTAGCCACCCGCCCTTACCACCGCGTCGATTTTCTGCAGGATGCCGAGCTGCTGACCGCGAGGGGCGCCGAGGTCTTGATCGTCGTGTATTCGACGACGAGACGCGGAATGGACGGATCAAACAGGGCGCAGACCCCCGGGTTCACCGCCCCCACCCGGGCGAGCATCACCTTCGCCTCCTCGATGTTCACGGTGGCGGATGCGCTCGAGCCGTTCCTTCCCACGGATGTCGCGTGGTCGGTCTTCCTGGGAAAGAAGACCTGCGAATCGGCCAGCGAATTGCAGCGGCACGATCAGCTCATCGAGGATCTTCTGCGGCACCGTTTTCAGTAGCGCCGTCAGGCCAGCTCGCGAAGCCGCGAAGCCGAGAAGCCGCGAAGTGACAATTGACCTGGCGTCCCGGCGACTTCTCCTCCAATGCCGGCGCGTAGGTGGGGCAGCGGGTGTGAAAAACACAGCCCGATGGCGGATTACTCGGGCTCGGTAGGCCGAGTGGGAAGAATGCGGTCCCGCCGCTCCGATGGGACTTCATTTCCCGCGGCTTGAGGCCGGCGCTATCTCGCCCCTTGAAGCTGATCTCACCAGACCTGGGTTCGAGTAGTTCGCTGATAACGCGACCGGTGCTGGACAGACCACATCCGTCATCCGCTTTGATCTACTCACCACCGCGGCCGAAAAGCCCGCTGTCCCCACCCGGGAAATACTTCTAGGCAACGCGCACCGGATGTCGAAGACGCCGCCCGTCGGAACGTTGAAGAGCGACGGCGGCCGACCTGGTATCGGCGTGAGCCTGGTCTGACTGTCCCGGTCCATTCTCGGCATGGAGCGGAGCAGTCACCAGGTGTATGGCATTTCCGGCGTATAAAAAGCTCATCGACAGGCCCATCCTCCACGCACTGCCCGCCCTATATGACCCGTGCCGTGTCGCAGGTCTCCGCACCAACACCGCTATCTTGCGTGATCGAAATCACGGCGGAGTGCAGTTCCTTGATCAGTTCGAGAATCTGAGCCTGCACGGTCACATCGAGCGCGGTCGTCGGCACGTCGGCAACGAGCAGCCGCGGCTTACCAATGAGCACCCTTGTCGAGCATCCGGATCGCTTCGACTCGCGCGTCGCGCTTCAAAACCCTGTTGTGAACCAGGTAGACCCCGCTGATCTGCGCACCGATCGAATAGAACAGGTGCAGGGACGGTAGCGGATCCTGGAAAATGATTCCCAACTCGCTGCCGAGAAGACCGCGCACCTAAAGACCGAGGGCGACCTCGATAATGAGACCGACCACCAGTACTGCTCCGATCGACAGTGGCACCACTTCCCACCTCGATACGACGGGGTCGGAACTCGGAGTCGCTGAGCGTCGGACTCCGTCAAGCAGATCCGCATCCCGGTTGAGGTCGAAGGCTGGGCGGGTGCGCCGATCGATGGTGCTCGCGATGTTGCCGGCTTGACGCGGAGCGGGCACGCCGTAGGCGACGACCGGCTTGCTGGCGTCCAGTTCGAAGATCATGCCGATCCCCTGCCGCACGTTGGTGACGTGCCCCCATGGGAGCACGTGCCGACGCCCGATGTTGACTACGACGACGCGGGCGTCGTCGTAGTGCACCGCCGGACGATAGAGGGCAATCCAGAGCACCCACGCAAGCACTAGCGAAGGACCGAGGGTGAAGCTGAGGACGCTCCAGTCCCGATTCACGACCGGACTCCCGACGATGACGACGAGCGCTGCGATACCCACCCAGAAGGTGATGACGGCCGATGCCGCCCGAAAGGTGTAGCGAGGGGCTGAGCCCGGACGCGCCACTGGTTTATTGCTCGGGAAAATGGCAGGCAGCCTCGTCTGCGCCCGCGCCCACCCTCCGCAGGAGCGGCTCCTCGGTCGCACAAATATCTTGCGCCTTCCAACACCGGGTGCGGAAGCGGCACCCGGACGGCGGATTGATCGGCGATGGAACGTCTCCCGAAAGACGGATGCGCTCCCGACGGCCGCCTAGTATCGCTTGCTCGATATTCGGCACCGCCGAGAGGAGCGCCTTCGTATACGGGTGCTTCGGGTGCTCATAGAGTTCCTCACGCGGCGCCTTCTCGACGATCTTGCCGAGGTACATGACCGCGATCTCGGGGCAGAAATGCCGCACGATCGAGAGGTCATGTGCAATGAAGAGAAACGCAATGTTGAACTCGCGCTGCAGATCCTGCATGAGGTTGATGACCTGCGCCTGAATCGACACATCGAGCGCGGAGACCGGCTCGTCCGCTACCAGTAGCTTGGGCTGAAGGGTGAGAGCCCGCGCGATACCAATACGCTGACGCTGACCGCCCGAGAATTCGTGTGGGTACCGGTTGTAGTGCTCGGGATTGAGCCCAACGACCTCGAGCAGTTCCTGAACATGCGCCAGGCGCTTGTTCGAAGGCACCAGCTTGTGAATCACCAGAGGTGCCCCCACGATCTCTCCGACCGTCTGGCGGGGATTGAGCGAGGTGTACGGGTCCTGGAAGATCATTTGGATTTCGCGGCGCAGCGGCTTGAGCACGCGCGGTCCCGCTTGAGCGATATCCCGACCTTCGAAAAGGATCTGCCCGCTCGTGGGCTTCTGGAGCCGAGTGATGAGGCGACCAGTTGTTGTCTTACCGCATCCGGATTCGCCCACCAGGCCAAGAGATTGCCCGGCTGCGACCGTGAACGAGACGCCGTCGACCGCTTTCACATGGCCGACGGTGCGCGAGATCACGCTCCGGGATTTGACAGGAAAGTGCATGACGAGGTCCTTGACCTCGAGGAGAGGAGTTGCCATCAGTTGGCTCCAGTTTCGACGACAGCGAGCTGGGTATCGTAAACGGACAATTCTTCCTTCAGGTGGCACCGCTTGAGATGCCCGTAGGACGCGGGGGCGAGCTCCGGCAGCTCGGTCGCGCATCGGTTATCCGCCACGAACTTCGAGTAGTCGCAGCGCGCGTAAAACGGGCAGCCCGCGGGCTGGTTGAGCAAGCTCGGCGGGTTGCCGGGGATCGGCCGCAGGGGCAGGTCGACCGAGCGACTGACATCTGGGATCGACTGGATGAGACCCCAGGTGTACGGCATCGCGGGCTGACTCAACAGTGCGCGAGCCGAGCCGTATTCGACTGCGCGACCCGCGTACATCACGAGCACATCGTCTGCAATTTCGGCGATTACGCCAAGGTCGTGCGTGATCATGATCAGCGCAGTGTCGAACTCTTTTTGCAGATCCTGCAGCAAATCGAGAATCTGCGCCTGGACCGTGACGTCCAGCGCGGTGGTCGGCTCATCCGCGATCAGCAGCACCGGGTCGTTGATCAGAGCCATCGCAATCATCACGCGCTGGCGCATGCCGCCCGAGAACTGGTGAGGGTAATCGTCGACACGACGATCCGGCTGCGGGATTCCCACGCGGGCCAGCATCTCAATCGTCCGCGCCCGCGCCGCACGTTTCGAAACACGGTTGTGCGCGAGGTGCGCCTCGGAGATTTGATCGCCGACGCGGTAATAGGGGTGCAGGGCAGACAGCGGATCCTGGAAGATCATGGCGACTTCCTTGCCGCGACGCTCCCGCATCTCGTCATCGCTGAGGGCGAGGAGATTCGTGCCACCGAACCAGATCGCGCCGCTGACGTGCGCGTTCGTATTGCGATGCAGACCGAGGATGGCGGAGGACGACACGGACTTGCCCGAACCGGATTCGCCCACGATGCCCAGCGTTTGGCCGCGCTCGAGCGTGTACGACAGGTCGTCCGTGGCACGAACGATTCCGTCGGACGTCGGAAAATTGACCGAGAGGTTCTCGACGGACAGGAATGCTCTGCTCATAATTATTTCTGCCCTAACTGAGGCGCACGCGCGGGTCGACGAAGGCGTAGAGGATGTCGACGATAATGTTCGCCGCGAGCACAGCCGCACCCGCCACGATGACAAGACCGATCAGGATGGGAAGGTCCGAGTTCCGGTTTGAGATGACGGCGAGCAAGCCGAGCCCTTGGTAGCTGAACACAGCCTCGGTGATGACCGCGCCAGCTAAGAGGGCCGCAAAGTCAAGTCCCGCCATCGACAAGAGCGGCGTGAGCGCGGCTCGTAACCCGTGTTTGAAGAGCACTACTCGCTCGGTCAAGCCCTTCGCCCGCGCGGTGCGGATGTAGTCCTCAGAGAGCGACTCGAGCACGAAGGCTCGGGTGATCCGCACGTACGCAGCCATGTAGAAGAGGGCAAGCGTCATCGCTGGCAGAGTCAAACCGATTAGCCAGTTGAACACACCGCCGTCGGCGATCGAGACGTAGCGAGGATACGGGAAGAGCTTCCAGCGAATTGCGATGAACTGAAGCAAGAAGGTGCCGACAAAGAAAGTTGGTAACGCGTACACCACCAAGGTCACCCCAACGATGACGCGGTCCAGCCATTTGCCCTTGAACACCGCCGCGATCACGCCGAAGAGCACCCCAAAGACAATCCAGATGATGAATGCATAGACGGCGATGGATATCGTGACCGGAGCGTACTTCGCGATCGCATCATTTACCGTGATGGCGCTGCGCAGTGAGTAGCCGAGGCATGGTGCGTCGCAGTGAATGACGAGGCTGGGATTCGACTTCTGAAGCGCTTCGCGGTACTTGTCATCCACGGGATAATCACGGCCGACCGCAAGGCCCTTGACGAATTGCCCGAACTGATAGGTGATCGGCTTGTCGTAGCCGTAGACCTGAGTGATATTGGCGAGCTTCTGTGGGGTGCAGTATTTGCCGCACACATCGCGAGCCGGGTTACCTGCAGCGAAAAAAAGTACGAATACCACGAGGACCATCGCCAGCAGGAGGACGATGCCGACGAGGATACGGCGGATGGCGAAAGCGATCACGTGGAAGTTTGCTTTTCTGTCTCGGGGAATAGGGTGGGCGCACCGTGGCGCGCCCACCCCGTTTCAGATGCTGCTACTTACTTCTTGACGTACATTCCGCCGAGGTCGGGGTAGTAGCTGGATGCGACGTCCGGAAGGAACCCGCCCACCTTCGACCCGTAGATGTAGTAGTTGTTCTGGTTTGCCAGGGGCACGAACGCCCCGTCTGTGGCTGCCGCCTCGTTGGCCTCGTTGAGCAACTTCTGCTGCTTGGTCGGGTCGGTGGCGTTGTTCGCCTGCTTGATTAGGCCGTCCACCTTCGAGTTGCTGTAGAACCCGTAGTTGAAGCCGACGCCGAACGTGGCGCCCTTCGGGTTCGACTGCACGATCGGCGGAATGACCGCGAACAGCGAAGGCCAGTCAGCGGCCCATCCGGCGAAGAACGCATCGATCGGCTTCGGATCGGTTCCTACCTGAACGTAGTAGCCGGGCTTGGCGTCCTTCGCTATCGGAACCAGTGTCACCTTGAAACCGGCCTTCTCCCAGCCCTGCTGGAGAACAGCTGCGACCTGCTCGGCGACCGTCGAGGTGTCAGGGAAGGCGTAGCGGATTTCGGGTGTCTTGCCCGCGAGCAGCTTCTTGGCCTTGTTGATGTCCCCGCTCGGATTGATCTTGTTCAGCGCGGTCTCCTGGAACCCAGGGATCGCCGACGAGACGGTGGTTCCGTTCGCAGTTCCCCACTTGGAACCACCCGACGCCTTGACCACTCCGGCTTTATCCGTCGCCGCGATGAGCGCATTCCGCACGTCGGGGTCCGTGATCGTCTTCGAGTTGATTTCGAGGAAGCGGGTGTAGGGGGAGGTGCTGGTCTTGACCCGGCTGGAGAGATCCGGGGTGATCTGGGAGTACTTGTCCGACGGGATGTTCAGCGGCGAGTAGGCCGCCTGGTCGGTTCCCGAGTCTGCAATGAGACGCTCCGTGATCGTCTCGGGACTGTCCACGAACTCCAACTTGACGATGTCCGGGAGTGCCTTGCGCACGTCCGGGCTGTCGGTCGATGCGCTGTACGCCGAGTTGCGCTCGAAGGTGCCACCAGCGTTTTGGTCGAAGGTCGAACCCTTCAGCTTGTAAGGCCCGTTCGAGTTGACCGTGAACAGGTTCGCAGTGCCCTTTTCGAACGACTTCTCGTACGGGTCCGTGGAGAACAGCGCCGCAGCGGCCGTCGGGAAGTCAGCCCAAGCATTCTGGAAGTGGTACGTGATCGTGCTACCCGAGCAGGAAGCTGCTTTCTCGAAGTGCGCCTGCGATTCGGCCTTGCCCGTCAGCGGCCCGGTGTACTCGGTCGCCAGCTTATAGCTCGGGTCGGAGGGATCGATCAGGTTGTAGCTGCCGTCACCGAAGTAGGTCAGGCCGACGCCACCACCGGCCGCGACCAACGATGCGTCGTAGGAGCGAGACAAGCCGTACTGCAGGTCGGCGCATGTGATCTCCTTGCCGTCCTGCCACTTGAGACCCTTCTTGAGCGTGAAGCTCCAAGTCTTGCCCTGGTCTTTCGTGGTTCCCGTGTCGGTGGCCAGGTCCGGCACGACCTTCGGGTTCTTTTCCGCGGTGATCGGTAGCGCGGTCAGGCCTCGGTACACGAGGCGTCGGAAGTTCGCAATCTCCACGCCGAGATAGACACCCACGGGGTCGGTACCGGAGTACTCGCCGGTGACGTCAAGCGAGGTGAGCGTTCCCCCTTTTTGGGCCGATGAGGTTTTGGCCGGAGCGGCTCCGCCGCTCGAACATGCAGCGAGTGAAACAGCGACGACCCCAGTGAGGGCTACCGCTCCAGCTCGCAACAACAACTTCTCCATCATTGTGAGATTCTCCTTGGTGTTGGGTGTGACGTGCTGTGCGCGCGTCCGAACCGCGACAGTGCGTCGCGGAGGCTGAGGGCGATACCGCTCACCGTTGGGTCCGGGGGTCGAGCGCATCCCGGAGGCCATCGCCGAGCAGGTTGAATGAGACGACGACGAGCACGAGCAAAAACGCAGGTGCGATGAAGTACAGGAAGTCGCTCGAACCGTACTGAATTGACGCCGAGAGGATGTTACCAAGCGTCGGGGTCGGCACTTTGACCGAGATACCGAGATACGACAGGGCTGCTTCGGCGGAAACGTAGGCCGGAAGAATCAACGTGAACTGAACCAGGATCGGCGCCCAGAGGTTGGGCAGCACCTCCTTGAAGTACAAGCGGCCATTACTCGCCCCGATCAGGCGCGCAGCATCGATGAACTCGCGCTCGCGCAGGCTCAGGACCTGGCCACGGATGATACGCGTCACGGACGGCCACCCGAAGATGCCGAGAACAAAAATCACGTAGGTCGCCTGTGCAGTGGTCCCTGACGGAATGCGCAGCGTGCCCGTCAACCATGTCACCACCAACCCGGACAGCGCGAGCAGCATCAGCGTCTGCGGAAAGCACAGCACGAGGTCGACCAGCCGACCGATGAGTGTGTCGGCCCAGCGACGGCTCATTCCCGCGATGATTCCGAGCACGACCCCCACCACGATCGCGAAGACAGCGGCGGATGCCGAAATGAACAGGGAAAGGCTCAGTCCGAGCCAGATCCGGCTCAGAGTGTCGCGACCGATGCCGGGCTCGACACCGAGTGGATGCGCGGCACTGATCCCGCCGAAACTGCCGACCGGCAATCCGTTGCTGTCGATGAGATTTTGGTGGGTGAGGTAGGGATCAAGCACGCCGGCGGCAACAAGCACCGGAGCCAGGAGCGCGAGCACGACATAGATCGCGACGATGACAGCGGCGGCCATCGTCTTGCGATCTGAACGAAAGCGTTTCCAGGCGAGCTGAGCAGGGGTCCGGCTGGTAATTCCAATGGACGCCGCAACTCCGTCCTCGGCCGGAGTGGCGAACGTAGTCTGGTTCGCCGTCACTTCAGCTTGGAACCCCCCCGGAGGCAATGTCGACATGTCAGACCCCTATCAAGAGCCCGCGCGGGGCAGATTCGTGGTGGTCGCTGCGAGCACAGATTTCCTCCTGGGACAGGCGAATGTCATTCTTGCAACGCTCGCAGTATCCCTGACTCTAATCAGGAGGGGCTCAAGTCACAAAACCGAGAGAGAAATTGTTACATGGCGGCAAGGATGTGTGAGGAATCTTGCGTCGATGAGTGCACCGTGCACGATTCACGCGCAGATCTATGGTTTGCTGCGCGGATTGCTGAGTCTCACATGAAATTCTCCTGAACCCACGTAACATCTCCTCGTGGGTCTGCCGGGTGTGTCGAGTCCCTCCGGCGAGTTCGATTCTCCATTGCGGGGGCGGCTTTGGTCGGAGATCGCCATCGTGCTCGCTCTCGGACTCGGGCAGTCCGCGATCTACTCCATCGTCTCGCTCATCGACAGCATGACCCGCAGCACTCCGCTCTCCGCCCAGACCACCACGCTGAACCCGACCCTCAACAATCGCGAGCTCTTCGACCTCATCTATCAACTGCTTGGCTTGGTCTTCGCCCTGGCACCTGTCGTGCTCGTATGCTTCTTGCTCTGGAACCGCACGGCACCGCATCTCACACGACTCGGTATCGACAGTCGGCACCCTCTCGGAGACACGTGGCGCGGACTGGTGCTCGCTCTCGCGATTGGCATCCCCGGGATCGCCCTCTACCTCGGCGGCCGAGCCCTGGGAATCGGGCTTACGGTGGACGCGGCCGGCCTGGCCGCGCACTGGTGGACTGTCCCCGTGCTGCTCTGCTCTGCGTTGCGCGCCGGACTCCAGGAGGAGGTCGTCATCCTGGGCTACCTGTTCGAGCGGCTGGGGCAGCTCGGCTGGGGACGATGGCGGATCATCGTGTCGGCGGCGATCCTGCGCGGCAGTTATCACCTCTACCAGGGCTTCGGTGCCTTCGTCGGCAACTTCCTGATGGGATTGCTGTTCGGCTACCTTTACACGCGCACCAGACGGGTCCTTCCGTTCGTGATCGCGCACTTCGTCATCGACGCGGCGATCTTTGTCGGCTTTTCCTGGGCCGTGGCGACGTTTCCGGGCGTATTTGGGGCGGTACCCCGTTAGCGCCCCAGTCCCGTTAGCGCCCCAGTCCCGTTAGCACCCCGGAGTGAGAAGTCCGCAAACTAGTGGTTCTCGCTCTAGATCGAGTCAGATGGGATGATCCTGATGGAGCCTTGCTAATCGGTGATCGCGCAGCAATTCGGCTGCCGGGAATCCGGCGGCTCGACCTAAGGTGTCGCCCTCGGCAGCATCCTGCGATGCTCGGTCTGCGTCATCGACGTCACCTGCTCTAACGACGAAACTCAGGCGGCGATTCCCTCCGCCGGCTCAGTCGGCGAAGGCTTCCGGCGGCGGGCAGGCGCACACGAGGTTGCGGTCACCGTACGCGTTATCGACGCGGCGCACCGGGGGCCAGTACTTGGAGCGGATGAGGCTGCGCACCGGGTAGACGGCCTGCTCCCGCGTGTACGGGTGCGACCACTCCCCCTCGATCACGGACTGTGCCGTGTGCGGGGCATTGTGAAGCGGGTTGTCGGCGAGCGGCCAAGTACCGGCTGCCACGGCATCCGCCTCGGCCCTGATCGCGATCATCGCGTCGATGAAGCGATCAATCTCGGCGAGGTCCTCGCTCTCGGTCGGCTCGACCATGAGGGTGCCCGCGACGGGGAACGACATCGTCGGCGCGTGGAAGCCGAAGTCGATGAGCCGTTTGGCCACGTCATCCACCGTGACACCCGTGGCCTCAGTGAGGGGACGAAGATCCAGAACGCACTCGTGCGCGACGAGGCCGTTATCCCCCGCATACAGCACCGGGAAATGGTTGCGCAGCCGCAGAGCCACATAGTTGGCGGCCAGAACCGCCGCCCCGGTGGCTTGCTTGAGGCCATCGGCGCCCATCATGCGCACGTACGCCCAGCTGATCGGCAGGATGCTCGGAGACCCATATGGCGCAGCCGAGACGGGAGGGCCGTTGTGCAGGGCGCGCTGCGCCATCGGATGCCCGGGGAGGAATGGTGCGAGGTGCGACTTCGCCGCGACCGGCCCGACTCCCGGTCCCCCGCCACCGTGGGGGATGCAGAAGGTCTTGTGCAGGTTGAGGTGAGAGACATCGCCGCCGAAGTCGCCGTAGCGGGCGAATCCGAGCACCGCATTCAGGTTCGCACCGTCGACGTAGACCTGGCCGCCCGCGTCGTGCACCGCCTTGCAGATGGTGCCGACCTCGTGCTCGTACACGCCGTGCGTCGAAGGATAGGTGATCATCAGCGCGGCCAGGGAATCCGCATGCTCGGCGATCTTGGATCGGAGGTCGTCGACATCCACATTGCCGAGTTCGTCACAGGCAACCACGACAACACGCATGCCGGCAAGCACTGCGGATGCGGCATTCGTGCCATGGGCGCTCTGCGGTATGAGACAGACGGTGCGATCGCCGTCGCCGCGGGATCGGTGATAGCCGCGAATGGCGAGGAGCCCGGCGAGCTCGCCCTGGCTGCCCGCATTGGGCTGAAGGGACACGGAGTCGTAGCCGGTGACATCCGCCAGCCAGCCCTGCAACTGGACTATCAGCTGCAGGTAGCCCTCGACATCCGACTCCGGCGCGAAGGGGTGCAGTCCCGCGAACTCCGGCCAGGTGACGGCCTCCATCTCAGTGGCCGCATTGAGCTTCATCGTGCACGATCCGAGCGGAATCATGCCCCGAT
>JANYIZ010000020.1 GCA_025408445.1 Frigoribacterium sp. | reverse complement strand
ACGACATCCAGCTCCTGGTACATCGTGGCGATGCCCAGGTCGATTGCGGCAACCGGGTCGCTGATCGAGACCTCGGAGCCCTCCCAGAAGATCGTGCCGGCGTCGGGGCGGTGCACTCCGGCGAGCGTCTTGATCAACGTGGACTTTCCGGCGCCATTCTGCCCGAGAACGCAATGCACCTCACCGGGCAGGATCTCGAGGTCGACGCCGTCGAGAGCGCGCACGCCGGCGAAACTTTTGGTCATCCCACGCACCGCCAGCAGCGCTTTTTGGTCTCCTTTGATCATCTCGGCAACATAACAGAACTCGAGTGCTCCCCGCCAGAATATTCTAGGAAAAGCACTCGATCATTGATTTTTGGAACACGCTATCCATCTTCTGCACAAAAACATGGTAAAAAAAAATGAGACACGGCGGTAAACCTCTGTTATGTTGCGACAAACGTCAATGAGGACACCATGGATCACGC
This sequence comes from Frigoribacterium sp., assembly GCA_025408445.1. GTDB lineage: Bacteria > Actinomycetota > Actinomycetes > Actinomycetales > Microbacteriaceae > Lacisediminihabitans. Next base: position 5,052 of record JANYIZ010000020.1, on the reverse strand, counting down.
GGCCCCACACAGGCAAACGCCGCGCACCATTTCTTCCGCGTTGGCGAACAGCCGGAACACCACGCACACGGAGGAACACATGCTTGCGAAAACCATGGCCCGAAAAAGGATGCTCGTCCTGGCCGGCGCATCAGTCACTCTTGCCGGTCTTCTCGCCGGCTGTACAGCAGGGACAGCCGATACCAGCGGAGGAAACAACGACAGCAACACCGTCTCGGGCAACAAAGCCTCGGGCAAGTCGATCACCATCGGATTCTCCGGGCCTGCGGCCGATCACGGGTGGCTCGGAGCCATCAACTCATCCGCGATCGCCGAAGCGAAGAAGTACAAGGACGTCACACTCAAAGTCGCGGAAGGAACCAACGACGCCAACCTGCAGATCAGTCAGGTTGAATCCTTCATCAACGACAAAGTAGACGCGATCGTTCTATTGCCGACGGACGGTGCCGCCCTCACACAGGTGGCGATCCAGGCGATGCAGGCTGGAATCCCCGTGATCAATGTGGATCGCGAGTTCTCGAGCACCTTCGCCGCTCGGGTCACCGTGCTTGGCGACAACTACGGCATGGGGGTCAGTGCGGGCACCTACATCTGCGGTGCGCTCAAAGGCAAGAAGAACGCGATCGTCGCGGAGATCGCGGGAATCGACTCGCTGCCGCTCACTCAGGACCGTAGCAAGGGCTTCGCCGCCGCACTCAACGACTGTGGCCTCAAGGTGAACAACCGCGTGGCGGCAGACTTCACCGTCCAGGGTGGAGAGGCGGCGGCATCCCAGTTGCTCGCTGCCGCTCCGAAGATCGATGCCATCTGGAATCATGACGACGACCAGGGCGTCGGAGTGCTTGCGGCCATCGCCGCTGCCAACCGCAAGGAGTTCATTATGGTCGGAGGTGCGGGTTCGGCGAACGTGATGAGGTCGATCAAGGCCGACAATTCGGTGCTCAAGGCCACGGTGATCTATCCACATACGCAAGCGGCGGACGGCATCCGTCTGGCACGGCTCGTCGTTCAAAGCAAAGCGCTCAGTGACCTGGTCGAGAACGAGGTTCCCCGCTTGGTGCGGCTGAACGCCCCGGTCGTGACGAAGGCGAATGTGGATAAGTACATCACTTCTGCGTTCGAGTCCTAACCGACAACCCGGGCGCCGGCCCGAAATGCGCCGGCGCCCCTTATCCCAGCGAAAGAGTGACAATGCCAGAGTTCTCCCGCCCGCTTCGAGTGGCCATGATCGGTCACGGATTCATGGGTGCCGCGCACTCCCAGGGCTGGCGCGTCGCACCCCGCGTCTTCGATCTCGCCAGCAGCCCGGTCATGCAGGTCATCGTGGGTCGCAACTCACCTGCGGTGGCTGCGGCCGCCGCGAAGTGGGGGTGGGCCGAACACTCCGTGGATTGGCGCGACGTGGTCGAACGCGACGATATCGACGTGGTCGACATCGTCACGCCCGGAAACTCGCATGCCGAAATCGCTGTCGCCGCGCTCGCCGCCGGTAAACACGTCCTGTGCGAAAAACCGCTGGCCAACTCCGTCGAGGAAGCCATAGTGATGGCCGACGCGTCTCGGTGCGCGGCCGAGCGCGGCATCTTCTCGATGGTCGGATTCACCTATCGTCGGGTACCGGCGATAGCGTTCGCCCGAGAACTAGTGCGCGAGGGGAAGCTCGGCGACCTGCGACAGGTCCGCGCCGAATATCTGCAGGACTGGCTCGTCGACCCTGAGGCGCTACTCACCTGGCGGATGAAGAAGGAATTCGCCGGTTCAGGCGCTCTCGGCGACATCGGTGCGCACGCAATCGATCTCGCCCAGTTCGTCACCGGGGACCCGATTGAGGCTGTTTCTGGAATCCTCAGGACCTTTGTCTCCGAGCGCCCGGTGCTCGAAGCTCCACACGGTCTGTCCGGGACGGCCTCGGGACAGCGCGGAGAAGTGACCGTCGACGACCTCGCGCTGTTCACCGGGCGATTTCGCTCAGGCGCTCTCGGGTCCTTCGAAGCGAGCCGCATGCGCACCGGTCGCAAGAACGCTCTTCGCCTCGAGATCTCCGGCTCTCTCGGCTCGATCTCCTTTGATCTCGAGCGGCAGAACTCGCTCCAGTTCTATGACGCGACGGCGCGGTCGACCACACGCGGATTCACCGAGATCCTCGTGACCGAGCCCGGGCATCCGTATCTCTCCGGTTGGTGGCCCGCCGGACACATGCTCGGCTACGACCACAGCTTCTCAAACCAGGTATTCGACTTCGTCTCGGCGATCGACGCCGGGAAGCAACCGCGACCCTCGTTCGACGAGGGGCTGCAGGTGCAGCGCGTGCTCGCTGCTGTCGACGAGAGCTCGGACAGCGGCAGCGCATGGATCAGCACGATTCCCGTGCCGGCTTTTGCTTGACCAACCAGCCCACCAAGAATCAGCGCACACGCAAGGAGATGCCACATGACCCGACCGATAACCCTCTTCACCGGCCAATGGGCGGATCTACCGTTCGAGGAAGTTGCGAGACTCGCCTCGAGCTGGGGTTACGACGGACTCGAGATCGCCTGTTGGGGCGACCATTTGGACCCGTGGCGCTGGGACGATGAGGAGTATGTTGCGGGCAAGTTGGCGATTCTCGACAGGTACAACCTCAAGGTCTGGGCGATCTCGAACCATCTGAAGGGGCAGGCCGTCTGTGATGATCCGATTGACCAGCGGCATCGCGCCATCCTTCCCGATGTCGTCTGGGGCGATGGCACACCGGAAGGTGTGCGACGGCGCGCCGCCGAGGAGATGAAACACACCGCCCGACTGGCGGCGAAGCTCGGAGTGAAGACGGTGATCGGTTTCACCGGCTCGTCCATTTGGAAATACGTCGCGATGTTCCCCCCGGTTTCACAAGGCGCGATCGATGCCGGCTACCAGGATTTCGCCGACCGGTGGAATCCCATCCTCGATGTATACGACGAGGTGGGAGTGCGATTCGCCCATGAGGTCCATCCAAGCGAAATCGCGTTCGACTACTGGACCACCGTGCGTACCCTCGAGGCCATCGGCCACCGCGAGGCATTCGGTCTCAACTGGGATCCGAGTCACTTTATCTGGCAGGATCTCGACCCGGTGAGCTTCCTCTGGGACTTTAAGGACCGCATTTATCATGTGGACTGCAAAGATACGAGAAAGCGGATGTCCAACGGCCGCAACGGTCGGCTCGGTTCGCTTCTGGCCTGGGCCGATCCTCGCCGAGGCTGGGATTTCATTTCGACCGGTCACGGGGATGTACCGTGGGAAGACAGTTTCCGCATGCTCAACACAATCGGGTACTCGGGCCCCGTCTCGATCGAGTGGGAGGACGCCGGAATGGACCGCCTAATTGGAGCACCCGAAGCGCTCGAATTCGTGAGAAGACTCAACTTCGACCAGCCGGATGCTGCATTCGACGCGGCGTTCAGCGCCCGCTGAATGACGCGGTTTGATCCGCCGCGGAATGAGCGCGGGAATAGCAACGACGACGTGCGGCGACACAACCTGTCGGTGGTGCTTGGTTTGGTACACCGAGAACGGAACCTCTCTCGAGCTCAGCTCACCCGCCAGACCGGACTCAACCGCTCGACCGTCGCAGCTCTGGTGGGCGAGCTTGTCGAGCGCGAGCTGGTCGTCGAAACTGAGCCCGACGCGACCAACAGCCGGGGGCGACCGAGTCCGATCGTTCGGCCGAATCCGCGAGTCGTCGCAATCTCCATTAACCCCGAGATCGATGCGATCTCGATCGGTGTAGTCAGTCTCGGCGGGACGGTCGTCAAAAAGATTAGGTATCTCACGGAACATTCGCCCTCCGTCGGCGAGGCGGTGAATATCAGTGCGGTGGTGATCGAGGCGATGAGATCGGAACTCGACTCCCGCTACCGCACGGTTGGGATCGGTGTCGCCGTACCCGGCCAGGTGAGAGCCTCGGACGGGCTGGTGCGGATGGCCCCCCACCTCGCCTGGCAGGACGAGCCATTCGGGCGTCTCCTCGAGGACGCAACCGGGTTCGACGTCGTGGCTGACAACGACGCCCACCTCGGTGCCATGGCCGAGAGCACCTTTGGTGCCGGACGTGGTCTCTCCGATGTGATCTACGTGAACGGCGGCGCGAGCGGCATCGGCGGCGGAATTATTGCGGGCGGCGTGCCTCTCGGCGGGGTCGACGGGTATGCCGGTGAGATCGGGCACACTCTCGTCAACAGCGACGGTATCGTCTGTCAGTGCGGGGCGATGGGGTGCCTGGAGACCGAAGTGCGCCGCGAGAACCTACTTTCCGTCCTCCAGCTCGATAACGCTGACCCGGATGAATTGGAATCCGCCTTGTTGGCCTCCTCGTCTCCCTCCGTGATCGCAGAGGTGCATCGCCAGCTTGATTTCCTCGCCATCGCACTGCGCAACTCCATCAACATGCTCAACCCGCAGCTCGTTATCGTCGGTGGCTTTCTCGCCTCCATATATGCCGCCGCACCCCATTATCTCCAGGCTCTGCTTGCAAAGCAGCCGCTACTCGCCTCCCGCGACGGCGTGCGGGTCACCCGCGCTGAACTCGGATCCGACCTTCTCATCATTGGAGCGGGTGAACTCGCCTTCGAGGCGATCCTCGCCGATCCCGGTGCGTTCTCCTTCGCCCCCGTCTCGGTACCTGCGATCGTGGAATAGCCTGGCCGCTTTGTCGTTAGGCTTGTTTAAGACCTCCGCCATCGATGGAAGTCATCCCCCCTCTTCGCCATTCCCGTGGCACTCCGCTGTTCCCGCCTGCCCAGGAAGTATTCCTCAGTGACAACGACACTTCACCCTGGAGACTCGCTTTCCCGGCGCCAGCGCCTCGTCTACGTGCTCGTGCTCGGCGCGCTCACGGCTCTCGGCCCGTTCACGATTGACCTCTATTTGCCGGCGTTCCCGGCGCTGCAGCGGGATCTGGGGGTGACCCCGGCGATCATCCAGCTCACTCTCACCGCCACGACCATCGGGTTCGGTGTCGGCCAGCTGTTGGTCGGTCCGTGGAGTGACAAGGTGGGACGGCGTATCCCGCTCATCGTTGCGAGCTCCGTGCAT
>JANYIZ010000019.1 GCA_025408445.1 Frigoribacterium sp. | reverse complement strand
AACGATGGTGATCTGCTGGGTATCGACGATCGTGCCGAAGACGTCGAAGACCGGCTGCGGCTGGAACATCGTCACGGCGGGTTCGGGGTTGCCTCCACGCACCAGAAAGATCGTGTACTGGATGGCGAGCGATGCACCGATTGCGGTAATCAAAAAGACCAGGCGCGGCGGGTTGCGCTTGCGCAGTGGCCGATAGGCGAGGCGTTCTAGTGCGTACGCGGTGGCCGCGGAGGCGATCATACCGACCAGCAGGGCCAGGAGCAGGTCGCCGATGAGCGCGATCGGCGAAAGTGTGGGCACCGATCCACCGAAGCCGAGGGAGGTCAGGGTGAAAACTACGCCGTAGCAGCCGATGATAAAGACCTCGGAATGGGCGAAGTTGATGAGGTTGAGCACACCGTAGACCAGTGTGTAGCCGAGGGCCACGAGTCCGTAGATCGCTCCAAAGGTGAGGCCATCGAACGTGGCACTCCAAAAGTTTTGAATGAGCGATGGGACATCGAAGTTGATCCAGCTATCGTCCATCGGCACCATAGATATGAGCGTCGCGAGCATTGCACGTCCTCAGGGGGCCGCATCGTCGCGGGCCGGGGTAGTCGTTGGGTAGTCAGGTAATGGTGTGGGGCGGGCACACACGCGCCCGCCCCACGTCAATCATTGCCTGTCGACTAGCCGATCTGGCCGATGAACACGATCTTTCCAGCGTTTACCTTGTAACCGTAGACAGCGGGCTTCGCGAGCTCGCCTTTGTCGTCCCACTTGTAGTGCTTGCTGAGGCCGTCGGCGTCGTAAGACTTCACGTAGCTCAACAGGTCTGCGCGCGACGTCTTGCCCTTGTCAATACCGGAAAGCAACACCGTCGCGACGTCGTAACCCTCGATCGAGTAGGTGCCGGGAGCCGCGTTGAACGCCGTGGTGTAGGCCTTCGCGAAGTCCGGAATCAGCTCGCCGGGAATACACGGGCAGGTGAAATACGCGTTTGCTGACGCGTCGCCGGCCTGCTTGATGAACTGGTCATCCTTCGCGCCATCCGGTCCGACGAAGGCTCCCTTGAACCCCTTGGCCACCAATTGCTGGTCAAACGGTGCGCCCTCGGCGTAGTACCCGGCGTAATAGACCGCGTCAGCCTTTGAGTTGATGATCTTTGAGATGACGGCCGAGAAGTCCTTCTGGCCGGTGGTCACCTTGTCGGTGCCGGCAATGCTCGAACCGAGTCCGGTCTTGGTCGCGCCCCCGAGACCGATGCCGTACTCCGAGTCGTCCTGTACGAGGTAGACCTTCTTAGCCTTGAGCTTCTCGGTGACGAAGTTCGCGGCGGCCGGTCCTTGCTGGCTGTCGTTGCCGAGACCACGGAAGAAGGTCTTCCACCCGTTGGTCGTGAGAACGGGTGCCGTTGCCGAAGGGGTGATGTGCACGAGCCCCTTCTGCTCGAAAATATTGCCGGTGGCCTTCGATTCCCCCGAGAATGGGAGTCCGATCACGCCGACGATTGCCGGCGTGTTGACCGCCTGCGTCACCGGGCCAGTCGCCTTGTCCGGCGAACCCTCGGTGTCGAACTTGGTGAACTTCACCTGGCAGTCGGCATTTGCCTTGTTGTGTTGGTCAATGGCGAGTTGGATGCCGTTGAAGATGTTGATCCCGAGCTGCGCATTCGCTCCGGTCTCCGCACCGACAAATCCCAGCGTCGTTGCGGGGTCACACTTCGCTTTACCGTTGCCGGCCGGAAGTACCGCGTTCGCGGGTACCGGGATCGAGGTTACGACGGGAAGATCAGCCTTCGACCCACCTGAGGTACCGCCGCCGGTGGGAGCAGCCTGATTTGCACAGCCCGATAAGGCCATTCCGAAGGTTGCGGCAACTGCCAAGCCAACCATGATTCGTGTGTGCTTCATGTGATTGATTTTGCCTTCCATGCTGTCACGCTGCCGGAGCACGCCATCGCGCACAGGCTTTTTGCGAATAGGTTCGCCACACTATCCCTAGTTTTGCGACGAATCGCCAGCATCGGCCGCTGGGCCGAAAATGTGATCGAACTGTGGTTTCCCAGATGGTGCCTACATTCGCGGGCCTCCCGGTGATCACTGAACCGCCAGTCACCCCGCGCCGACGCCGGACTCCCCCGAGTCAGCCGGCGATCACATCACCCACCCGCGCAAACCGTCCTTCCGCGCCGTAGCGATACAGTCCGAAATGTGCAGGACTGGTGTCCCCGTTGGCATCGAAAGTGATGGCGCCGGAGATTCCGTCGTAGTTGATGTCTGTTGACGTCTTCAGGACGTCGAGGCATTCACGATAGGTGGTGCACTGGATGCCCCCGGCCGATACCTCTCGCAATCGCGCGGCGATCGCGGCACCGTTCGCATCCTTCGCTGCGGTCGCGGCCAAAGCGGCAAGAATTGTGGCGTCGTAGGCCTCCTCGGCGAAGAGCAGGTCGGTGACCGCCGGGGCAACGGCGGCGACCTGCGCGGCGAAGGCGGCCGTCGGCCCAACCCCTTCGAGCAGTCCATTGACATTCGTCAGCGTTCCGACGGGGAGGGCTTGCGAGTAGTCGGCAGTGTTCTGGCTGGTGAGCCACAGCTTTGCTCCACCCCAGCCGGCCGCGGTGAGCTGAGTGATCATCCCCGTGTTCTGCTCCATCGCGCTGAACGGGCTCACGAACACGACGTCGTCGGGCGTTGCCGCCTTCACCGCGGCGACGATGGGCGCCGGATCCTTCGTGGTCCCATCAATCTTCTGCACGCTAACCAGGGCGCCGGATGCCGCGAGGGAGGCGCGCATCGTACCGAGGATGGCCCGACCCATGTCGTCGTCGAAGTAGACGATAGCGATGCGCGCCTTCCCCCCGCCGATGGTCTTCGCGAGCGCGCTCCCCTCGAGAGCCGCAGATCCGATGGTGCGGAAGAAATACCCCTGCGAGGCCACCGAGCTCAGGCGGGGCGAAGTGGCAGCGGGGGAGATCATCGGCAGCTTCGCCGCAACGATCTTGGGGATGACGCGTTCGGCGAGCACAGACGAGGACGGCCCGATCAACACATCCGCCTTCGCGCTCACCAGGTCGGCGATCGAGCTCTCGATCGTCGTGGTCGTGACGTCGCCGGAGTCGCGGGCGAGCATTTCGACCGGTTTGCCGAGCACCCCGCCCGCATCATTGATCTCCTTCACGGCGAGGGCCACTCCGGCCGCCTGCCCGCCCCCGAGATAGGACTGAACGCCGGTGCTGGGGAAGAGGGTACCGATGCGCAGCACACCGTCGCCAGCGGGCGCCGTCGTCGATGCGGAAGACGGAGCAGGTGGTACCGGCAACGGGGAGGTGGCTGAACACGACACGAGAGCGAGACTGAAAACCACTCCGGAGACGATAGCCGGAAGCGTTCGGGAGCGCGACATAGAGGCCCTTCGGGTCAAACGGGTATTTTCGAACCCTACAGTTCGGTCAGCGAGCCGGAGGCAAGGCGCGACGGACGCGACGCCCGGAGACCAAGACATCCACGCTGAGAATCGCGAGCGCCACCCAGACCAGCCCAAAGCCGATCCAGCGGGCCGGGGGCATCGTCTCGTCGAGTACGAATGCCCCCACGATGAATTGGAGCACCGGGGCAAAGTACTGGATGAGTCCTAGATAGACGAGGGGAAGTCGCCGCGCAGCGGCCGCGAAGAGAAGCAGCGGCACGGCGGTCACCACGCCCGCGCTGACCAACAGCACAGTGTGCGCGACGCTCACCGTTCCAAAAGTGAGCCCGGCGCTCGCGCCGACTACAGCCAGCTGCACGATCGCGACGGGCGTCAACCAGACCGTCTCGAGGGTAAGCCCGCTCACGGCACCCACTTCAGGTCCGACTCGCTTCTTGATCAGGCCGTATAACCCGAACGAGAAGGCGAGAACGAGGGAAATCCATGGCAGCGCCCCGTAGTTGAAGGCAAGCACCACAACCGCCACGAGGCTCGTGCCGACGGCGATCCACTGGGCCATCCGCAGCCGCTCGTGCAGGAAGATGACGCCGAGCAGCACGGTGACGATGGGGTTGATGAAGTAACCGAGCGACGCCTCGATCACCTTGCCGTCCAGGGTCGCGAAGACGTAAACCTGCCAGTTGACGTAGATGAAGACCGCGGCGAGACCCATCGTGAAGACGATGCGCGGCCGCCGCAGAAGCGCGACCAGCGCGCGCCATTGGCGGGTGACAGTGATGATGATTCCGCAGAACACCAGCGAGAAGAGGATCCGCAGGGCGACGATCTCAAACGCGCCGGACGGCTGAAGCAGCAGGAAGTAGAGCGGAAGGATGCCCCAGAGCGCGTAGGCAGCCACGGCCATCACGACACCCGATCGTTCCGTCGACTGTTCGGGGTTTCTGGAGCTGGACATCATGGGGATTTTACGGCACAAAGCCGCCCCCGAAAGACGAAGGGCCCGTTCCGAGGAAATCGGAACGGGCCCTTCGACAGGAGACTGATTAGTGAACGACGACCGCGAGAACATCGCGAGCCGACAGCACCAGCAGGTCTTCCCCGCCGTACTTCACTTCGGTTCCGCCGTACTTGGAGTAGATGACCTTGTCGCCAACGGCGATGTCGAGCGGGATGCGGTTACCGTTGTCGTCGATGCGACCGGGTCCTACCGCGACGACCTCGCCCTCCTGGGGCTTCTCCTTCGCGGTGTCCGGGATGACGAGACCGGAGGCAGTGGTCTGCTCGGCTTCGACCTGCTTGATGACAATGCGATCTTCGAGCGGCTTGATGGAGACTGCCACGGTTGACCTCTTTCTTGGAGAACTTCGAAATCTGGAGGGTTAGCACCCTCCTGTGGAGAGTGCCAGATGTAGCTTAGCCGCGCGTTAGCACTCCTGCAAGGTGAGTGCCAATCGGCGGCTTGGTACGGTGGGGCGATGGAATCCTCCGAGCTCGTCGAACTGCTGTCCGGCGACGGCCTGAGACTCCTCGATTCGTTGCCTCCGTGGCAGTCGAGCTCAGACGTGCTCAAGACCGTGAACGAGCTTCGTCGGGCCGGTCACTCCCCCGGACTCGTGGCCGCGGTGCTGAGCCAGTCGAAGCTCCGGGCGAAAGCGGTCGGAAAGTTCGGCCCATTCGCCGAGCGGATGCTTTTTACCGAGGCCGGGCTGGAACAGGCGACCCGGCTGCGGGTTGCGGCCCTCCACGCCGGACGCTTCCAGTCGGCCGGGCTCAGCCGCATCGCCGACCTGGGGTGCGGGATCGGCGGCGACGCGCTCGCCTTCGCATCCTTGGATTTCGAGGTGACGGCCGTCGAACTCGACGAGGTGACCGCCGCGATCGCCGCCTACAACCTCGCCCTCTGGCCGAATGCGATCGTCGTGCACGCCGACGTCACCGCCTTCGACCTCGAGGGTTTCGACGGGGTCTACCTGGATCCCGCCCGCCGAACGGCGGGTCACCAGAACACCTCGCGCCTCTCCGACCCCGCGGACTATTCGCCGACGCTCGAGACCGCCTTCGGCATCGGCGACCGACTCCCCACCGGCATCAAGCTCGGCCCCGGCATCGACCGCAACCTCATCCCCGCGGGCGCCGAAGCCCAGTGGGTATCGGTCGATCGTGACGTCGTCGAGCTCGGGCTCTGGTTCGGCGCGCTCGCCCGGCCGGGCATCCGCCGCTCCGCTCTCGTGCTCGGCGAACACGGCACGGCGGAGCTCTCCTCGAGCGAGGACAGTGCGGATGTCGAGACCGGCACGCTCGGCGGCTTCCTGTACGAACCCGATGGTGCCGTCATCCGCTCCCGCCTGATCGGGGACCTGGGCCGGCGTATCGGCGCAACCATGCTCAGCGACGGCATTGCCTACCTCACCTCCGATACGGCTCTCGAGACGCCGTTCGCCGCCTGCTTCCGGGTGATCGAGACTTTTCCGCTCGACGAGCGTCGGGTGAAGAGAGAGTTGGCGGCCCGCGGCATCGGGTCTCTCGAGATCAAGAAGCGCGGGGTGGATGTCGACCCTGCGGCCTTTCGCAAGAAGCTCTCGCTGCGTGGTCCCGAGTCGGCGACGCTGGTACTGACCCGCGTTGCGGGGCGACACGCGGCGCTGCTCTGCGAGCGTGTCACCTTCCGCGCGGCCTGACCGGCCAGAACGACGAAGGGCCTGCCTGAGGGAAAAGGCGGGCCCGAGATGCTCAACTAAACGATTCGTCAGTAGCCATTCGGAGTGAAGGCGCCGTTGGCGTTTCCGACGGCGAAGAGCGCGATCCAGCCGATGAGGGCGATGATCGCAATGACCACGCCGACGATTCCCGTGATGATGGCGGTAATCCAGAAGCCCTTGGCCGGAATTCCTTCACGTTTACGCCCGAGGATACCGAGAACGAGTGCGGCACCGGGGATGAAGAGCTGGAGAACGGACCCGATGATCGGGATGAACACGATCCAGAAGCCGAGCAGGCCAACGATTCCGGCGATCATGCCGATGAGGCTGAGGGTCTTCTTGGGGGCGAGGCCCCCGGCCGGCGCATAGGCGGTCGTCGGAGGGGTGTAGCCGGGTGCGGGCGGCGGCGCGGGAGCAGCACGCGGGGGCGTCACAGACTCGGCTGGCGGCGGAACCGGCGGTACGGCGCCGTTGTCGGGGTTGGTCATGGGATGCTCCTTCGAAGAACGTGCCAGTATCAGGCGTTTCCCAGCATTTCATTGTCGCCTCCCCGTGTCAAACGAGACAGACAACGCACGCGGCTGGTTCAGGCCTGGATAATCGTGACCGGCAGGGTCGAGTCGGCTCCGAAGGAGAGCGAGGATGGCCCGTGGCCAGCCTCGATCAGCCGCGCTGCGATGGCCGCGATCATCGCCCCGTTGTCGGTGCAGAGCGAGAGCGGGGGGATCCGGAGTTCGATCCCGGCGGCTGCACAGCGCTCGGCCGCAACTTCGCGCACACGGGCGTTGGCCACGACTCCTCCCCCGAGCAGCAGGCGAGGCACACCGAGGTCACTGCATGCCGCGACGGCCTTCGTGAGCAGCACATCGGTGACCGCTTCGCGGAAGCTGGCCGCGACATCCGCCACCGAAACCGGCTCACCGGCATCCTGTTTCTGCTCCACCCAGCGCGCAACCGCCGTTTTGAGTCCGGAGAACGAGAAGTCGTAGCGATGCTTCGCCAGGTCTTTGGGCTGGCTGAGACCGCGCGGGAAGCGGATTGCCTTCGGGTCGCCGCCCACGGCGACCCGGTCGATCTGCGGTCCACCGGGATAGGGAAGACCCAGCAGTCGCGCGACCTTGTCGAAGGCCTCGCCGGCCGCATCGTCGATGGTCTCCCCGAGCAACTCCACATCGGAGATCAGATCCCGCACGAGCAGGAGTGAAGTATGCCCTCCCGAAACCAGCAGGGCGATGGTGGGCAGTTCGATATCGGTGCCGTCGTCGCGGAGCGCGTCAGCACCCACATGACCCACGAGGTGGTTGACCGCATAAAGCGGCTTATCGAGAGCCACGGACAAGGCTTTGGCCGCACCCACGCCCACCATGAGGGCCCCGGCGAGGCCAGGTCCGCTCGTCACTGCGATGGCGTCGAGTTCAGCCAGTGTCACCTTGGCCTCGGCGAGCGCAGCAGTGAGGGCCGGCGTGAGTGCCTCTAAATGCGCGCGGGCGGCAATCTCGGGAACGACGCCACCGTACCTGGCGTGTTCTTCCATCGACGATGCGATCACGTTGGCGAGCAGTGTCGTGCCGCGCACGATACCGATACCGGTCTCGTCGCAGCTGGTCTCGATCCCGAGCACGAGGGGGCCGGTCACCGCCGCGCTCACCGACCCACCGCCGGTCTGGTCGTGGGGTCTTGCATTGCCAACCGCATGACAATGGCGTCTACGTTGTCCGGATGGTAGTACCCCACACGAACCGCGATCTCCTCAAAGCCCAGGGTCTCATAGAGGCGCTTCGGTCCCGGGTTGTCCGCGCGCACCTCCAGGAACAGCTCGCGCGCTCCTCGTTTGCGTGCCTCGCCGATGAGCGCGTTCATGAGCGCTCCGCCAAGTCCACCGCGCCGGGCACTCTCTGTCACCGCGATGGTCTGAATGTCTCCCTCGAGCGCTCCCTTCGGAGTGAAGAGTCCGGCATAGCCGTCAAGCTCACCGGGAAATCCGATGCGGTCGGCGACGAGGTAATAGCACTGCGGATTGCGCAGGTCGCTGAGCATCGCCTCGCTCGACCATGCGTCGGTGCCGAATGTGCCGGCCTCGATCTCCATGATGCCAAGGAGATCGTCGGTCGAGGCGGTGCGAAGCTGCCAGCTCACTCAACTCACCCGCTTTGGACCGGCCGATACCGTGACATCCGGCGCTCGCAGGTAAAGTGCCTCCGGTCCGGCGAAGGCCCGCCGATGAAAGAACAACCCCTCGGCGAGCAGGCCGGCGGATGCCGCGGACACCTCCGCCGCGTCGATCCGCTCGTAGCGCGAATAGCCGGCGACCTGCTCGGACAGGTCAGCGGGACGGCACAGGCCAGGCCCCTGCAGGCGAATCGGAAGTCCGACCGGGTCCACTCCGGAGTACGCCGAGAAATAGATCTCACGCCGGCGGGCATCTGTCACCACCATGACGGGGCCGACGTGGCCTGTTGCGTAGTGCCCCCAGGCAACGGCATCGTGGCTCACCACCCGCACCAGTGGCTTGGATGCCCCGAAGGCGAAGGCCTGGGCCGCCGCGATCCCGACGCGCAGCCCGGTGAACGGTCCCGGGCCCATACCGGCCGTTACCCCGGAGAGAGAGTTAATCGAGATGCCGGATCGCTCGATCGCGAAGAGGATCGCCTCGCCGATCACCTCGGCATGGCGTCGGGTGTCGGATTCGTTGATCTCGGAGAGGATACCGCGGTCCCGGTCCACGACGGCAACGCTGGTGCCGGTGGAGGTATCGATGGCGAGCAGCATCAGTCCAGCCTAAGGTCGCGCCAGCGTGAGCCATGGCCGGTGATGGAGACGAATCGCGGCTCAACCGGTTCCTCCCCGTCAGCGATAACGACGCCCGCGCCCGTCGGTCGCCGGATATCGATCTCGATCCAGTGTTCGGCGACTCCGTCGAGCATTCCGGCCGCCCATTCGACCACCACGATCGACGCCGACCAGTCGATGTCGAGATCGTCGAGCTCCGCCGAGCTGCCGAGTCGGTAGGCGTCCACGTGCACAAGCGGTGCACCGCCACCGATGCGGCGATGGGTGCGGGCGAGCACGAAAGTGGGGCTCGTCACCGATCCGCGCACCCCGAGTTGGCCCCCGAGTCCGCGGGTGAGGGTCGTCTTACCCGCTCCCAGCTCGCCATTGAGTGCCACGAGATCGCCCGCCCTCAGCTCCCGGGCGATTCGCGCCCCGAGCTCGGCCATGCGTTCCGGGGTATCAATCTCGAGCTGCATAGGTCCACTCGATCCTGCCGCCGAGTCGCGTGACGATTTCGTAGTTAATGGTGTCGGCGGCCCGCGCCCAATCATCCGCCGAGGGTGCTCCGGCCGACGGATCACCGAACAATATGGCCCGGTCGCCCACGGCAACGTCGTCGTCGCCGACGTCGACGACGAACTGGTCCATGGCCACCCGCCCGGCCACCCGATAGCGCTGGCCATTGATCGACACCGGACCGCGTCCAGAGGCCTGGCGCGGAATACCGTCGCCGTATCCAAGGGGTACGAGAGCGAGGGTCGTCTCGGCGCCGGTGCGATAGTCGTAGCCGTAGGAGACACCGCTCCCTGCGGTCGCGCGTTTCACGGAGACGATCCCGGCACTCAGCTCGAGCGCGGGGCGCAGGCCGAGGTCGGCCGACGTCACATCGTCGAACGGCGACAGTCCGTAGCACCCGATGCCGATTCGCACGAGGGCGAACCGCGCTGACGGCACGCGAAGTGCTCCGGCCGTCGACGCGAGGTGCAATAGCTCGGGGTCGAGTCCCGCCGCACGAGCCTCGGTGATTGCCCGCTCGTAGACCGCCACCTGGGCGAGGTCGTGTTCCGGCCCCGCGTTAGCAAGATGGCTCCACAGTCCGCGCACCCGGACTCGCCCGGCACGCTCATGCGCGACCGCGGAGGCGAAGAGGGCAGGCCAGTCCGATTCTGCGGCGCCGTTGCGACCGAGCCCGGTGTCTACCTTGAGCTGCACGGAGGCCACTCCCGGCGCAGCTGCCACCCGATCAAGTTGCTCGCGATAGTGAATTCCCAGATCGATTTCGGCGGCAATTGCGAGGTCGAAATCTGCCTCGGCACCGTGCAGCCACGCGAGGATCGGGGCGCTGATCCCGGCGGTGCGCAGCTCGAGCGCCTCCGGGATATCCACGACACCGAGCCAGTCCGCGCCCGCGGCGACGGCGGCGCGCGCGATCGGAACGGCACCATGCCCGTAGGCACGGGACTTGACGACGATCATGAGCTTGGCATCCCCGATGTATCCACGCAGCGCACGGATGTTGTGGGCCACCGCATCGAGATCCACCCGCGCCTCGCGGAGCGGCCTGGTCATTCCACGTCTCCGGTGTTGGACACGCCATGGCCCTCGGCGATCACGTAGGCGATTGCAATTCCCGCATCGTGACTGACCGATAGGTGGATCGAGGTGATGCCCCGCGCCGCGACGATGTCGGCGAGGGCGTTGTAGACCTCGATCGACGGGTTGCGCAAACCATCGGACACCACTGCCATATCGTGCCAGCGCACGCCTGTCGAATCGCCGATCGCTTTGATCACGGCCTCCTTCGCCGCGAATCGCGCGGCGAGAGAACTGAGAGATCTTCTTGCGTCCCCGTCCCACTGTTCGCTGTCGGCGAACAGGCGAGTGAGAACGCCCGGTGTACGCGACGTCGCCCGCTCGAACCGAGCGAGATCGACGACATCCACGCCAATGCCGATGATCATTTCGGGGGCCCCGACCGCTAGTCGACCGTGCTACTCGACCGTGACCGACTTGGCCAGATTGCGCGGCTGGTCGACGTCGAGGCCCTTCGCTGCGGCGAGTTCCATGGCAAATATCTGCAGGGGCGCTACTGCCAGCAGGGGCTCGAACAGGGTAGAGGCGAGCGGGATGCGGATCACGGTGTCGGCGTAGGGCAACACCGAGACATCCCCCTCCTCAGCAATTGCAAGGATGCGGGCACCACGAGCACGGATCTCCTGGATGTTGGAGACGACCTTTGGATGCAGCGAATCCTTTGCCCGCGGGCTCGGCACGATCACGAAGACCGGCTGTCCCGGCTCGATGAGCGCGATCGGACCGTGCTTGAGCTCGCCTGCGGCGAAACCCTCGGCGTGGATGTAGGCCAGCTCCTTGAGCTTGAGCGCGCCCTCGAGAGCGACCGGGTATCCGGCGTGCCGACCGAGGAACAGCACAGAGCGCGTGTCCGTCATCCAGCCCGCGAGCTGTGTGATGGCGTCGTGCTGTTCCAGCACGGTCGCGAGCTGGTCGGGCAGGGCCTCGAGCTCGCCGAGGAGATCGGCGATCTCCACTGAGGAGAGCGTGTGACGCACCCTGGCCAGGTGGAGGCCAAACAGGTAGAGCGCGGCGACCTGGGCGACGAAGGCCTTGGTGGATGCCACGGCCACCTCTGGCCCGGCGTGCGTGTAGATCACCGCGTCGGATTCACGGGCGATGGTGGCTCCCTGCGTGTTGCAAATCGAGAGCGTCTTCGCGCCGGCCGCCACCGCGTACTTGACGGCCATGAGGGTGTCCATGGTCTCCCCGGACTGGCTGATCGACACGACGAGGGTTCGGGCGTCGATTACGGGGTCGCGATAGCGGAACTCATGCGAGAGTTCGACCTCGACGGGGATGCGGGCCCACTTCTCGATCGCGTACTTGCCGAGCATGCCGGAGTAGTTGGCGGTGCCGCAGCCGAGGACCACGATTCGGTCGATGTCCCGGAGGGCGTCGTCACCGAGGCTGTCGAGCTCGTGCAAGCGCACGACCCCCTCCGTGATGCGGCCGAGCAGCGTCTTAGCGATCGCCTCGGGTTCCTCGCTGATCTCCTTGGCCATGAAGCTCGACCATCCACCCTTTTCGGCCGCCGAGGCATCCCAGGCGATCTCGAACTCCTCGGTCTCGACCGGGTTGCCGAGGAAGTCGGTGACGGTGACGCTGTCGGCCGTGATGGTCACTAGCTGGTCCTGGCCGATGGCCATGGCGCGGCGAGTGTGCTCGACGAAAGCCGCGACATCCGAACCCAGAAAGTTCTCCCCATCGCCGAGCCCGATGACGAGCGGAGAGTTGCGGCGGGCTCCGACGACGACACCCGGCTGGTCCTTGTGCAGCACGAGAAGGGTGAAGGCACCGTGCAGCCGGTCGACGACGTTGCGCAGGGCGAAGGCGAGGTCGCCGGTCTTCTGGTATTCGAGACCTACAAGCAGCGCGGCGACCTCGGTGTCGGTCTCGCTGGTGAAGACGGTGTCCGGGTGGGATGCCACCAGCTCGGCTTTGAGCTCGGCGAAGTTTTCGATGATGCCGTTGTGGATGAGCGCGAGCTTGCCGTCATCCCCCAGGTGTGGATGCGCGTTCTGGTCGTTGGGACCACCGTGGGTCGCCCAGCGGGTGTGCCCGATCCCGGTCGCGCCATTCGCCAGCTCGCGACCGTCGAGATCGTCGATGAGCACCTGCAGCTTGCCGGCCCGCTTACGCGTGTGCAGCACGCCCTCGGGGTCGATCACCGCGATGCCGGCGGAGTCATAGCCACGGTATTCGAGTCGACGCAACCCTCCCAGGAGTACTTCGATGCTCTGGTTACTGCCGACGTAGCCCACGATTCCACACATGGGTCCGACTTTACGGCACGCCCGCCGAACCCCTCTCCAGACATCGTGCGCTCGCGTCTCCGGTAGCCTGAATCCTTATGTCCGACAAGGCCCATTCGACCGCGGCCCACTCGACGCCCGCCCACTTGACTCCCTTCGTCGAGATTGATCGCGCCGACTGGGCGGCACTCGCACCCACCACCGAGAATCCCCTCTCCCCGACCGAGATCGTGGGGCTCCGCGGCCTTGGCGACCGCCTCGATCTCAGCGAGGTGACGGATGTCTACCTCCCCCTCAGCAAACTCATCAGCCTGTATGCGGTGGGCGCGCGACAGCTCCACCGCGACACGAGCCGTTTTCTTGGTCATGATTCCCCTGCCACTCCCTTCGTCATCGGCGTCGCGGGATCCGTCGCGGTCGGCAAGTCGACGAGTGCCCGAATACTGCGGGAACTCCTGTCCCGGTGGGAACACACTCCTCGCGTCGAGCTCGTCACAACCGACGGATTCCTGTTGCCGAATGCCGAGCTCGAGCGACGCGGACTCATGGAGCGCAAGGGGTTCCCGGAATCATACGACCGACGAGCTCTGCTCCGATTCGTGACAAAGGTGAAGAGTGGCGCGGAGGAAGTTCGCGCTCCGTTCTACTCACACCTCAGCTACGACATCATTCACGACGCTGAGATCGTGGTGCGACGCCCTGACATCCTGATTGTCGAGGGTCTCAACGTCTTGCAGCCGCCCTCGTCCGGCCACGGACTCGCCATCAGCGATCTCTTCGACTTCACCGTGTACGTGGACGCCCGCACCGCCGACATCGCCCGCTGGTACGAGGAGCGATTCCTCAAGCTCCAGCAGGGTGCCTTCATGAACCCCAAGTCGTACTTCCACCGGTTCGCGAGCCTGAGCAACGAGGAAGCGGCGACCCGCGCGAACGAGATCTGGAAACGCATCAACGAGCCGAACCTGCTACAGAATGTGTTGCCAACGCGATCTCGCGCCGACCTGGTGCTACGAAAGGGATCGGATCACGCCGTCAACAGCGTGCTTCTCCGCAAGCTCTGATCCAGGCAATCCCGGAGCGGAGATCAGCGCGTGAGCTGGGCACGAACCACATCGGCGAGCGATTCGGCGATCTCCTCGGCCGTGGACTGGTCCTCGGCCTCGACCATCACGCGAACCATCGGTTCGGTGCCGGATTTGCGCAGCAGAACCCGGCCGGACTCTCGGAGTCGCTCCTCCGCGGCGATCACTGCGGCGGCGATTACAACATTCGACGCGAGCGCATGGTGGTCGACATCCCGCACGTTGATCATGACTTGGGGGTAGACCGTCATTACCGCCGCAAGTTCAGCGAGCGACTTGCCGGTGCGAGCCATCTCGGCCAGCACGTGAAGCCCGGTGAGGATGCCGTCGCCCGTCGTCGCGAACTGGCTCATGATCACGTGACCGGACTGCTCGCCCCCCAGGCTCAACTTTTTCTCATTGAGTGCCTCGAGCACGTAACGGTCACCCACTGCGGTCTGCAGGAGGGTGATGCCATGCTCCGCCATCGCGACCTTCAGGCCGAGGTTCGACATCACCGTCGCCACGAGGGTGTCGCGGGTGAGGAGACCGCGTTCCTTCATCGAGACCGCAAGGATCGCCATGATCTGGTCGCCATCCACGATCCGCCCGAGATGATCCACCGCGAGGCAACGGTCGGCATCACCGTCGTGGGCGATACCGACGTCGGCACCGTGCTCGAGTACGGCAGCCGCGAGCACATCGAGGTGGGTCGAACCGACGCCGTCATTGATGTTGTAGCCATCGGGATCTGAGCCGATCACCGTGACGGTGGCACCAGCATCCGTGAAGACCTCCGGCGAGATCCCGGCGGCCGCGCCATTGGCGCAGTCGAGCACCACATGGATGCCTTCGAGCCGGTGCGGGAGCGTCGAGAGGAGATGCACGACATAGCGGTCCTCGGCGTCCGCGAAACGCCGGATGCGACCAACTTCGACACCGGTCGGAGCGAGTTTTTTCTCACCGAGAGCGGCCTCGATGCGATCTTCGACCTCGTCGGGCAACTTGGTGCCGCCGACAGCGAAGAACTTGATGCCGTTGTCGGGCGCCGCGTTGTGTGAGGCCGAGATCACTACCCCGAAGTCGGCTTTCACGTCCGCGATCAGGAATGCGGCTGCCGGAGTCGGAATGATTCCGGCGTCGAGGACATCCACGCCGGAGCTTGCAAAACCCGCCATGACCGCCGCGGCGATGAACTCACCCGAGACGCGAGGATCTCGAGCGACAACACCGACCGGCCGACGTCCGGAGGCGCGACGACCATCAGCAAATCGCCCTTTGCCGAGCACAACAGATGCCGCTTGGGCCAGCCCGACGGCGACTTCCACCGTGATGACATCGTTCGCGAGGCCCCGAACGCCATCGGTGCCGAAGAGGCGAGGCATAGAACCCGATCAGCTGGCGCGCGTTAGCGCTTGGAGAACTGGGGAGCCTTGCGCGCCTTCTTGAGTCCGGCCTTCTTGCGCTCCTTGACGCGAGCGTCACGGCTGAGGAATCCGGCCTTCTTTAGGGCTGCGCGGTTGTTCTCCTCGTCGATCTGGTTCAGCGAGCGAGAGATACCGAGTCGCAGCGCGCCAGCCTGGCCTGAGGGGCCACCGCCGGTGATGCGAGCGATCACGTCGTAGCTGCCGAGAAGATCAAGGATCTTGAACGGGTCGTTGATGAGCTGCTGGTGAAGCTTGTTCGGGAAGTAGTCCTCGAGGGTGCGGCCGTTCACCGTGATGGTGCCGGATCCGGGCGCGATACGCACGCGGGCGATGGCCTGCTTGCGACGGCCGACGGCTGCGCCGGGAACGTTGAGAACGGCACGGGGTGCTTTGGTTTCGGCCGCGGGAGTGGTCTCGGTTGAATAGCTCTCGAGAACTGTCTCGTCGAGTGAATCTTCGATCTTCGCCATGATGTGTACGGATCCTTAAGTTTTGTTGGTGCGCGCTACTGCGCGACCTGGCCGAGGGTGTAGGTCTTGGGCTGCTGGGCAGCGTGGGGGTGCTCGGCGCCGGCGTAAACCTTGAGCTTGGTGAGCTGAGCCCGGCCGATCGAGTTCTTCGGTAGCATGCCGCGGACGGCCTTCTCCACAGCCCGCGTCGGGTGCTTCTCCAGCATTTCGATGTACGTCATCGAACTGAGGCCGCCCGGGTACCCGGAGTGGCGGTACGCACGCTTCTGGGCGAGCTTCGAGCCGGTGAGAGCGACCTTCTCCGCATTGATGATGATCACGAAGTCACCCATGTCCATGTGGGGAGCGAAAGTCGGTTTGTGCTTGCCGCGCAGCAGGACCGCCGCATGGGTTGCCAGTCGTCCGAGGACGATATCGGTCGCGTCGATGATGACCCAGTCCCGCTGGACGTCTTCGGGCTTGGGTGAGAAAGTGCGCGTCACAGTAATTCTGCTTTCTTGTGTCGAAATGAGGTGTTCGTGAATCCCACTCCGATGGATGTTCGCGAGACGATGTCGCCGCGAACGCTGCCGGTGGAGGGCTCAAGTTCGTGATGCCCGGTTACAGGTCGCAGGCACCAAGGGTCAAGCATAGTTTGTGCGCGCCGCTTCGGTCAAACTGCCCGGCGTTGGTTCGTCGGCCGAAGCGGATGCGCCACCCACCGGCCGCCGATTACGTGTCGTTTGCGCGCGCGCGGCCATCTCGGCATCCGGGGGGTATCCCACTTCGATAAGCGTAAGACCTTTGGCCGGGAGCACCTTAAAGTCGCTCGGTCGGTCGAGCTCATCGCGAAGCTCGACGAGACGATCGGTATCGAGCTTGGATTCACCGACCGCTATGGTCGCCCCGACGAGCGAGCGCACCATGCTGTGGCAGAACGCGTCGGCGCGAACCTCTGCGGTCAACACTCCGTCATCGGCGCGTGTCCAGCGGAAGAGCTCGAGGCTCCGCACGGTGGTGGCCCCCTCGCGGGGCTTGCAAAACGATGCCCAGTCGTGAAGGCCGAGAAGGTCGTGAGCGGCCTGGTTCATTCGGTCAAGATCGAGCACGGCCGGATACCACAGGGTGTGGCCCCGCAGCAGCGG
The DNA here is from genome assembly GCA_025408445.1 of Frigoribacterium sp. Taxonomy (GTDB): domain Bacteria; phylum Actinomycetota; class Actinomycetes; order Actinomycetales; family Microbacteriaceae; genus Lacisediminihabitans. The sequence goes on along the minus strand of JANYIZ010000019.1, from coordinate 6,746 downwards.
GTTGCGGGGCGCAGAGGCATCCGCCACTCGATACTGGTACCGCCGCCAGGTCGCGGAGAACCGGGCGTCGAAGCCGTCGGGAGCGAAGGAACCGCGCGACACGAAAATATCGGCGTTGAGTCCGGCGATGCCATTGAGTCGGCGCCCCAGGGCACGCGGACCGTCGAAGCGTGCGCCAGGAGCGAGCGGAGGGGTCTTGCCGCGGGGACGGGACAGCACGCCGAGCTGGGCGGCGGTGACATCGAGATGGGCCACCTGTCCGGTGGCGTGCACCCCGGCATCGGTGCGACCCGCGACGGTGAGCGGCGAGACCGGACCGTGCCTGCCAAAGATGATCGCTAGCGCTGATTCGAGCTCGCCCTGCACCGTGCGCAACCCCGGTTGCGACGACCAGCCGAGGAATCTACCGCCGTCGTAGGCGAGGTCGAGGCGAATGCGGGTGGTGCCGGGCGCTGGTCCCGACATGTCCGGAGATGCCCCATCCACGTTCGCGCCATGCTGATTCTCGACGTCCACATCGGAGAGTCTAGATCGGGCAGCCTGAGGCGAAGACCCATACCAATAACCAGTGGCGCGACCACCGGTGGAGTTGACCTCCCGCTCGGTCGCGACGAAACTCGGGTGGTCTCCTTATGACTTTCACTCCTACTGTTTGTGACACTCCCGCTCCGATGCCTGCTCGGACGCCGGCCGAGAGCGCGCCGCAATCGTCCCGCCTTGCCGGGCTGGACGGCCTTCGCGCCATCGCGGTGGGGGCGGTGATCCTTTACCACCTCGGTCCCGGCATCCTTCCCGGCGGTTATCTCGGTGTCGACCTGTTTTTCGTAGTCAGCGGATTCCTGATCACCGGACTCCTGATCCGAGAAAAGGACTCGAGCGGTCGCATCCGAATTGGCGGATTCTGGATGCGGCGCGCTCGCCGACTTCTGCCGGCTCTTGTGCTCGTGGTGGTGGTGTCGGCCTCCGCGACGCTGGTGGTCGGCGGTAATCCGCTCGTGCACCTGGGGCGCCAGGTACTCGGTGCCGCAACCTTCAGTAGCAACTGGCTGTCTATCGCCGCCGCCCAGAGCTACTTCGACGAAACAACTCCGGAGCTTTTCCGCAATCTCTGGTCGCTCGCGGTCGAGGAGCAGTTCTATTTGGCCTGGCCGTTCGTGATACTTGTTGTGCTCGCGGTGCGCCTGCGCCAAGCGCGCGTTTTCATCGTGCTGGCAATCGCAGCAGGCTCGGCCGTTGCGATGGCCGTTCTCGCCGGATCGGGAGACCCCTCTCGGGTCTATTTCGGCAGTGACACCCATAGTTTTGGGCTCGCGATCGGAGCTGCTCTTGCGAACCTCCACCGGGACTGGCCCGCGAGCACCGGTCGATTGGCGCGACGCTCACTGCCCGCGATCGCTGTGATCGCCGTGCTCGGAATCGTCGCTCTCGTAATCACACTTCCGGCGGATAACCCCTTCGTCGACCGCGGTGGCCTCGTGCTCGTGGCGATGCTCAGCGTGGTGGCGATCGCGGGCGCAATCATCAGCGGGTCACGCGTGGGTGCGGTGCTCGATTGGAGCCCACTCCGCTGGATCGGTGCGCGCTCGTACGGCCTTTATCTGTGGCACTGGCCCGTTTTCGTGTTGGTAACCGACGCCCTGCCGACGCCCCCGCCGCCCGGGACCGAGTGGATGCTCGGCAGTATCGCGCTGACGATCACGGTTATCTTCGCGGGAGCCTCCTACCGATTCATCGAGCATCCGATCTACTGTGACGGATTTCGCGCAACCGTGAGTCGATGGATCGGCAGTCGACCGCGCTCCCGACAGCGCATCGGCGCGATCGGTTCAGCGATCGCGCTTATTGTGACGCTCTCCGGTGCGACGGGACGGGCAATAGTGGTCGACCCGGGTATGACCGATGCGCAGGCAGCGATCACGCACGGTCGTGAATCGGTGCTGCCGTCCGGCCCGAAGCCGTCGACCACCGCGGCAACCGGTACGCCGTCGCCGGGCCCGGCCACTGTGCCAGGCTCGGCTGCTGTGCCAAGGGGAGACCAGATCGACGCCATCGGCGACTCGGTCATGCTGGCCTCTGCCCCGGAGCTGCAGGCGGGCTTTCCCGGGATCCAGATCGATGCCGCAGTCTCCCGACAGCTGTCCTCGGCCCCGGCGATCGTGCGGGAGATGCGCGACTCTGGCGCACTGCGGCCGGTGCTCTTTATCGGCCTCGGCACCAACGGGCCAATCGATCGGCAATCCCTCGACCAGATCCGGTCGATCGTCGGCCCCCGGCACGAGATCTTTGTCGTGAGTGTGCAGGCTCCGCGAGGCTGGACAGACGGTGTCAACGACACCCTTACCCGCTTCGCTCAGCAATATCGCTCGGTCGAACTCGCCAACTGGCAGCAAGACATTTCGACGCGGCTCGATCTTCTCGCCAGGGACCAGATCCATCCCGGTCCGGCCGGTGGCCTCATCTACGTGCGCGCCGTGACGGATGCGTTGCAGCGGCTCGCCGACCAGCCGCCCGCCCGAGGGCCCAACCACTTCGGCCTCGCGCGTACGCCTCTGTAGCGTCCAAGGGAATCGATTAGGAACTCGGCTGCTCCGGATGCTTTGCGCGGCTGGGCTGCACTCGGGGCGGCTCCCCCGGCATCTTCGGGAAGTCCGGCGGGAAGGGCAGCTCGCCGAGTCCGTTTGCGAGATCCCGATCCCACCAGCCACACAGCTGGTCGATTGTGCCAAGCTTCTCCCCCATCCGCTGCCAGGGGTCTCCCGTGCTGGCCAATCGGGCCGGCACCGTCAGCACAGTGAGCAATCGTGGATCCACAGTCTCGAGCTCACTCCACTCAATCGGGCACGAAACCGGAGCGTGGGCGATCGCTCGCGGGCTGTAGGCGCCAGCCATCGTGCGGTCCCGGTTGGCCTGGTTGAAGTCAATGAAGATGCGCGCGCCGCGCTCTTCCTTCCACCAGGCTGTTGTGACCTCCCTCGGCATCCGTCGCTCGAGTTCGCGCGCCGCGGCGATCACCGCGTGCCGCACGTCGAGGAACTCACGTGTCGGCTCGATCGGTGCGAAGACATGCAGGCCTCGGTTGCCGGAGGTCTTAACGAAGGCATCGAGGCCCACTTCAGCGAGCACAGCACGCAGCTCAATTGCCGCGGGGATGGCGTCATCGAAGTCGGTACCGGGCTGCGGGTCGAGGTCGATGCGCAACTGATCAGGATTGTCGGTGTTCTCCGCCCGGGACGGCCACGGATGAAAGACGATCGTATTCATCTGCACAGCCCAGACGGCTGCGGCCGGTTCGTCGATCACGAGCTGCGGATGCGATCGGCCACTCGGATAGACCACCGGCACCGCGCGCACGAAGTCCGGCGCTCCCTTAGGTGGGTTCTTCGAAAAGAACTGCTCCCCGTCGATACCCTCAGCGAAACGCTGGAGAGAAATCGGCCGGTCACCGTTCGCCCCCACGAAGGCGACACCGACCTCCACCATGTAGCGGGCGAGGTCAAGTTTCGTGATGCCCGAGTCAGGCCAGAGCACCCGCGTCGGGCTCGAGACACGCATCTGCCGCACCCCGTGGGGTCCGGCCACGGACAGGATTACCGCCTCGCTAGCCATAGTTCCACGGTACTCGCCGGAGTCATCCTCCGCCGTGCCATCCGCGCGAGTTAACGCCCGATGGCCCCTCCGAAAGGCGGGGCCATCAGGCGGTCTGAAGCTACTCCTTGGCGTCTGCTTCCGCAGCAGGCGCTTCCGCAGCAGCGGGCGCCTCGGCGATGACCTCGGCGGTCTCCACGTTGACGGCCTCTTCCTGCGCGTCCGATTCGACGACTTCGGACTCGACGACCTCGGGCTCGGCCGACTCATCCTCGACCGGTGCCTCGGCAACGGGCGCCTCGGCCTTTGCGGACTTCTTGGCCGACTTCGGCTTCGGCGTCACCGGCTCGAGTACGAGCTCGATCTGCACCATCGAGGCGTTGTCGCCCTTGCGGAACCCGAGCTTCGTGATGCGGGTGTAGCCTCCCTCACGAAACTCGACCAGCGGTGCGATCTCCGTGAACAGCTCGTGCACGACGGTCTTGTCGCCGATCGTCGCGAGCACGCGACGACGTGCGTGGAGGTCGCCACGCTTGGCGAACGTAATGAGCCTCTCGACGAGGGGGCGCATGCGCTTGGCCTTCGTCTCGGTCGTCTTGATGCTCTTGTGGGTGAACAGGGCAGCCGCGAGGTTCGCAAGCATGAGGCGCTCGTGCGCCGGTCCACCGCCGAGGCGGGGTCCCTTAGTTGGTGCAGCCATTAGTCATTTCTCCAGGTGTGAAAAGTTGGTACCGAGGGCCTAGTTGGCTTCTTCGACGTCGTCGTACCCGCTGTAGAAGTGCGCGCCGTCGAAGCCGGGCACGGTGTCCTTGAGGTTCAGTCCAAGCTCCACGAGCTTGTCCTTGACCTCATCAACCGACTTCTGTCCGAAGTTACGGATGTTCATGAGCTGCGTCTCCGAGAGGGCAACCAGTTCGCTGACGGTGTTGATTCCTTCACGCTTGAGGCAGTTGTAGCTGCGCACAGACAGGTCGAGATCCTCGATCGGCATGCTCAGTTCGCTCGAGAGCACGGCATCGACTGGCGCCGGGCCGATTTCGATGCCCTCCGCTGCCGAGTTGAGTTCGCGGGCGAGGCCAAACAGCTCGGTCAGTGTGCGACCGGCCGAAGCGATCGCGTCGCGAGGCGTGATGGCGTTCTTGGTCTCGACATCGACCACGAGGCGATCGAAGTCGGTACGCTCACCGGCACGAGTCGCCTCGACGCGGTAGGTGACCTTGAGCACGGGCGAGTAGATCGAGTCGATCGGAATCTGGCCAGCTTCGCTGAACTCGCTGCGGTTCTGCGTCGCGGAGACATATCCACGGCCACGCTCGATGGTCAGCTCGAGTTCAAACTTCGCCTTGTCATTGAGCGTCGCGATGACGAGCTCAGGATTGTGAATCTCGACGCCGGCCGGCGCCGAGATGTCCGCGGCCGTAACCTGGCCGACGCCCTGCTTACGCAGATAAGCGGTGATCGGCTCGTCGTGCTCGCTTGAAACCACGAGGCCCGTGATGTTCAGGATGATCTCGGTGACGTCTTCTTTCACGCCCGCGATCGTCGAAAACTCGTGAAGCACACCGTCGATGCGGATGCTCGTGACGGCGGCTCCCGGAATCGAGGAGAGCAGCGTGCGGCGAAGCGAGTTGCCAAGGGTGTACCCGAAACCGGGTTCGAGCGGCTCGATGATGAACCGCGAACGGAACTCGGAGATGTTCTCTTCGGTAAGAGTTGGACGCTGTGCAATAAGCACTGGTGATTCCTTTCGGCGAAGTGTCCACTATTTGACACTTGTGCGTTCGGCGGGGTGGCTGACCCGCCGGTCTATTGAGTTGTATTCGAAAATCGTGTGCTGGTGGCCCCTATTGCCGAGCTGGCCGTTTGCGGCCGTCCCGAGACCCCGGTAATCGAACCTGTCGAGGTCCCTCGAGGGACGGTCTCGACGGACTCGATCACCGATGAATCAGTGGTTAGACGCGACGACGCTTTGGCGGGCGGCATCCGTTGTGCGCCTGCGGGGTGACGTCGTTGATCGAACCGACCTCGAGACCGGCAGCCTGAAGGGAACGGATAGCGGTCTCGCGGCCGGAGCCCGGTCCCTTGACGAAGACATCAACCTTCTTGACACCGTGCTCTTGCGCCTGGCGTGCGGCGGACTCGGCCGAGAGCTGGGCGGCGAACGGCGTCGACTTACGCGAGCCTTTGAAGCCGACCGTGCCGGACGAAGCCCAACTCAGCACTGCCCCGGTCGGGTCGGTGATGGTGACGATGGTGTTGTTGAAGGTTGATTTGATGTGGGCCTGACCCACAGCGATGTTCTTCTTCTCTTTACGACGCGGCTTACGAGCGGCCGATTTTGGTGCTGCCATTGTGTTCTCCTAAAACCTGTATGGCGATGCGAGGGGACTCGCTATCGGGCCTTCTTCTTTCCGGCGACGGTGCGCTTCGGGCCCTTGCGGGTGCGAGCGTTGGTCTTGGTGCGCTGTCCGTGGACCGGGAGTCCACGGCGGTGACGGATTCCCTGGTAGCTTCCGATCTCGACCTTTCGGCGGATGTCGGCGGCCACCTCGCGGCGAAGATCACCCTCCACCTTGAAGTTGCCCTCGACATAGTCGCGAAGGGCGATGAGCTGGTCATCGGTTAGATCCTTGACGCGGATCTCTCCGCTGATTTCGGTATCGGCGAGGGTCTTGAGTGCCCTCGTGCGGCCGACACCGTAGATGTAGGTCAATGCGACTTCGACGCGCTTATCGCGCGGGATGTCGACTCCTGCTAGACGAGCCATTGTGGCTTCTCCTGGTTGTGAGTGGAGGTCTGTAGCAGCACCGGTGCAGTGGCCTCCGACCACTGGTGTCCCCGCCCCCGTTCGAAGTGAACGGGTTCGGATCTGGTGTTGCTATGTGGAACGGGTGAAACTCTTAGCCCTGACGCTGCTTGTGGCGCGGGTTGTTCTTGCAGATGACCATGACGTTGCCATTGCGGCGGATGACGCGGCAGTGCTCACACATGGGCTTGACGCTGGGAGCGACCTTCATTTTTTTCTTCTCTCGCTGTCTTCGTACTAATTCGTTGATCGAACACGTGTTGATTGAACATGTCGAGTACACAAATCAGCCGTTACTTTCCAGCTGTCGCGCGCCGGGTTGGCGCTACTTGTAGCGGTAGACGATCCGGCCGCG
>JANYIZ010000018.1 GCA_025408445.1 Frigoribacterium sp. | reverse complement strand
CCGCCGACGGAGACCGAATTGCTCATCCAGATTCGCGATCTGCTTGCCGGCCAGCCGTCGCCCGAGGGTGACCACACTCTGCCGACGAGCACCACGACCGGTGGAGCTCACGCCGCCCAGTAGCGGCCGCAGCACCACCTGTGAAATTTGGGCAGTGAAGACGGCTAATGGGTCTGGCCCCAGTGCGGCGGCTTATCCGCCGTGTGACGCTCGTCGTTTTCGTTCTCGGCGTGCCGCGGTGGTTCTTTTTGCGGATGAGGGTCTGAACCGGCGATGGCCTCTGTCCTCACCCGGCGGCGCGGTCTTTCCCGCGGCGTAGGCGCGTCGTGCTTTCCCACGTCAACCCGGGTGCGGTGCGATGCCGACTGCGCCAACGGTCGGGATCGGCTGGGTATCTGGCGTCGAGGTGGCGCCGAGCATGGTCACGATGCGATCAGCCACGGCGTCGGGTTCGCTGAAGAGCTCGAACGCGTGCACACGGAGGTAGTGCCATCCGAGGCGCCGAAGCATCTCGGGCCGCAGCCGCAGCGACTCGCGCAGGCTCGTGCCGTGCAGGACGGAATCGGTCTCGATGGTGAGGCACATACCCTGGTGGGATGCCACGAGCCCGAGCTTTCCGCGGTGACCGAGAGCGACGCGCAGGCCACGCAGTTTCAGCCGCCGTGCGAGGTCGACCAGCATCGGCTCGCTGTCGTCCGTTGCGGCCTCGAGGGCATTACGCGCCGTTACATCGGTCAGGATCTCGGCGAGCGCGATCGCACCGAAGTGCATCCGGTCCTCGTCGATATCCTGCGCTTCGAAGCACGTGACGATCACCATGGAACGGCGCGCACGGGTCATCGCGACCGCGAGCAGTCGCTCGCCACCCGGGCGCCCGAGAGCACCGAAGTCCGACAGCACGCGGCCATGGGGAGTCCGGCCATAGCCGATGGAAAAGATCACCCGATCGCGGCTCTGAGCTACGGACTGCTCGATCGTCGTGACCGTGAACGGCTCCGGTCGATCGCCGAGCACGAACTCGCCGAGCTCCGGGCGCCCTGAGGTGGCGGCCAGCACCGCCTGCTGCACGCGCACGGCGTGGCGGGCGCTGGCAGTGATCACCATGAGCGACTCGTGCGGGCGTGTCGTCGCGTGCTCGATCACGAGCTCGACGGCGCGGTTGACCTCGGCGTCGACACTCTCGACTCCGCCGGACTCCGGGTCGGGCATCCCCGATCCATCGGCCAGGAAATCCAGGCGGATGCTGCCGTGACCGAGGAAGCTGCCCGCCCAGGGGAACGACTCGATCTTGCCGGCGTAGAAACGCCGGTTTACCAGTTCGGCGAGGTCTTCTCCCCCCGCGCGGTAGCTACGCGTGAGAGCGAGAGACGGCAGCAGAGACCCGAGGCGAGCAAGGGCAGACTCTCCGTGCAGCGCGTCGAGCGCCTCCGCGTCGAGCTGCACGATGTCGTCGGCGCCCGCGAGCCCCACGGTGAAGGGGGACGGCGTCTGCGTCACCGGGTCACCGAACGCCACGGTCTGCTTGCCACGACGGATGGCCGCCAGATTCTCCGCAAGGGTCGTCGCACCGGCATCGACCAGAATCACGGTGTCGAAGGAAAGATTGTCGGTGATGCCCGCCACTTCATAGGGGGATGCGAGCCAGACCGGCGCGATCGTTCGCGAGAGATGCGGGGCAGCCTCCTGCAGGTCCCGGGCGTCGATCGACGGGCCGCGCAGCACGGACTTGAGAGCGGATGCCTCCTCCGGCCAGTCCACGAGGCCGATGCTCCAGTTCTCGGCGAGCTGCCAGCCCAGCAGCTGTGCGCTGCCTGCGGCGTGGGCTTCGTCCACAAGGCGGAAGTCCGCCTCGAGACGGTCGAGCACCGAAGTGTTGGCGTTGAGAAGGGCGCGATCCGCCTCGAGCAGCGACTCGAGAGCCGACTGCCACCAGGAGAGTTCAAGCTCGGCGGCGACCTGCTCATCGGGCACGTGGCGCGATGCCAGATCGTCGAGCAGCGGGTCGAGCTGGAGGTGGCGAAGGGTGCCGCGCAACTCGGCGCGCTCCTGCAGGTTGTTCAGCACATCCGATTCCGCGGCGAGGTCCGCGAGTCTTTCGGTGAGGATGTGGATCGGCAGGTGGATGAGCTGGGTTTCGCGCGTCACCGCACCGAGCGGCTCGTCGAGGAATTCGAGGTCCTGCGCCACCTGCTGGTACGCCACCTGCACGTCGGCGATACCGACCGGTACCTCCGGCGTGACCCCGGCAGCGACGAACCGCTGCCAGAGGATTCGCTGCTGCTGGATGCGCTGCAGGCTCTCATTGATGTCCCCGATGTGCACGCCGGGGCGTACGTACTCCCGAGCGAGTTTCTTGAGCCGCCGACGGTTCGCCGACGACATCTCTGGCGAGTCTTTGCGGGCGGAAGTTGCGGCGATGAGCTCGCTGAGCGAGCGGTCGAAGACCACCGGAAGGAACCGGTCGAGGGTGTCGCGGATGTCAATGAGCAGGCGCAGGTAGATGCCGAGTTCGTTGATCGTCTCGAACGGACGCATGCGCGTACCGGCGATGAGATCGCCCGCGCGCTCGAGTAGTCGCGGGAACTCGGTGTGGTTCAGTTGCTTGGCGATCGCGTGGGCTCGGGAGGCAGCCTCGCTCGTCGCGAAGTTGGCTCCGTACCAGGGCGAGTCTCCCGGACCATAGCGGAATTCACCGAGGCCGGCCGCTTCGACCATCGCCCGGGCGGCGCCGACGCGGTCATCCGCCATGAGTTCGACGGATTCGCGGGATAGCCGCGCGGTGGTGGCCGGCGGGTCGGGAAGCAGGGCGAGTCGGGAGAGCTCGGTGAGGCAGTCGAGCACGGAGACGCGCAGAGCCGGGTCGGTGCGGGCGACGGCGCCGCGATAGTCGAGCAGCACCTTGCGCAGGCGCACGAGTGCGTCATCCACCTCACCGATCTGCGGCGCGCGTGCCTTCTCGTTGCGTCCGATCGAGCGGATGAGATCGCGGCGAAGCGTGCCGGGAGCGACCGCGAGGCCAGCGAGACCGACATCCCCGAAGCGCTGGGCGATACCCGCGAGGGAGGACCGGCGTGCGCTCACGACCAACACACGCTTGTTCTGGCTCACGAGGGCACCGATGGCGTTGACGATGGTCTGGGTGGCGCCGGTGCCGGGAAGTGTCTTGACCACCACGGAATTACCGCCGGCGATCTGGGCGATCACGTTCTCCTGCTCGGCATCCGCATCGAGCAGTAGCGTGTCGGTTTCGGGGGTGCGCAGGTCGGGGCTGTGTGGCGCGACCGGAGAATAGCTCTCCTCGATGGCCCACTTCGCTGAGGGGTTGCCAGCCAGGGCATCGAGCACCGGATGTTCGAGGTCACCGGCGTCGGACTCCATGGCGCGCGCGACATCGGCGAACGACGAAACGACCAGTCTCGGCTGCACGTTGAACCACTCGAGATGTGAGGTGAGGCCGCGAAGGCGGTCGATCACCGGGTTCGGCTTGAACGACCCGTCTTCCTCGGCGAGCGCGACGAAGGCCTCCGCATCGAGCGAGATCTGGAACTGGGCTTCGAGAGCGCGGGACAACTCCGGATTGAGAAACGGGGCACCCTTGAGCTTGAGCTCGAAGTTGCTGCCATAGCGACGAATGGCGAGCGGGCGCAGAAGCACCGGTGCCCGGAACTGCACGCCGTCATGCTGCCATTCCGCAATTCCGATTCCGAGGTGGATCGAGTCGATGCCCCGGGCAGTGGCCAGCTCGAGGCTTTTATCGGCGATTTCTGCGGCGGCGAGTTTCGCGGCACGCAGGGCGATGTCATCCCGAATCAGGTTGGAAAGAAGAGTGGACTTGCCGGTGATGAACTGCGCGAGTCCACCCGGATGGGTAGCGCCGAGCTCGATGCGCGTGCGAGGCCCGTCGACGAAGTGCAGGAGCGGTGAGGTTCCGCCAATACCTGAGAGTTCGGATCGCCAGCCCTGCCAGGTGGGCTCTGCCACATTCGAGAGCGAGTAATTGGGATCGCCGAGGGTCAGCGCATGGGGCGAAGTCACCTGCCGCTCCACCCGGGCATGACTATCGCCCGGCTCCGCGAAGAAGTCGTCATCCTGGGGTCTATTGGCACGCCACACAGGGCAACCTTAACGGGGGCATCCCGGAATCTCGGGAAATGCGGGGGAGTTTCGCCGCGCGTCGAGGTGCACCTCGATCGCTCACAGGGCGTGAAACGTAAGATATCGGCCATGCTCATCCTGGCAATCCGCGCCGCTTCTTCCGACCTCGTCCAGGCCGTGACGACCGCGCTCATCACCATTGTCGTCCTCTTCGCGATCGTGGTGATCGCCGGGTTCACCATCCTGGTTCGCCGGAGACGCCGCAGACCCGCGGTGCCAACCACCAACACCGAGGGAGACAGTGCAGTCGACGGCGATCTCGCGACGCGCGCAAACATTCTCCTTGTGCGGCTGGATGATGCGGTGACCCAGGCCGACGACGACCTCGGTTTCGCGATCGCGCAGTTCGGTGAGGATCGCACTCGCGACTTCGCCGAGGCCCTCGTGACGGCTCGGCGCGATCGCACCGAGTCATTCCGGTTGAAGCAACGGCTCGACGACTCCGAGGCCGACACGACGACTCAGCAGCGGGAATGGAATGCGCGGATCATCCATCTCTGCGAATCATCACAGCAGGAACTCGTTGCGGAGGCTGCCGCCTTCGATGCGCTGCGCCGCCGCGAGACGGATGCCCCGACAGAGTTGGCAGCCGTGCGGATGCTCGTGGTCGCGACTTCGATGCGTGTCCCGACCACGGAGGCCGCCCTCAGCGCGCTCGGTATCCGCTACTCTCCGGCCGCGATCGCGACGGTGAGCGGCAATGTCACCGCGGCGCGCGGGCTGCTGACCGCCGCGGGTCAGGGTGCGGAGTCCGCACTTGCTCGACTCGCGGATCCGCTTGCAACCGATGTCGCCGACCGGGTGCAGGAGGCCCGAGTGACGGCGACCAGGGCTGTGCGGCTATTGGATGCGGTGGACAGCTTCAGCGCATCGCTCGCCGAGCAGTCCGACCGACTCGCATCGCTCACGACCCAGAGCCAGGCCGACCTCGCGGAGGCGAGGTCGGCCTGGGATGCGGCGCCGGATCCAGAATCCGGCGCGGCAATCGGTGCCGCCGTCAGCGCGCTCGAGTCGGTGCTCGGTTCCCTCGTGAGCGGCGAACCCGCCGCATCCCTCGGCCTGCTCGAGACTGCCGTGGCCGAGCTCGACAGCACCCTCGCGACCGCGCGCAACCAAGCGCAGCGACTCGAGCACGCGAGCACGGCGCTCGTCGGCGTTTTGGTGAGTGTTCGCAGTCAGATTGCCGCAACTCAGGACTTCATCGCGAGCCGACGCGGCGGTGTAGGGGCGGATGCCCGCACCCGCCTTGCCGAGGCACAGCGGCTGCTCGAGGTGGCCGAGGCGCAGTCCGACCCCGTCGCCGCGCTCGACACCGCCCGCAGCTCGGCGACCTACTCGCGGGATGCGGATGCCCTGGCGAGGTTCGACGACCGCCGCTGATGCTATAGGCGGCCTCCGCGCAAGCGAGCGACACGGGCGCCCGAACGTTCGGGCGCGCGTGTCACTGGTCGGCGCGCAGCTGGGCGTTGGTCCCGATATGCACCCCGCAAGGGCCTGTTTCCACACAAGAGCTGGCGCTCGCTACTCGGCCAGCAGCCGGGGTGACCTTACTCGGCGCTCATCCGCTCCACAGCGAGCAACACGCAGGTGCAGAGCGCGTCGATCGCGGACTCGAGATCGGCCTGCGACGGAAAGGTCGGCGCGATGCGGATGTTCGTGTCATCGGGGTCGTCGCCGTAGGGGAAGCTCGATCCCGCGGGTGTGACGGCCACGCCAATCTGCCCAGCGAGTGCGACCGCTGCCGAGGCCGCACCGTGGGGAACATCGAGGCTTACGAAGTATCCGCCCGTCGGGGTCGTCCAGGTGGCAACCCCGCTGAGCCGACTCTCGAGAATCTCGAGCACCGCGGCAAAGCGCGGCTCGACAATGGCGCGGTGGGCGCGCATGAGGCGGCGAACGCCCTCGGCGTCGCCGAGCATCCGCACATGGCGGAGCTGGTTGATCTTGTCGGGGCCGATCGTTTGAACTGCGGTGTGGTGCTTGCGCCAGGCGATGTTGCTCGGCGACGCTCCAAAGAACGCAATGCCGGCCCCCGGGTAGGTGATCTTCGAGGTCGACGCGAAGACGAAGGGACGGTCTGGGGTGCCGGCCGCCTCGGCCGCGGCGAGCACATCGATCACGACGGGCTCGTCGTCGGTGAGGTGATGCACGGCGTAGGCGTTGTCCCAGAACAACCGGAAGTCGGGGGCGGCCGTCGGCATTCTCACGAGCGCTTCGATCTCCTCGACGCTGAAGCTCGTGCCGGTGGGGTTCGCGTACATCGGCACCGCCCACATGCCGCGGATGCCAGCATCCGCAGCGACGAGACGACGGATAGTGTCAAGGTCGAGGCGTCCGTCGACGCACGGAACCGGGATCATGCGGATGCCCAGGGCCTCGCAGATCGCGAAGTGGCGGTCGTACCCGGGAACGGGGCAGAGGAACGACAACCCCGGCGCGTCCCGCCATGGACCGACGCTGCCGGACACGCCGTGCAGGAGCGCGGTAACGATGACGTCATGCATGATCGCAAGGCTTGCATTGCCCGCGGCGAGCAGCTGGTCGACCGGGATCACGAGCAGCTCGGAGAAGATCTGGCGAAGCTCAATCAGCCCGTCCGGACCGCCATAGTTCCGCAGGTCGGTACCGGCCGCATCACGATAATCGCCCTCGCCGGGCAGTGTGAGCAGTGCGTGCGACAAGTCGAGCTGGGCGGGTGACGGCTTGCCCCGCGTGAGGTCGAGCGAGAGGTTCTTCGCCCGGAGTTCGGCATACTGCGATTCGAGGGCTGTGCTGATTTCGCTCACCCTTTAAAACTACTTGACCGACGGCCGGTTGAGTGTTCCCTGCGAATCTCGCGCGCTTCCCGACGAGCGGGTTACCGTCGGCGGAATCATCCACCGACAAAAGGATCCAACAATGTCGCAGCAGAAGAACATCGCGAGCCAGCAGGCGTTCGGAAGCGCCGTCAACAGCGGTCGTCTCGACGAGCTTGACACCCTCGTCGCCACCAATTCGGTCGATCACGACCCGGCTCCCGGCCAGGTAGCAGGGCCGCAGGGCTTCCGAGACATGTTCGGGGAACTGCGTGCAGCCTTCCCCGACCTGCACATCGAGGTCGATCGTCTCGTCGCGAACGAGACTGACGTGTCATTTGCCTACACGCTCAGCGGAACCCACGACGGACCCTTCCAGGGGCACCCGCCCACAGGTAAGTCGTTTTCGGTGCACGGTTTGCAGATCAGCCGATTCGAGGACGCGAAGCTGGTCGAGCGATGGGGCAGTAGCGACCAGCTCTCCCTCATGCAGCAGCTCGGTCTTGCCTGATTCGCAGGCTCACGGGCCATCCTGGCTCTCGCCCTCAATCGGGTACCTTCACCGGGTCCAATCACGCCATCGCGTGGCAGTGAATCACGGTGGGTGTTCGGTGCAACGCCCCGTCCGCGGGTGAACCCTACTGATTGCGGGCGCGCCCCCGGAAGGGTCGCCGCACGCCCGTCGCACCCCCTTCGCGCCACCGAGTGACACGCGCGCCCGCATCTTTAGGCGCGCGTGTCACCCACGGGCGCGAAGCTGTGGATGACGCCACGGGCGCGAAGGCGCGCGTGTCACCCACGGGCGCGAAAGCGCGCGGTAACTTACCCGGATGCGCCGTCACGTCGCCAGCCCGCGACAGTCACTGACGGTGACCGGACGAAATAGGCAGTAACGCGGCACTCGTGGGCGCGAATAAGCGCACTCACGGGTCTCAATGAGAACTACGAACGCACGGCGCTCACTCAGACGGCGACCGG